>JAKQEA010000094.1 GCA_029558715.1 Bacteroidota bacterium | reverse complement strand
CCATTATTGTTACTGTTGTTTGCACAGCCAGTAACAGATATAAAAACGGACAGGACGGTTATGCATAAATAATTTTTTGCCTGCATAGGTATTACTTTAGAGGTGAAGGGTAAAAATAAACAGATTTTGCTTTGCATCATGACAAAGGGAAATCTTTTCGCTTAAATATAAAATTATATGAATGGTAACAGTATTAGTATTCTTGTTGAATAATTTACAGTACCAAAATCAATCATATGTTTACATCTTCTTTGCGGTTTTTTTTCCGGGCAGGTATGCTGTTTTTACTTTTTGTAACGGCCACTGCCGGTAATAGTTATGCACAGTCAAAAGATGAAAAGAAAATATTAGCTGTTTTGAGGCTTGAGGAAGAATATTGGAGCAAAGGTGATATTGATGGTTATGTAAGCCTGTATGCTCCATTGGATTCCACCCGGATGATACTGAGTAAAGGAGCCGCTTATGGCAAGGATAATATTCTGGCTTTTTATAAGAAATACTGGCCGAAAGAAAAGATGGGGCAACTGGTACTGGATGGAGAGAACATGGAAAGACTATCCCGCAAATTCTATTATGTTACCGGGTATTTTCATGTAAAATATCCTGATGGGAAGACTATTGATGGACGCTATTCCAGCCTGATGATAAAAATAAAAGGCAAATGGTATTTGTATACGGATCATTCCGGGTAAAATATTACCTGATTTCAAATTCCCAGGCACTGCGATAATTACCTGATTTTTCAACATAGGTTAAAAAAGCCGAGTAAAATGAATCTGCACCTATTGTTGCACTATCGCCAATAATAAATAACTGTTCTTTGGCTCTAGTAATAGCTACATTCATCCGGCGGTAGTCTTTCAAAAAGCCAATATCACCATCGTCATTGCTCCGGACAAGTGATAGAATAATATTTTCTTTTTCTTGTCCCTGGAAACTGTCGATAGTACTGACACGAATTTGTTTGGGCAACACTTCTTTTGCAGCAGCCACCTGGCCGGAGTAAGGAGAAATAAAAGCTGTGGATGCCGGTTCTAACAATTCTCTTTCCAGTAGTTGAAGTACAATATTCAATTCTCCTTCATTTTGCAAACTCACTCCATCAGGGCCATGCTTTTCATTATAACCAGAGCCGGCTGTATCAATAAAACTGATATGAGTGCCGGTATTACTAAGATGTTCCGCCGTATGCAATAGGCTATTATAAAAATACTGACTGCTGAAACCGGCAATTGACTGTCGCATGCGGTATTGTGTGTTGAGCAGGTGTATATTGTTTGTGTGACCAATTGCGATTTCGAGGATTGAGTTATTAAATCCGAGTAAAGCAGCTTCATTACTTAGTACCGTTGGGGGAAGTTGACAATGATCGCCGGCCAGTATGATCTTTTCTGCAAAGGGAAAAATACACCAGGCCAGCGGTTCAATACACTGACCGGCTTCATCTATCACCAGTGTTTTAAAATGCAGTTGATCTATCTGCGCATCATACAGGCCAATAGGAGTACCGGCAATTACTTCGGCTTCCTCAAATAGTTTTTCTTCGTTATAGTGTTGTAATTTTTTTATTTCATTCCTGATATTTTTTACTTCTCTGAATAAAAGATTTCGCTGCTCTCTTTCTGCCTTACCAAAACTTCGCTTATATTTTATTGCCATCCTGCGGAATTCCTCCGCTCTTATTTTTAATTGTTTTATCTCTTTTTGTTGTTTGCTGTTGCTTAGTTTTCCTTCTGGTGTATGAGAGAATATAGTTTCATCTACTTTACTGGTATTACCAACTCTTAGAAGTTTTACTCCATTTTGAATGAGCTCTTTTGAAATATTATCTACTGCCGTATTGCTGGGTGCTGATACCAGTACTTTTTCTCCTGCCCTGATAAGCTGAAGAATCGCTTCAGCCAATGTCGTTGTTTTGCCAGTGCCTGGCGGGCCATGCACAATTGTTATTTGCTCATTTTGCAAACAGGCGGCTACAGCCTCCTGCTGGCTTTTATTCAGTTTTTTATTAATGAAATTAACAACACCAGATTTTAATTTGCCCGTAGACGAAGATGATGATATCTTTTCTTCATGTAATTGTTCGAAGAGCCTGTAAAGTGGTTTATTACTTTCCAGATCATTCAGCACTTTCTTCATAATGGTCGTTGTACGGGTGTCAGGAGCTAATTTGATCCCCACACCATCGTCTTCAATCCAGTCAGGAAAGTCGGGAGCGAATAAACGAAATTCACCACTCTTGCCATCAAGTGTTATTAATACTCCTTTTATTGGATCTTCACCTGTTAAAAAACATTCGATCGCCGCACCATCCTTAAACATATTGGCTTCCGGTGGGAAATTGAGTTTGAAACTTATCTCTGGATAATCAGCATAGCCAAAATTTTTCCGGGTGATGATCAAAGGATGCAAAGCAAGACCTTCCGCTTTCAGTTGCTTTAGGGTATGTTGCTGGTCAAGACTATAGCGTTGTGCCTGTTCCTTTTCTTCCAGGCTGATGCATTTTAATAATGTTTGGATATGCGGGTGCATGCGGTGAAAATAGGGAGTAAGCAGGGTATAAAAAAATCAGTACTGTTTTAAAAGATGCAATTTTAGAACCGGCTTCCGTTTTAGGATTTATTAAACTTTCCATCTGAAAATAAGAATACTGAGATTCATTGTAAAAAAGAATAAATCAGCTTTATGAAAATACGGGAAATATTATAAGCAGGTGAGGTGACATTAAATTCAGGAAAGATCTTATGTTCTTTAGACCAGGGTAATTAATTATATGGGGATTAATATAATTATTCTCTAACGATCAGGTTGAGAAATTAATACAGACGTTGGTATATTTGTTGGTAAAACCATATCTCGGGTATCAAACTACCACAGATAAATCATCTGAAAGAACTTAACAAGCTAAAATGCAAAACATTCTGACGGGGTTGAGAAAACAACTTTTATTTATTTAGAATTTTCTTATTCTGTGATTCTTAAGTATCTCATGAAGGCCAGGATGTGTTCAGCTTGCAAGAATAAAGCGAAAATACCATTATAATTCAGCCAGTCTTAAAATTACGCTATTTATAATAGATTAATAACGGAGATATATCATTACTATAACTGTTGAAAATCATCTTCCTGATTAAAGTTGCTTTTTATTTTTATCTGTCTCTTTCATTGCTGAAAAGCCAATATGATCAAATTAAAACAGATGAATTTTTTTTTTCTTTTGTTACTGTTAATAGTATCTCAGGTCATTTTCTCACAGGGTTCACCGGATTATGGATCAGGAATGAAATTCAATTTGAATGCTGAAGGAACCAGGTATATGCGGTTCATTACCTGGGGGCAAATCTGGGTTCGAAGCCAGCAAAATAATCCGGGCTCTGTTATTAACGGCGAAGTGAAGAATAATACATGGGATATTGGTGCCCGCAGGCTGCGGATGATTACTTATGCGCAAATTTCTCCCCGTTATCTGATTCTGGCTCATGTTGGAATCAACAACCAGACATTTGCGGGTGGAGGTGGATTTGGTTCCTCGGGTACTGGTCCTTCTGGAGTAGGAAAAAAGCCTCAGATTTTTTTTCATGATGTATGGAATGAATATGCTGTTATTCCGGCAAAAGATCCTAAATCGGGAAAAAACAATAAATATAATCTGTACATGGGTGCCGGCTTGCATTACTGGCTAGGCATCAGCCGCATGACAAGTGCAAGCACCCTTAATTTTTTGGCTATTGATGCGCCTATTTTCAACTGGCCACTCATAGAAGTGAGTGATCAGTTTATGCGCCAGTTTGGTATTTATGCAAAAGGCAAACTTGGCAAGCTTAATTATTCCGTTTCCATCAATAAACCGTTTGCCACCAATAACACACCACAGTTTGATCTGATAAAGGGCCGAGTGGCAACAGATAATAACGGAGATGCCAAAGCCTCGCTGCAAGGTTATTTTGATTACCAGTTCCTTGACCAGGAAGCGAATATTTTACCTTTCAGGGTGGGTACCTATGCAGGTACAAAAAGAGTTTTTAATATTGGCGCAGGATTTTATCATAATAAGGATGCTACAAAAAGTGCTGATGTTTCCGGAAGAATTGAAAAACATAATATCAACTTATTAGGTGCAGATATTTTTGCCGATGTGCCATTTGGAGTTAATAGTAACAATATGGCCGTAACAGCTTACAGTGTATTTTACCATTACAATTTTGGACCTAATTACTGGCGCACATTAGGCATAATGAATACGTCTACGGGCTTTGACCCGGCCATGCCAGCCGCAAACCGTACTTTAAACGGTCCGGGTGATGCAAGGATGTTTGTTGGCACCGGCACCATCTTTTATACACAGGCAGGCATTCTTCTTCCAAAAGGTAAATCGAATAAATGCAGGATTCAGCCCTTTGCAGCGTATACTCGAAAGAAATTTGATTACCTGGATGAGGCAGGAAATTATTTTGATGCAGGAGCTAATTTTTTTCTCGACGGGCATAATGCCAAAATCACCACACAATATAGTACAAGACCTGTCTATTATCTACGAAGCGGAAAAAATGTAATTGATGGAAAGAGAAGAGAGTGGCTGCTCCAGTTACAGGTATATCTTTAAGCCTGATGTGAATAAAGTCATATAATTACTTTGGGTTACATGGGTAAAAGTTACCACCAGAACTGAATAAAATCATCTTCAGCGTTATTCCCAATTTATATCTTAGTTTCTAATTCAAACCTACATATGACTTTTCTTGCCAGGGAAAAAACTATTGCTCCTCCGGATTACAACAGGTGGAAAGTGCCAATTGCTGCTTTATCTATCCATTTGTGCATCGGACAGATTTATGCTTTTAGTGTGTTTAATAAACCACTTACCCGGATTATTGGAATTGATAATTCAGCATCCGGCGACTGGAGTCTTACGCAACTGGGCTGGATATTTAGCTTAGCATTGTTTTTTCTTGGAGCCTCCGCAGCCACTTTTGGCAAGTGGATGGAAAAGGTAGGCCCTCGTATGGCCATGTTTACTTCAGCAATTTGTTTTGCCAGTGGGTTTGTAATTTCTTCGTTGGGAGTTTATTGGCACCAGCTTTGGATGTTATACCTCGGATCTGGAGTAATAGGTGGCATCGGCCTTGGCCTTGGATATATCTCTCCTGTATCAACACTCATTAAATGGTTTCCGGACAGGCCGGGTATGGCGACAGGAATGGCAATCATGGGATTTGGTGGTGGGGGTATGATCGCTTCACCATTATCTTTTTTTCTGATGAACCGGTTCAGCAGCGAGACCTCAACCGGCGTTGGTGAAACCTTCCTAGTAATGGGCGGCATTTATTTTATACTAATGATGTTTGGTTCATTGATTGTGAGAGTGCCTGCAGAAAACTGGAAGCCAAAAGGCTTTAATCCTGCCCTTAAAAAAGAAAAAAAAATGGTAAGTAATGCTCATGTCCTTGTTGATAATGCGGTAAAAACCAAGCAATTTTATCTCTTGTTTTTTGTACTGATGCTGAACGTCACAGCAGGCATTGGTGTACTGGGACAGGCATCCGTAATGATACAGGAATTATTCTCAGCAGAATCAGTGGGGGCTGATAAAGCAATTGATGCAGCGGGAGCAGCAAAATTTGTGATGCTGTTGAGTTTATTCAATATGGCAGGCCGGTTTATCTGGTCTTCTTTTTCTGATATTATCGGAAGGAAAAACACCTATATCATTTTCTTTTCATTGGGCATTATTTTATATTCTGCAATTCCCTCTATTGGAGCCTCAGGCTCTGTCATTCTGTTTATTGCAGCGTTTGCCATTATTATGAGTATGTATGGAGGTGGCTTTGCTACCATACCGGCTTATCTGCGGGATCTTTTCGGTACAAAGCAGGTTGGAGCAATTCATGGCCGCCTGTTGCTTGCATGGTCAATGGCTGCTATCCTTGGTCCTGTGCTGATTAATTACCTGCGGCAATACCAGATAGAAGTTAATAAACTTCCTAAAGCACAGGTTTATTCTATGACGATGTATATTATGGCCGGATTGCTGGTTATAGGTCTTATTTGTAACCTAATGGTAAAACCGGTGCATGAGCGATTTCATTATAAGGAATTGAAACATTAATCCTCATTCATCTCTATGATTCATGTTAATAATTGCTCTTTTTTTTGCTACACCTGCATCCTTGCAGACTGTTATACTGGTAAGACGAAAGAAGTCAAAACCGGGCTTGAATATGATAGATAAAAAGATTCACTTTAAGAAATTTCAAAATCAATATAGCAGATAAGGCTAATTTTTTGACACACGGTTGATATACCGGGATAGGTGAAACGTCTCTTCAATTGGACCAAATCTGCCTTAGTATTAAACTATTCAGAAAAAGTATTTGTTGTACCAATAGTTTATTTTCGGGCATGGCTTTTTTAGAAGTAACAAGAATCAGCAAGAAGGAGAGGGACAGTTTCTCCGTACATAATATTACGTTCTCACAACACCCATTTCAGAATATCGCCATTGCTGGTGAAACTGGTTCTGGTAAAACAACACTTCTTAAACTGGTTGCAGGGTTGGTACAGCCAACTGAAGGAGAAATATTATTCGAGGGCAGAAAAGTGGTTGGACCAGACGATCAGTTACTTCCCGGCCATCCTGCTATTGCATACCTGAGCCAGCATTTTGAATTAAGGAATAATTATTGGGTGCATGAGTTGCTGGAAATGGCCAATAAACTCGATGAAAAAGAAGCCCATAAGATCTTTAGAATTTGCCAGGTGGAACATTTATTACATCGCCGTACTGACCAGCTCTCCGGGGGAGAACGGCAACGTATTGCCCTGGCAAGAGTGCTAATTACGTCCCCGAAATTATTATTGCTGGATGAACCTTATTCTAACCTTGATGCAATACACAAGCATACGATCAAATCAGTTATTCATGAAATTGGATCCAAACTGAGCATAACCTGTATTCTTGTTTCGCATGATGCACCAGACATTCTTTCCTGGGCTGATCGGATACTTGTGATGAAAGAGGGAAAAATAATTCAGACAGGAACTCCTGCCCAGGTATATGATCAACCCATCAATGAATATTGTGCAGGACTTTTCGGTGAATACAATCTTATTAATAGGGATCTTGCCCAGAAAATAACGGGGGAGGGCTTTCCCTTGCCGGATAATAAACTATTACTTGTTCGGCCCGAATCTTTCTTGATCGTCACTGCCGCAGATAATACATTTACCGGTAAGGTGCAAACTGTTTTGTACTGGGGAAGTTATTTTACTGTCGATGTACAAACTGGCGGGCAATTGATCAGGGTAAGAACAAATAAGAAAGAATACAAAGCCGGAGATACAGTTAACCTGTCGTTGTCTGCGGAAAATATATGGTATATGTGATCCCGGCCATTGATGACAATAAAGCTGCTATATGTTTTACCGGCTGGTTATTTTGCCAGTTTCACATTTACTGCATTAGCACCTTTCGGCCCCATTTCAACTTCAAATATGACTTTGTTTTGCTCCTTAATTGCTTCAGCCAGTGAATTGATATGAACAAAAACACTTTCACCGGTTACATCATCCTTAATAAAACCATAACCTTTGGAATCATTAAAAAAAGTAACTGTTCCCTTTCTTATCAGGTCTTCGGGATTGATAGGCTCTTGTTTCCGAACGCCAATCTCTATGTCCTCCACTTTTATATCAACTTTTTTTCTTGGGTCAGGTGGTTTTGAAGAAAGATTTCCGTTTTCATCAAGGTAAGCGATCATATCATCAAGGCTTTTGCCCTGTTTTGAATTATCCTTACGTTCCTGTTTTCGTTCAGCTTTTTCCTTTTTATTTTGCTGTTTTTTCTTTTCTCTTTCCTTTTTATTCCATGTTTCTGCCATATTGTAATACTATTTGTTTTTGGAGGTCTGTTTAGTCAACCTGTAAATGTGAAAAACCTGTCTGATTGTAGAGATAAGTTATCTGGCAGATTTGATTGAAGGTACAGTTTTTTTCAGTGAGGCCATATTTTATTATTTGTAGCTTTGCTTATCAATCATTTAAATGTTTTTTATGAAATTACTTCTGATAGTGGTTTTGGGAATTTTCAGCATTTTACCTGCACATGGACAGCAAAAGGAATCCAGGATATCAGTGCCTGATTCAACCAAAAAGATACTTATCGTTGAAGCCGCCTGTGGTCAGTGCCAGTTGGGGTTGAAAGCTTCAGGCTGTGACCTGGCTGTTCGTATTAATGGAAAGTCGTATTTCGTAGAGGGTACCTCAATCGACGAGCATGGAGATGCTCACGCCGAGGATGGCTTTTGTAATGCCATTCGTAAAGCAGAGGTACAGGGAGAAATAATAAACAACCGGTTCAAAGCCACTTATTTTAAAATGGTTAAGAAAACGGATTCAAAAGCAACAAAAACACAGTAGTTGGGAATAATCTATTCGTTCACATAGAGTTCAATCAGCTGTTTCCACATGGTATATCCTTTGCCGTTGAATTGTAGTCCATCAAAGGTCATGCCTGTATCGATACCTCCATCTTTGAAAAAGGCCTGGTAAAGATTGATGAAACGGATATTGTTTTTCTTGCAATAATCCTCCAGTTTCTTATTGCAACTTTCGATAGCTGCTGTTTTAGTTTTATCACTCGACGGGAAAAGTGATTGAACATAAATGGCTGAAGATGGGGATTGTTCTTTAATTGTAGTAAGTATTTTGATGTAATTACTGATTATTGAGTCTTCCGGAATACCGGTACCGATGTCATTGATCCCTATCTCAAGGAATATTTTTTTAGGTTTTGATTCCGTTGCTTCGTCAATTCTCTTCAGTACATCAGCAGTACGGGTGAGCGCAATACCCCGGTTTTTTATGGCGGGGTTTTTAAACATTTCCTGCAAGGGAAAATCAGCAGTCATACTGGTGCCTACAAATACAATTTCATTACTGTCGTTTGGAAGCATTCTGAGAAACTCAGCATTGGCGGAAAGAAGATTGTTTTCATATTCACCATAACCTTCGGGCTGAGCTGATGAGAAATAACCTTTTTCTTTTAGTTTTTTATAGCCAACATAAGAGCCGAGTGCCAGGTTCAAAAGCAGGGACAGGATGAGTATCCTCTTTAACCACTTACCACTACGTTTTCTTTCTTTTACTTCCATATCATTTTGATTTACACTATTTACAAAAATGACTTTTATAGCAGATGATCTGTTGCTCCAAATATAGTAAATCTGTTTTCGAATTTTCAGCAGAACCTCTGGGGTGTCCTGCAAGCAGCTTTCAATTTTTTTTGGAAATTTTAAATACAAATCGTAACCTTATACCCTAAACCCCAACGCATATGTTCATCAAAAAACCAAAACTTACATTTACCGCTTTGCTGATTTGTTTTCTGGCAGCTTCTCTATTTACAACCGCTTGTAATAATGAAGCTGAAAAAAAGGAGCCGGCTGCTGATACTGCGGCTGCAAAACCTGCAGAACCTGTAGTAGCGCCAACACCGGCACCTGCGGATACAACCAAAAAGGATTCTGTTTCAGACAGACCAGTTAAGACTCCTGATTAAAGGATTTTTGTTTTTTTCTTCAAATCGTTCCTTCCAGTACTTTTCATATTATAAATGTGAAGTATCAGCGGGAACGATTTTTTTTTACTGTGTTGGAGTTGTTTTTACTTTATGTCCATGTCTGTGATGGGTCAGTTTGTGAATAAGCCAATGTTCCAGGCGGTGATGCATCGGGATCAAAATGGCCGCAATCACCACAAAGATCAGAATCTCATATACAGGTGTATGATGAGTTAATTTTGCTACAGTAGGATGAAGTAACAGTGTCAGGTATTCAAAAAGAAATAAGAGAGAGATTACTCCCAGTAACCTGATAAATTTTATCGGTACATTTATCCGGCTAAGTAAAAGGGTAAGGAGAAAAAAACCGGGAATAAAAATAGCTATCAGCAACATTTGCAATTGCTGGAATCTTTCTGCTTTTTCCCGCCGCCTTATCTCTTCCATTTCCAATTGCCTGTATTGTTCATTACTTGATATTACCTGGGATTCCCGGATCTTACTTTTACTGTTTACTGAGTCATTCAATCCTCTTACATAGCTCACATAGATAAAGGCGCTGTCGATGCTTTTTATCTTTTTATAGTGCTCTGTCAGGAATTCAGCT
This sequence comes from Bacteroidota bacterium, assembly GCA_029558715.1. Lineage (GTDB taxonomy): Bacteria > Bacteroidota > Bacteroidia > Chitinophagales > Chitinophagaceae > JJ008. Next base: position 21,863 of record JAKQEA010000094.1, on the reverse strand, counting down.
GCTTCAAGTTCCTTGGAAAGAAAACCGTCTTGTTTGGCGATTGCTAGGGACATTGTTGCATAATATCCTGCTGAATCGTAGTTATTCAGGTGTTCATACAAGTTGGCTATACCAAGGGCTGCCTCGCATAGTATTTCATCATCATTGGCCGCTTTTAGCAAACCTATTCCTGTTTGATAATTAATCAAAGATTGCTGATAGCTACCCAGTTTGAGATAACTATGGCCTAACCCGGTCATTGAAGTGCCAATAAGATCTCCGTCGTCAAGCTTCCGGGCAAGCTCTAATGATTTGTTGAAGAAGGTAAAGGCAGAATCGGAAATATTCAGCCGGTTATATACATCCCCGATATTTAAGGTAATATAATACTTAAGGTCATCTATATTATGAAGCTGGATTACTGAATCTGCTTTGGAATAATATTCCAGCGCTTTGCGATATTCATCCTGTAGTACATACACCACACCAATATTCATTAAAACGCTGGCGAAATTCCTGGGTACATTCCTTTTCTCTTCCAGCTTCAGTTTTTGAATATTTAATTCTAGTGCCCTGGGATAGTTGCCAATTTTACTCAGCGTATTAGCCAACACACCCAGTGATCTTGATTCTCCCTCAAGGTACCCGATATTCCTGGCCAGGTACAAGGCCTGCTGTGATAATACCTGGGCAGTATCGGGATTATAAATCCCAATATCTCTTGCCAGCTGCCACATTAGTTTCACCCTGTTGCTGTCTGTTTTTTCAGTAGCCAATAGCGAACGGAGGCTGTCAATTTTTGATTTTTGTGAAAAACCCAATACGGGGATCACCAGGAACAGAAACAACAGAAGGGGATTTCTACATTCAGATTTTATGTAATGAAGTCTGGAAGCCATTTTTAATTTTCCTGTTATAAAGAATGCCCTAATTTAAATATTAATACCCGATTCGGGATTTATTTTCCTCCACAAGGGAAGGATCTTTTAAATCATTGATTCCTGTAAAGACAATTCAGCTTTTCTTTAATTCGGGTAACTTTGGGAATAATTTATTTCTTATGTCAACTTTATATCGGGAAATTCAGATCAGGGTGATTATGTTGCCTCTCTTCTTATTATACTTTTCAATTAGTATGTTGGCGCAAGTAAAAAGAGTAGAGCCAGGAAACTGGTGGGTAGGAATGAAAAACCAGTCGCTACAGCTACTTGTTCATGGAGAAAAAATTGGAGAAACAAGTCCCTCTGTTAGCTATCCCGGGGTTATTATAAAAAAAACTCACCAGGCAGATAGTAAAAACTATCTTTTTATTGATTTAACCATTTCTTCATCTGCTAAAGCCGGCACTTTTCCAATTCATTTCAAAAGTAATGGTAAGGTTGCTCATACCTATAATTATACCCTGTTGTCAAGAGCAAAAAATACCAGCCAGGTAAAGGGTTTTTCTTCTGCTGATGTTATTTACCTTATTACACCAGACCGGTTTGCCAATGCCGATGAAAAAAATGATATAGTTCCGGATATGCGGGAAAAAAGGCTCAACCGTAAAAATGATTATGGACGGCATGGCGGTGATATTCGTGGTATTATCAATAACCTTGATTATATCGCCGCAATGGGTTTCACCGCTATATGGCCAACTCCATTATTAGAAAATGATATGCCTAATGCTTCATATCACGGGTATGCCATTACGGATCATTACAAAGTTGATCCGAGGTTTGGAACACTTGAAGAGTACAAAGAGCTAGCTGATAAAGCCCGGCAGCTTAACCTTAAACTGATATTTGATGGAGTAGTTAATCATACCGGTCTTTATTATTGGTGGATGAATGACCTGCCTTTCAAAGACTGGGTCAATTACCCGGATTCTAGAAAGATCACCAATCATCGCCGAACAGTAAACCAGGATCCATATGCTGCAGCTGCGGATAAGGAACTGATGGTAAAGGGATGGTTTGTAGATCAGATGCCGGATATTAACCAGCAAAACACTTTTCTTGCCAACTTTCTTATACAAAATAATATATGGTGGATTGAAACGTTGGGGCTTGCCGGGATCAGGCAGGATACTTATCCCTATTCACCAAAAAAATTCCTGGAGCAATGGACCTGCCAGATCATGAATGAGTACCCGGGTTTTAGTATCGTAGGCGAGGAGTGGAGTACCAATCCATTAATAGCAGCCTATTGGCAAAAAGGAAAGCCAAACAATAGTGGCTACAACGGTTGTATGAAAAGTACCATGGATTTTCCAATACAGGCTGCCCTGGTGCAGGCATTGATTGAGCCAGAAAGCTGGGACAAAGGCCTTGTAAAATTATATGAGGCACTGGCCAATGACTTTGTTTATGCCAGCCCAAAAGACCTTTTGATTTTTGGAGACAATCATGATATGGACCGGTTATTCACTTTTCTTAAAAAGGATGTTAACCTGATGCAAATGGCACTGACTTACCTGCTCACCATACGGGGTATACCCCAGGTCTATTATGGAACGGAGGTATTAATTGAAAATTCCGCAAAACCCGGAGACCATGGGTTGATAAGAACAGATTTTCCCGGAGGCTGGAAGGGGGATACTATAAATGCATTTACAGGGGCTGGTCTATCCGCCGATCAGTTACATATACAATCGTATCTTAAAAAGCTATTGAACTGGAGAAAGAACAAAACTGTTATACATAATGGAAATACCCTGCACTTTGGGCCGGCTAAAGGAGTGTATGTTTATTTCCGTTATGACAATAAGGAAACAGTAATGGTGGTGCTGAATAAAAATAAAGAGACTATCATGCTTGATCAGAGTCGTTATGCAGAAATACTGACCGGGAAAAAGGAAGCAACTGATGTGGTCAGGGGTACTACTTATTTATTATCAGCAGGTATATCGGTTCCTGCAAGAACTGCAATGGTATTTGAATTGAAGTAAAACTCTTATGTGATGTATTATATAAAAGGCCGGCCCTTTCGGGTCAGCCTTTTTTCAACAAGAACGGATCGCTTTTATAAGTACCGCCGATTTTCTAGAATGAGTAATTAATGCCCACCATTACCATATCTGTCGTCATCTTGTAAGAAACATTACTGCCTGCAATTGATCCGTAAGGGTTGGAAGAGCTTACCATCATTGGGCTGAGTAACATGCCGCTGGTAGAACCACTGCTGGTGCCATGATGATAAACGGCATTCATTGTAAAATGATTATTAAATTCATAACCAAATCCCAGTTGGAAAGCATTTTTTATAACAGCTGTTGCTGGCAAAGAGAACATCGCCAGGTCACTGTTTATTGGATTAGAGCTATATGTATAACCAACTCTAAGTGGCAGTTTGTTAATTCCTTTATATTGAAGGCCTGCTGATACAATTGAAATATTTTCCCATCCGAACCCGGCAACTGATGCTGACTCAGTCCATCCTTTATCTTTGAAACCTTCAGTGTTTTCGTAGTTAACAAAGCGATAGTCTAACGCAAAATCAACTGCTTTTTGAGAATAGCCTATTCCGGCAGAAAAAATGGCCGGGTAGTTCATTTTGAATTTTACATTTGGAGCAGCACTACCATCTAGGTATTTGTTTTCAAAATCAAACTCTCCAAAGTATTGTTGTGTTTTGTAAGAGGCTCCCAATTTAATCCCCTTCCCGGAATTGTAAAATAAACCAACCTGTCCGCCAAATCCCAGCGCAGTAGCTTTATCACTGACAGGATATCCTTTCGTCATACTTGGTGATGCAAGCGGATTGGGTGCCAATTCAAGAGCTGAGTAATTAAAAGTAGGGGCCAGGCCAATGGAAAATTGTTCAGATACTTTATAAGCATAGGTAATACCTACCTGCATTAACTGGTAATCAGATTCAATACGGCCAAAACCACCCGAACTTTGCGGCATTGTAATTGGGTTTGTAGTGCTTTCAGGGAATGTAACACCAAATCCACTGATACCAAATGCAGACACACCAAAAGTATGGCTGCTTTTTTTCTTACCCCATACCATTGCCAATGCAGGCATTATGGAAACTCCCCTGTCATCCTTTGTTACACCTGTCATAGGGCCACCGGGTGTAGGGACGGTGGAAGTAACTTCAGGGGATGAAAAGAATAAGCCAGCATTTGCAGAAAATATCTTTGTATTGAAAGCTGATATGCCGGCGGGATTCCAGTGTAATGCCCCATTAATATCCAGCGGTTGCGCAGTGGCTGCGCCTCCCATAGACATGTTTTGAGCACCAATTCCCTGCATAATATGACCTGTCTGAGCTAATAAAAACAGGGGCAAGAGCCCCAGGCCTAAAGTTGAAAATAGCTTTTTCATAAAAGTATGTTTTGAATGACTTCCGCAGTACCTGCAGAAAACATGTAAAGCTACTTTCGCTCTTTCCCGGGCTTTGTGACAGTTATCACTTCCGGGTCTAAATCATATTAGCATATGAGTAATAACATTTACAAGGCTGAAAAATGATAGTGATAAAATAAAAGGATTTATGTATGAAAAATAATAGTGCTCAATAATTGATGAGCATGACCTTTATTTATCCTCATGCGTAATCATTATCAGGTCATTGTCTAACATTCGTCATAGCCGGCAATAATAGTTAGTTTTTATTTTCGCTCCTGTAATTTTTTTTAACCCAATCTATAAAGCTTAATTTTTGAAACATGAAACAAGAATACTGGATCAATGTCAAACATGTCGATAACAGGCTGGTCATTTATTTGAATGGCGAAACGCTGTGGGACAGTGGCATTGTCCATGACGATCCTGCTTTGAATCATTTCATAGAAATTACTGATTTACTGCAGGCGCATCCGGAGTATACCAGCGAATTAATATTTGAAGGGTTTAACGATACCTATAAATCCGATGGTTCAGTTGGTGATCTTAACCCATGGCATTTTAGCTACAGGGTATTTAAGAGAGTCATAGGTAAATCAGGAAAAATAGAAAGTGAAACTGATATCCTGATACCTTACAATGAGAAACACCTATCCAATCCGAACATGAGAGCTATCAATAATAGCTACCAGATTGTACTAAAGGATAAAGAATACAAAGTAGTGGCAAACGCATTGTCACAACAGTTTTTTAAATAATATATTCTTTATTTGTTTGAAAAATTTTATAGACAGAGCGCTGATCTTGCGCCGGGAGAAGACGGGCATTCCCGTCTTCTCCTGTTTCAGGCAGTAATCCGTTGGCTTATCAATAAGCAGTAATTTTCATTTTCAAACAACTTAATAAAGCTGTTATTTATTAATTTGGGCATGGAACGGAACGCCTGATCTATATAATATGATTCTGCAATAAATTCATTCCCCATTATGAACTGGCACTGTATTGATATCAATAAGGTATTGGACATTACTGGTTCATCTATGAATGGATTGACAGTTGAACAGGCTGCTTTAAAACTGGCAGAATACGGGCCAAATGAGCTTGAGGAGAAAAAGAAAAAACCAGCCTGGCTTTTATTTCTTTTCCAGTTTACTGACTTTATGATCCTGGTGTTAATTGCAGCAGCTATCATTGCAGGCATTGCAGGTGATCTTACCGATACAATTATTATCCTGGTTATTGTTATTCTCAATGCTATAGTTGGTTTTATCCAGGAATACAGGGCTGAAAAAGCGATGGAAGCCTTAAAAAAAATCGCAGCCTTTCAGGCAAATGTTCTTCGTAACGGCAAGCCTTATACAGTCAATGCATCTGAACTCGTACCAGGTGATCTTGTGTTGCTTGAAACCGGTAATGTGGTGCCGGCGGATATCCGGCTGATCGAAACACACAGTTTGCAAATTGACGAAGCAGCACTGACCGGCGAATCTGTACCAGCTGAAAAATCGGAAAAACTACTTGAGGATAGCAGTTTACCGGTTGGAGACCGGTTTAATATGGCTTTTAAAAGTACACTGGTTACATACGGAAGAGGAAAGGGCATTGTGATTGCAACCGGGATGCTTACAGAGATTGGTTTGATAGCCAGGATGCTTCAAAAGGAAGAAGCCGTTACTCCTTTACAGAGAAGGATGAGTGATTTTGGAAAGAAACTTTCTTACATTATACTCTTCATTTGTATTTTATTGTTTGTTATTGGCCTGTTGCGGGGAGAAAAGCCACTTAGTATGCTGCTGATATCCATTTCTCTGGCGGTGGCTGCTATTCCGGAGGCCTTGCCGGCTCTTATTACTATTGCATTGGCGAGGGGAGCAAGAAGACTGGTCAAAAAGAATGTACTGGTACGTAAACTTCCTGCTGTTGAGACACTTGGTTCTGTTACCTATATCTGTTCTGATAAGACAGGTACTCTTACTCAGAATAAAATGAAAGTAACAGATGTAGAGGCAACAACAAACGATGAGAAATTGGTTGGTGAAATTTCTGTCCTTTATTGTGCGGTGGCGTTAAATAACGATGTGAGAGTAACAGCGGATAAAAAATTACTCGGCGATCCAACGGAGATTGCCCTGGTACAGGACTTCATCCTTAGATACTCTACTGATGTATTGAAACAATTGCAGCACCAGTTATCACGGGTTGCTGAATTGCCTTTTGATTCTGACAGAAAATGTATGACGACAGTCCACAGCTATGGCCAGGAATACCTGGTCATTTCAAAAGGAGCTGTTGAATCAATTACAGATAGCCTGCAAACGGGAATAAATACCAGTCCGATACATGTGAAGGCCAATGAATGGGCTGCCAATGGCATTCGTGTAATAGCTTTTGGGTATAAGGTCATTAAAAGCCTTCCGGATCCATTCAGTTATGAAAGCGTTGAAAATGATCTGGCTTTTGCCGGAATGATTGGTATGATCGATCCTCCCAGGGAAGAAGTAAAATCGGCTATCGAAGAATGTAAATCTGCCGGTATTAATACAGTAATGATTACGGGTGATCACCCCATAACAGCTGCTGCTATTGCAAAGCAAATAGGTATACTCACTAAAAAAGACCTTGTCTTAACAGGAAAAGAACTGCAGCAAATGGACCAGGAAGAGTTTGAAGAAAAAGTGGAGAGTATCAGGGTATATGCAAGGGTTTCGCCAGAACAAAAATTAAATATTGTAAAGGCCTTGCAGGCAAAGAATCATTTTGTATCAATGACAGGTGATGGTGTGAATGATGCCCCTTCACTAAAATCAGCTAATATAGGGGTAGCGATGGGTATTACAGGTACAGATGTAAGTAAAGAGGCCGCTCATATGATATTGCTGGATGACAATTTTGCGACGATTGTAAAAGCGGTGAAGGAGGGGAGAAGGATATATGATAATATCCGCAAGTTCGTAAAGTATATAATGACATGCAACGGAGCAGAGATATGGACACTTTTCATGGCGCCGTTGCTTGGCCTGCCTATCCCACTATTACCTATCCATATTCTCTGGATAAACCTGGTTACAGATGGTTTGCCGGGACTGGCCCTGGCCAGTGAAAAAGCAGAAAAGGATATAATGAAAAGACCACCCCGCAAAACAAACGAAAGCCTTTTTGCTGAAGGAATAGGGTATCATATTGTTTGGGTTGGCTTGTTAATGGCCGGAGTAACGCTTGGTACACAGGCATGGGCAATGCAAAACAACAACACTCATTGGCAAACAATGGTGTTTACGGTATTATCATTATCTCAGTTAGGGCATGTACTTGCCATCAGGAGCGACAGGGAATTTCTCTACCGGCAGGGCTTGCACAGTAATCTGCCTTTGTTTGGTGCCATTATTCTTACTTTCTTTTTACAAATGGTTGTTATTTACCTGCCGTTTGCAAATGAAGTTTTCAAAACGCAACCTCTTACATTGAATGAGCTACTGATCTGTATCGGGTTATCCGCTGTGGTCTTTCATGCTGTAGAAGCTGAAAAATGGATTAAACAACGGCTGTATCTCAGGAAGGTTTCACCCCGCCGGCATCAGCAATAAGCGATTCTTCATCCCACCCCTTATCATTTTGTAATTCAGGATCATGCCTGTCTGATTCAAGCACTTTTTCTATCTCCTCTATGTATTCCTTCGCACTGGCAACATACTCTTCCTTGTTTTTGATTGCAGCCAGTTTCTTGATTGTCGACTCATCATGCTTTAAAAATATGCGGGCCATTCTGTTCACTGTATATGAACGGAAGCCCATCATCTTCAGCACATCGGTTCCCACCCGCAGCGAAGTATCCAGTGTTTCCCTGTAAACATGCATCATACCTGCATTCATCAACTGGTAAGCGTCAAAGCGGTTCTCTGCTCTTACCAGTATTCTAAGATTTGGAAAATGTTTTTTTATTATTTCGATCATCTCTAGCCTCTTTTCCAGGTTATCAAGGGCTAATACAATGATCTTTGCCTGTTCTGCGCCAGCTGCTCTCAGCAGATCATGCCGTGACGCATCCCCATAATATACTTTAAAACCCATCTTTCTCAGTAACTCTACTCTTTCAGAATCAAAATCAAGGAATGTTGCTTTAACACCGTTTGCTCTTAGAAACCGTCCCACCGTATTTCCAAAGTGTCCAAAACCAGCAATGATAACGGGATTCTTCTCATCAATTTTGTCAGATTCTCTTTCATCTTCTTTTTCCTTTGCGCCAAACCGGGGCTGAATAATCTTTTCGTTAATTAAAAGTACCAGCGGAGTAACAGCCATACTGATTGCCACTACAGCAATCATTACATCTATGATTTCCTTTTTCAACACTCCTTCCTGCAATGAAAAGGACAGCAGCACAAAACCAAATTCTCCCATCTGGCTTAATGCAAAACCAAAGATCATATTCTGATCCAATTTCATACGGAAGAAGCGTCCCAGCACCAGCAGTACAATTCCCTTTATCGTCATGATGATAAAAACAAGCCCTAGTATTAAAACAGGTTTTTGCATCACCAGGTTAAAGTCAATAGAAGCGCCTACGGCAATAAAAAATAATCCTAATAATAAACCTTTAAAAGGTTCAATATCACTTTCGAGTTCATGGCGGTACTCGCTGTTCGCCAGTACTACACCGGCCAGGAATGTTCCTAATGCAGGACTCAGACCTACCTGTGTCATCAATAATGTAATAGCTATAACCAACAGCAGGGCAGAGGCGGTAAATATTTCCCTCAACCGTGTAGCAGCGATGATTCTTAACAGCGGATTGATAAGATATTTGCCCGATAAAATTATTGCCAGCACAGCCGCAAATACTATCAGTGTCTGCATCCATCCGGATAAACCAGCTGTCCATGTAGTTTCTTTTACCGCTGAAGCAGCTATATCCGGTTGATGCGAAGCAAGCAAAGGGAAAAAGGCTAGCATAGGAATAACAGCAATATCCTGGAAAAGCAGTACTGAAAAAGAATGCCTGCCCGCTGATGTTTTCATCAGTCCTTTTTCATTCAGTGTCTGCAATACAATGGCAGTAGAGGAAAGTGCAATGATCAACCCAAGTGCTAATCCTTCCTGCCAGGAAATTTCGAACAATAGTTGTGATAAGGTAGATATGATAAAAGTGGTTACTAAAACCTGTAACCCGCCAAGACCCAATATCGATCTTCGTAATTTCCATAAAATCTCGGGTTCCAGTTCCAGGCCTATGACAAATAACATCATCACCACTCCAAATTCTGCAAAATGCATGAGGTCATGTCCTTCTGAACCAATAAAATTCAATATGGCAGGGCCAATAAGAATACCGGCGAGTAAATACCCTAAAACAGATCCCAGCCCGATACGTTTTGCCAGTGGTACCATTACTACTGCCGCAGACAGGTATACAAATGCCTGGAAGAATAGAGAGTTTTTATCCATGTTTTAAGATTGGACCTGTTCCGGTACGGGTAACAAGTCATTTAAATAGGTTACTGATCTATATTCTTCTTCACTTATCCGGTCATGCGTAAGTGCTACCAGTAATTGCAGGTATTGAATAGAATGTAATTCGATATCTGCTTCCGACAGGCGATGGGTACCATGAATAACAAAAGGCGGCAGGTACTGCATATTACATAAATGAGCAGTTTGCTCAAAGGGGGCCAGGAATTGGGGGATGGTATACCTGTTTCTTCCCCTCTCATTATATGCTTCTTCACTGCCGCCACAGGAGATAGCATTGAAGATCTTTTTCCCGGTTAGCATTTTGCCTTTGGCGCCATAGGCCCAGTTATGTTCCAGTACCAGGTCCAGCCATTGTTTGATAATGGCCGGTGCGCTATACCAGTAAAAAGGATGCTGCCAGATTATTACATCATGTTCCAGTAACAATTGCTGTTCTTTCTTTATGTCAATATCCAGGTCGGGATATGTTTCGTATAAATCATGAAAAGAGATATGTTCTAACTGGCGGACATGATTGACCATCCGCTTGTGAACCCTCGATTTTTCGAAGACAGGATGTGCAAAAAGTATCAGGATTTTTGCCATACATAAAGATACAGCAATCTGCTTATTACCGGCTTCGGAGTATACATTCTTTATTTAAACTGTGAATATAAAATTGAGAAACAATGCCATGAAATTGAAAGGTTATTTATAAACCGGTATGAGGTAAATTATACAAACAGGACTTTCATACTGCCAATCCTTTCTCCAGCGCAATTACAGCAAGTCCTGTACGGGTGCTTACACCAAATCGTTCAAATAGATTATTTCTGAGGTATTCAACCTGGCGATGGGCTAACTTCATTTCCCTGGCTATTTCTTTATATGTCTTTTCAGAACATATGTTTTTTAAGAAAAGTATTTCTTTATCGCTGAGGTCGTTCTTAATGGTAAGAGTACCTGTTTGCATCGCTTTTTTTACCATCCGGGAAGCAGTATGATCCGAAAAGAAATACCCCGTGGTCATCATTTCTGCAATAGCTTTTCTGAGCCTGTTTATATCATCATTTTTATTTACAAAGCCTTGTGCGCCGCATTTGATGAGTTGCCATACCATTTCTTCGCTATTATAAAACGACAGGCCCATAAGTTTTATTTCAGGAAATTTTTGTTTTACTGCCCTGATGGTTTCATAGCCATTCATTTCCGGCATGGACAGGTCTATCAATGCCAGATCGGGTACTTGCCTGGTGGCTTGTAGTTTATCAAGTAACTGGCAGCCGTTAACAGCCTGGATGATCACCTTGCAGTTTTCCCATGTATCTATGATGGCGCAGAGCGACTCCCTGAAAAGGTTATGGTCATCCGCCACCGCTATTTTTACCAGGTTAGTATCATGAATGGCAGGCATAAGGCAGGATTGTCATAAATGAAATAATCAGGTTTGCGCCCTGGTAGTTTCGGGGGGGGGGGGGATAATTATCATAGTTGTAAGGTTGTGGTTATGATTCAAGGTAAACAATTGTTGAGAAATGCACATACCACTTTGTGGTAATTCTCATTAAAAATTGTGAAAATTCACAATTTTATTCCGGCCATTTTATTAAATTTTGTAGCAATATGGTTCTTTGACAGGCAGCAGAGGCTGCCGGGGTAGTTGTATATATAGCAGTTAAAAAGTAGTTGTGAAAATTCACATGCAGCAATGAGGAAAAAAGCGCTGCTGATTGTGAGAACACACTTGTTTCAGGCTATACGGGCACGGTACATTCGGTCATCATTGGGCTACCAGGCCGGCGGTAACCCCAATGCTACGGGGAAGCCGAAAACCGGGTATTGAAGAGAGTAGGTGAAAAAAGTATAGCCATGAAAAAATCTTTTTTTTCTCTGAAGTATCTTCTTTGGATTCAGCTTGTATTTTTGGGCCTAAACTCCTACGGTCAGCAATTGGATAGGGAATGTGTAAATGGGAACACTGGTGCACAAGCTATCATTGCTGATAAAACCACACTTTTTAATCAGCTATCCTCCCAGCTTCTTTCAGATGTTCAAGCCCTGATACAACAACAAAGTATAACAAACGCTGGAAGTGTTTTAAGTTTCGAAAACCTTGAATCCGTGGTTACTGTTGCCAATCAGCTTGATGAGTATGATAAGCAATATGATAACACTTATGCAGAGTACTGTGAAGCTATAGTGCAAAGCTTATGGAGTTCATCTGTTTGTAACAGTGGGTTCAGTCTTGAGAACTACAGGGAAGAAGTCTTCGAATACCTTGAAGAAGAAAAATTTACACTTGTTGATGACTATGCGAGCACTGTATTTGCTCAAGAATTGAGTTTTCAATCAGCACTGCTTAAAATTAATACAGATGAAGAGGATTGGTTAATTTCTGTTGGAGAAAATTTTGATAACAATAACCCGGCATTCAATCAGCTAATTAATAACGAGCTATACTGGCCGGTCTTAAGCGAAGATTGGAATATTGAGCTTAGAAACCCAGAGCCTGAACTTAATAATGTAACCGGCTATAGTCTATTTAGGAGTTATATTAATAATAATTGGCACGGTAGGTTAGTAAGCGGTCCGAATAATTATGAAGTCAATCAAGGATACGATCTTCTTAGTATTTTGCAGTTTATTTTTGATAATTGGGATAGTATTGAAAATATTCTCGCATGGCTTACAGAAAATGTCACCTATGATTGTAATCCGACAACTTCATCTCATGTGAGTAATGATTGGAGGGGTGTTCCAACTTATATGAGCCCGGATAAAGAAAGGAAAATATATTACCATGTAAGGCAAAAGGGAGTCTTTGGAGATCTAAAGGCAACCAAAACAAAGATAGAGGGGAAAGTAAAGCTCTATAAGAAAAAAGGAAACAGGTTTAAGAAAGATAGAAATAACCTGGTAGGTATTGGCTATTGTACTTTACAATGGAATCCCTGCGATGATCAGCCTTGGCCTGTAAACGATAACCCGCATATTTATGGAGGTTCGCACGGGCATAAAAAAACAAAATTCAAGCATATGCACCCTTATGCTTTTACAATCGAAAGAAGCAATGATTTCCTGACATACTATTTATATTACAATCAGCAATTTACTGGTGAGGTAATATATGCATTAGGTGGGAATATTTCCTGCACCTGAATCAGAAAGCCGGATAAGCCTGCTCTTATCCGGCTTTGTTAAAAATAAATTTTATGAAGAAACTTATTTTATTATCCGCTTTTTTTAACGTAACAAGCAGTTTTTCACAAAATAAATTTCAAATTGGAATCGGAGGAGGTTACTTCTTTTTACAAAAAATGGACCTGCATACAGGTAATATAGGATTGAAATTCAAACAGGATAAAAATGTATTTATTGATTTCAATAAAAGTGTTAGCCAAAAACATAAAGTTTCAACCGGAATTCAAGCCTTAATGAATTTATCATCTGATATTTATGAGCTGAATAAGGCTATCCCTTACTATTCTGAAAAAGACCATATACCTATTTTTATGGTTGAGTCGGTAGAAGTAAATTTATATTTAAAGAAATATTTTGAAGCCTATAAAAAAGGAAAAATAGTTGTTAATTTTTATATTTCTGCCGGCCCCTCATTTAATATCAATGAGGGAGATTCTTACCATAGGGTTTATAGTTTAAGAGATGATGACAGGAATCAGAGTTTTGAAGTAAGTTTTATTGATGAAAAAGCCCAGAGGCTATTTGTGCCTTATCTGCGGATTTCCGGGGGTGTGGAGATATTTAAAGCCCTCAGAAAAAAACATTATATCGGCATCAGCCCTTTCTTTACCTGGGCTGGCCTCCAATCAGAAAATAATGATGTTATAGTATTAAGGAACGACCCCACATATATTTCAAGAGGAAGTTTTAAAAGGAACAGAAATGGTTACGGTATCAGGTTAATAATTTCAAAATAAATGAAACCATTTTTTTTCATACAAACACAAAAGGGTATTATGGCCCTTTTGTGTTTGTTCCTTGGTCATACGTGTATCTGCCAGGTTGCAGAACTTAAAGAAAAAGAGCAATTTCCACAAATAAGAATTATAAAAAAGAAGGAACGTCAGAAGCCTTATGTGGGGTTAGAAATTATTGCATCCATGCTTCCGCCGGCAAAAATTAAACGACGGGAAGGTAATTATAGACCTTACTCCCGTTTGCAATCATCTTATGAGATAGGTTTGAATTATCATTACGACAGACCCAAACAGATTACTTTTTCTTACGGTTTTCACCTTATTGTTGGCAAAACAAATTTTTTTCTCAGTATTCCCGAAGAGGACACCCGGGCTTTCCCTTATCAAATTGATGGCCATCGTATAATTGAACTAAAAGATGTTTGGTGGGCTTTTAAATTTCCTTTTATGATACAAAAGGAAGTACAAACCAAAAAATGGGATAATATTATATTAAAAGCAGGGGTTAATTTGATGTATAGTCCAATATGGGATTTAAATGTTGGTGGAGGAGTAAATGATACAAGCAACCAATATATTGGTATTTATTCAGGTTTCTTTAGCGGTAATAATAAATATTTGCCATGGGTTAATTTCAGCTTGGGGGGGTGTAAGGATTTGGTTTTAAAGAATAACAATATTCTTACGCTTCAGCTTATCGCAGTAATTAGTCCCAGGGCTTTTTATCGGGGAAATTATAGAATTACCATTCCCGGTCAACCTGTTGCAACAGGCACTTATAAGGTTTACGGGAACTCATTAGGATTGTCAATACAATACTATTTTACCGGCTCAAATAAAAAAGCAGTAAAGGAATATTTAAAAAAAGGCTTCTAATTGCCATACAGTTATGCAAAGAATTACATCCATATTTTCAATACTGTTTGCACCGGTTTTTTTTATATATAATTCGGTGCTTGCTCAAGGCAATGTAATAAAACGGGAAAATTTTTTAAGTGATTATGTATTTAAAGGAAACCATATCCAGTTTGATGTAATGGCCATGTCGGTATTTAAAGCTAAGATGGTGAACCAGTCGGGTAGCTATCCTGTAAGTTCAAAACCGGCTCTTGGTTTATCAATTGGAATTAAGTATAAGATAAATTTCAGCAATACAAAATCGCTTATAATAGGGCCTGACGCTACCGTCTTAGGAAGAACTTTTATTACCGCATTTAACAAAGATGATTTTTCACCTTCGCTAATACGGAATTATAAAATAAAAGGTATAAATTCCTATGCACCTGTTGCGGTAATCAGCCTTCCCATACTATTCGAAAGGCGTTGGCTATATGCAAAAACAAGATACTTTTTTGCAAACGGTGGCGGAAGATTTTGTTTCGGTGCTGGTGCAGATTATGAAAGTATGTTTATCGTTGTACAGGATATAAATAACGGATTTGTTGATGTGGGCGGCACTAATGTATATGCAAATAACGATGCAAAACCCTGGATCAGTTTCCCGTTGAATGCGGGTCATTCATGGTTGTTGAAAAATAATAATCTTATGCAGTTGTCAATTTGTGGCGACATCTCTTTCACCAAGTATGTAAACGGCACTTACACCATAAAGAATATTCCCAATAGAGATGTTACTACAGGAAGCTACAGCTCAACCGGCTCTTATATAGGCCTATCCTTTAATTATGTTTTTACCAGCGCAAACTACCGTATCCGCAAAGCATTTGAAAAAATGAAGGAAAACAAATAAAGCAGGGACCCTGTCTTTACTTGTTTTCTGTGAGTATCATCGAATTTTAAATAGCTGACTATTAAGCGAAAAATAAGCAAACTAAAAGAAAATGCGTTTCCTTTTTCCAATATTTTGTTGGTTAAGCTCCCTGTTTGTCTCGGCACAGGGAAAGGATACGCTTATGAAGCAGACTGCCAAACCTACTCAGTCAACTACAACAACAAACGCCAATTCTGCCAAAGATTACAAACCTGAAATTTTCACTTCCGGCTTTATAGACATCGTAAACAACGGCCAGGTAAATGCCTCAGCAAGATTTATTAGATTATACATCGGAGAGCCAGGAAAATTTGCTATCCCTGTTTCCTTTTATGGTGGAGTAAGCAATAATACTTTTCAAAACAACACACCCGGTACGGTGTTCAGCAAAAGCAATACACACCTGGTAAATCAATACATTAACCCGCTCAGTGGCCTTATCAACATAAGCATAGAAGGAGTACAATTCTTTACTAAAAAAGAAAAGATCACCAAATCTGGCCTGTTATACCAGGCAGGTGAAAGGGTATTAAGCGGCATCCGTGTTGGAGAAATCAGCAACCCGCTTACCGGCAAACCGGTCAATTTTTTAAACAGCTTTGCAGCACTGGGCTTTTATTTTCAAACGGGTGCCTGGGAGCGCAACAATGCAAAAAATGTAGGGGTGTTTTGGTTGGCGCTGCGCTACCATATCTGCAAAAGCAATGCAAAGCAGCTAAAAGAGTTTTTACCAGCTATTGAAACCAATGGTTTGTACCACGGCTGGTCGGGCGGCTTTGGTATTGAGATCAACAAGCTTGTTAACATCAAAGCCATTTATTATAAATACAGTAAAGCGCCGGAGATAGAATATGGCCTGCCCATATACCAGTTTTCGTTTCAGTATTCGATGAAGTAAGTTTAAGCGGGTACAAAAAAACCAGCAAGATCCTGTATTAAGGATCATTACTGGTATCAATCAATATGGTACGGATCAGATAATAACTACACTGTTCGTGCCGCCATACACATTAGGCTCCTGGCTGTCGGCTTCCGGATCATTGATCCACTCTGTTTCATTCACCAGGTATTTGAACTCATGTTTAGAATCTTTAGGAAGGTTTACATCAGCGCTAAACGTACCATCCTTCTTCCTGCTCATAATAACTGAGTTTTCCCAGTTACTGTTGAGGCCAAGAATTTCAATTGTTTCAGCATTTTCTACTTTAAAGGAGAATTTTACTTTACAGTAATCTTTTGTCTTGAAATAGGTCTTTTGTACCATTTGCCGGTTTTTGGGTTAAAAAATTCGATAAATCATTGACAAACAGCAATCGGGAAACGATTATACAAAATAATCTGCCTTTAATACAACAAACAGGCAAAGGTAACCCGATGAAAGACAGGGATCTTGACACAGGTTATTCACCATTTTTAAAGGATTGTATTGCCGGAGATAGTAACCGGGGACGCAATTTTGTATTAATTCCGCCGTTGTAATTACAATCCAATATTTGTAAAACCAATATCCGTCTGTATGAACCACCTTTACAACGACCAGGCATATATTGCCGAGGCCTTTCAACTAGACAGTGATTATATACTACAAGCATCCAGGTTGGCTTTTTTTAAAATCAATTCTTACAAACTTTCTCTTATTAATGCTTCTTTTTGCGCCACCCGGGAGGAATTAAAGAATAGCATTAACAGCAGCCTGCTAAATTATACCTGCCCGGCCCTAATCCTTGCTGATCTTGGTTTTTTTAAAGGAGAAACAGAGAATTAGTGAGGAACAGCTTCTGGTTGTACGGTTGATACCGGCTTGAGTTACAACATCTCTTTTGTGAAGAGGTTATAAGCTTTACCATTGTTAAAACATGGTAAATTTCGCTATAGTTGTGTTTCCGGATCAGGCTTTCCGGCAAATAATATTATTTTTAGAAGGTGAAAAGAAGACCAGAACCAATTGAAAGCGAATGAGATTTTATAAGCCTTATACCTGCCTTGTTTTATTGCCCTTCCTCACTCTCTGCTCCAAACTAGCTGCACAGGATGCAATAACTAATTCTTCAAAAAAGAAGAAAACTGTTGCCAGCCATTCTTTACGGGCCATTGCCGGAAATGATGCGGATCTCTTTGGCCTAAGAGGAAGATATATTAAGAATATTGGTCAATATGGCGATACTGTTGCAAAACAGGGTAGGATGGGCAAAGTATTATACGGCTATGAAGGAATAGGAATGCCCGTTTTGTTTACCTCCAAAGGTGTTATTCATATACATCGGAAAACAAAAAAGATATCCTATGAGCAAAGGGAAAAATCAGAAAGGGAAGATGTGAAGAAAGAGGAGATCAGAAAAAGAAATGCTTCCACCGAAAGAGCCATATCCATTGAATGGTTAAACGCAAATCCCAGGCCTGAGATCATTGCTACTGATGCTGCAGAGGGATATCATATTTACGGCATGCTCCCTGAAAAAGCAATGGCTTTCAAAAAGATAGTCTACAAAGAACTTTATCCCGGAATTGATGCTGAATATTCTTTTATCCAGTCAGAAAAGCCGGGCTATGAATTCAGCCTGGTGATAAGACCGGGTGCAGATGTAAGCCGGGTAAAAATGAGATATGCCGGTGACATAAGTTCTATTAATATCAATGCGGAGGGAAACCTGGTTATTAATTCAGACATTGACGGATTTGTTCAATCAATGCCAGTATCCTACTATGCTGAAAATAAAAACGAAAGGATTGCTACTTCATATTCTTTAAAAGGCAATGTCATTAGCTTTCGATTACCTGCTGGTTATGATGAAAGCAGGACATTTATCATAGATCCCTTTGTAACAGGAACTGCTACACTGTCTGGTGCCAATAGTGGAATTGCCAAGGATATAGACTTTGACTATGCAGGCAATGTGTATGTTTCCGGCGGGGGTGATGGTTCTATTCAAAAACTGGCAAAGTTTGATGCAGCAGGAACACTTCAATGGACTTTTACCGGGTCAGTCACTACTCCTTTCTGGGTATTTGGCGGTTCGTATGGTGGCTGGGTGGTTGATAAAGTAACGGGAAACATATACCTGGGACAAGGTCTTGCCGGAAGTGGTTTTGCAGTAATCAGGTTAACTACTGCTGGTGTGTATGATAACTACCTGACAACATCGAACAGCAATTTTGCAGAAAACTGGAAAATGATATGGAGTTGTAATGGAGGCACACCCAAAATGTTGATTGCAGGAGGAGGAGGCTCTGCCAATAATGAGCTGGCATTACTTGCACCTCCGTCCGTTGTACCCGCTACATCCAACCTTTCTGGCTTAACAGGTGGGCATAATGATATATCTGATATTGTTATCGATCCAGTCACAAATGATATGTTCACCATTTTCTCAACTCCTGTTACATCAACTACCACAGATAATACGATCTATAAGCATCCGCCCCCGTATAGCTCAGCCAGTATTTCCTGGCGGACATTTACCGGCTATTTTGCCTTGCAGGAACCCCGAAACAGACCTTACCTGACTGGTCTTGATAATTCCAGTAATACATTAGCTGTCAGCTCTGCTTACCTGTTCTATTGGGATGGCCGTAACCTGAAAGCATTTGATAAAGCTACAGGTGCAGCGGTCGGCACTCCATTTAGTATTCCTTCGAATGTTTTTTTATTACAGGGGGGTGTTTTTGCAGATGAATGCAATAATGTCTTTATTGGGTTTACTAATGGTACCATCAAGGTTTTGAAGTTTAACGGTATTGTATTCGATGACCTGTCTGCACCTGATATAACTATTCCGGGATTTCCTGCTAATTCGGTGTATGACCTGACCTATGACAATGCACATCAGTTATTATATGCATGCGGGCAGGGGTTTGTTGCTTCCATCGATATCTCTTTTTATTGCCCATCTACTTTGTATTCTATTTCAGCCGTAGCTGATTGTGCTACTTTATCCTGTGTCGCTACGGTTAATCCTGTTCCGCCAGTCGGGACAACGGTAACTTATGTTATATATAATGGAACAACAGAAGTCGCCAGTAATTCAACCGGCATTTTTTCGAGCCTTACCCCTGATGTGAATTATACAGTGAAAGCATTTCTGAACAGGGATTGCGGAGGGATCCAGGTGGTTACTGGTTTTGTGCTCGAAGCGCCTCCTTTCTTGATAACAAACAGCCCCGCCGCAGTTTGTGTTTCTGGCGGCACAGCAGATCTCACCGCTCCGGCTGTCACTGCAGGCTCAGCCGGCGGGCTTACATTTACTTACTGGTCTGATGCCGCCGCAACTATTCCTTATACAACTCCTGCTGCTGCACCGACAGGTACATATTATATCAAAGCTGAATTACCGGGCGGATGTCCTGCTATTAAAGCAGTTGTCGTTCCGGCACTTCCAACGCCTGTTGCAGATGCGGGTAACGATGTTACGATTTGCTTTGGACAAAATACACAATTGAATGGTGCTGGCGGAGTATCATACTCCTGGAGTCCTGTTACTTATCTTGATAATCCGAATATTGCTAATCCGGAAGTAATTAATCCCCGTTCAGGAACATTTGTTTATCATCTCACCGTTACTGATGCTAATGGCTGCCGTTCTTTGATTGATGAGCAGGTTACCGTTACCGTTACTCTTCCGCCAGGAATATCAATTACTACTGATACGATCATTACTGTTAATCAGCCCCTGCAGTTAAATGCGATTGATGCTAATGGCAGCGGATTTGTAAGTTATCTCTGGACACCATCTGCAGGACTGAACGATCCCTTTATACCAAACCCGGTTGCAATTCTCGACAAGGATATTATTTATACTATTACGGCCACTACTGCGAGTGATTGTAAAGGAACAGCAACAGTCAGGGTAAAAGTCTATACAGGACCGGAAATTTATGTTCCTACAGCTTTTACTCCGGGTAATGACGGGCTGAATGATATATTAAAAGCAATACCTGTCGGAATGAAAGAGTTTCATTATTTTAATATTTATAACCGGTGGGGACAGCAGGTATTTACTACCAGCGACCCACGTCAGGGCTGGGATGGAAAAATCCAGGGAGTATTACAGGCCTCAGCCACATTTGTATGGATGATTGAAGCGGTCGATTTCAGAGGTAATACGATCAGGAGGAAAGGAATCGTTACGCTAATCAGGTAATGCCAACTCATAGCATGCAAAATAAAAGTATTAATTTCCTTTTTCGCTAATCATTTCTCATGAAACGAATCCTTCGTCTTCCAGGTACAAGTGTTGTTTTAGGTATAATTTTCTTGCTTGGATTTCTGCTTACACAGTGTATAAACCAGCAGAATAATAAGGAAAGCAGTGGATCAGAAATCATTGAACAGGGTACACCGGTATATATTAATAATATTACTTACGAATCTTTTGCGGGCTCAGCAAGCTGTGCCGGCTGCCATAAGGATATTCTTGACAAACATTTGTTGACAGCACATTACCTGACATCACAGCCTGCAATAGAAAAATTCATTAATGGAAGTTTTATGCCCGGCAGCAACTCATATTCATATAACCCGCAATTGCGGATTGATATGGAAAAAAGGGATAGTGGTTTCTACCAGGTGATCTATTTCAAAGGGGAAAAGAAAAAAGAGCTTCGGTTTGATATTGTAACTGGTTCCGGTGCTATGGGACAATCATACCTCTACTGGAATAATAATAAACTGTTCCAGTTGCCGGTCTCTTACTTTAAGGCAGCCGAATGCTGGTCAAACAGTCCCGGATTTCCCAATAAGGTTATGATGGACAGGCCCATTACCGCCCGTTGCCTGGAATGTCACGTCACATATGCCGGAGTAAGCTCAGCACCAGGCGTGGAGCCGGAAGAATTTCATAAGGACAAAATTTTGTACGGGGTTGATTGTGAAAAATGTCATGGCCCTGCTGCCAAACATGTGAGCTTTCATACAAAAAATCCAACCGACAGCGTGGCGCAATTCATAGTGAATCCTGCTAAACTATCCCGTCAGCGAAACCTGGATATGTGTGTATTATGTCACGGTGGAAATATTCAGAAAACAAAGCCATCATTCAGCTATACACCCGGTGAGTCATTGGCCAATTTCTTTGTAATTGATACCTTAAACATGACAGCCGTACAAAACGAAAATATTGATGTGCATGGAAACCAGTATGGACTATTGCGTTCAAGCAAATGTTTTCAGCAAAGTACTACCATGACCTGCAATACCTGCCATAATCCCCATGAAAATGAAAGAGGGAAAACAGTACTTTTTTCCAGTCGTTGTATGAACTGCCATACTCCCGGCCATGATAATTTCTGCAAAGCCAAATTATCGCTTTCCCAGCTAAGTAAAAATTGTATTGATTGCCATATGCCGGCAAGAAAATCCATGGCGGTAGCCGTGTCATTGCCGGGTGAGGAAGT
>JAKQEA010000079.1 GCA_029558715.1 Bacteroidota bacterium | reverse complement strand
GCCTCCTTTTTTCAACCCCCGCAGCATCAAAGCCAAAAACAGTAATTCGGTTTTCTTACTGTCCACCATTTTCAGAATAGAAGCATCCACGGCTTCTTTATCCAGGCTGCCTGTAAAAGGCGGGTTGGCAAGCACCAGGGTGGCTTCTTCCATAAACCCGTTATTGGCTTCACTCAGTGCATCCACATCTTTAAGGTAGGGTTCTTCAATACCATGCAGTATCATATTCATGGCACCAATACGTATCATGGTGGCATCAAACTCCATCCCCATAAACATATCATGATTGAAATGCTGCAGGAATTTTTTATTGTAAAACGATTTGGGATGGTGATGCCTTATATATTCTGCTGCATTCACCAAAAAACCACAGGTGCCTGCGGAAGGATCGCAGACCACATCATCCGGAGTGGGGGCCATCAGCGTTACCATCATCTTAATAATATGGCGGGGTGTGCGGAATTGCCCGTTTTGCCCAGCACTGGCTATCTGGCTCAGCAAAAATTCATACACATCGCCTTTGGTATCCCGGTCCTTCATGTCAATCCCGCTGATCATATCCACCACATTGGCAAGCAACCGGGGAGTGGGAATCATAAAATTGGCATTTTTCATAAACTTGCCAAAGGCGCTGTCTTTGCTGCCATAGTTTTTCATGAAATCAAAAACTCCATTCTCTTTGCGGAACAGCTGGAACATGGTTTCGGGTTCCATATCCTTAAACGTACTCCAGCGCAGTTCTTTCTGTGCTTTGGTATAGATGGGATTCTCTACTTTGGTGCCCAGGGTATTGGACTCATTTTCTTTCAGGGTCTGCAACTCGTCCAGCCGCTTGATGAAAAGCAGGTAAGTGATCTGTTCAATAACCGCCAGCGGGTTAGAAACACCTCCTGTCCAGAAGGCGTTCCATATTTTGAGGATGTCTGAGCGTAGTTCTGGGGTTAGCATAATTAAATAGTCGGGTATTTTGCGTCAATATAGTTTTTAAACCAAGTAATGATTTCAGCCAAAGCTAAAACAGTTGATTTAAATGATAAAGCTGTCCAGGCTTCAGTATAAGTATGCGATAATATGCTTGAAATTTGCTTTACATAATCTATACTTCTGCTGATATGGGGTGAAACAATAGGTGATTTTGTTGCGGGGTAACTTTTAATAATTTTATTTGATGGGTCTTTCACATCTACAGCTAGACCAGAAAGATATCGGTAGCACCACTCAAGATTTGGCCTGCTATCGGGTTTAATAAGATCATTGGGTATGAAAAGTGGATCTATAGTATTAGCTCGCTTCAAAATCGCTTCAAAAACATCCCTGATTGTATTGAAATCACTTTGTTTTACCAGATTGTTATTTTCAATTGCTGACAATAATTTGATAACGGAACTTTCTTTATCTGCAGGAAGATACTTTCCACCAACTCCGGCTAAAACATCAGCATATTTGGTCCGGATTTTTTTTGAGGATGAAACAGACACTTCACTGTGTAAATAGTCAAAGAATTCATCCATCAAGGCTGCATCCATTGCCAGTTTCTTTTTATCAAAAACTCTCACCCTGCTTTCCAGACTGTCTTTGAGTTGATCATACCAGGCCGTATATACACATTTTGGAATAATGCGGTCCTGTTCCCGCTCAAGCATTTTTAATTCGGTAAGCGCTTCATGAACAAAATCTTCTCTATCTGTACCTCTTATTTGCCCTTTTTTAATAAATCCTTTGCCGTCAAGAATTACTGCGTCAACCTGAAGATTGGCTCTTAATTCGCCCAGCATTTCCTCGAGCGATTCAGCATATTTCAACAAGATGCCTTTTAAGGCAGCTTTATTTTTCAATGAATCATAATTTTCCTTGCCATCATCAGTCATTAAAACGGTAATGTTACTCATAAAAAATAGGCTTTTGGAAATTTGAATTCAAACTGGACTTTAAATGAATCGGCCGGGTCAATATCTTTAATCAAATCCATTACACCTCCGTGATTCTCAATTACCTGATTTATTATGTACCCGCCTAAGCCAGAATGACCATTTTTGCCAGCATATTGGTAGGGTTGCTTATATTTTTCAATAGTGAAATCATCCGGAAATGCGTTACCGTCATTTTTAATTATAAGGATGTCATATTTATCATCAGGGACCAGTTGGAATACCATATGGTACTGCTTCCTGCTGTCTGTAAACCCATGACGGATGGCATTAAGTACAAGGTTATTCAACGCCTTTGAGAACTGCTTTTTATCAATATTCATTATTGGCCCTTCTTCAACAGGTAACTCAAAGTGTATATTTTCTTTTTGACCGTGAACCTGCATGAAATTGTCAATTTCGCTTTTCAGGTATTCAAATAGCCTGGCCTTTTGGGGTTTGAATTTTGATGGATCGGAAGTTATAATCCCGCCGGCATCATCTACCATTGAAATAGTATAATTCAGAATACTGTCTATTCGGTCAAAAATATTTTTAATGGAGTCTACCTCTTTTTCATCTTCTCCGGGAAGTACTGGTCTGATTTTAGCATCAATGGAAAAGACAGCAGCGTTTTTTTCAGCCTGAATGGCAAATGCTTTAAGGTCGTCTATCGTGTTTTTCAATGCTGGTAACTTGTTGCCCAGTTCATGTTGAATAGATGATATAATGGCGATTTGGTCAGCAACAGCTGTAGCCTTATGTTTTTGTAATTCCTTTGTCAGCAATTCGGCCTCATTGGCTTTTTTAGAAATAGTTACCTGTAAGGCCTTATCAAATGCCAGCTTTTGCTCTTTTATGGAGGGTAACCAAATTTTTAACTTTAGAAAATCCTTTATGGAAAAAAACTGTTGTGAACTACCTTTTCTGATAGCATCAAGTTGTTGAATAAAATAAGATTCGTAGAACTGGGATATAAGAAAACCAATATCTACTTTGCCTTGATCCACTGAAAAGGCCTTTATGGCTCTGGGAATTAATACTGGCTGATCCTCATATTCAAAATAAGTAGGTTTCAGGTTGCTGAAATGTGTAGTGAGGAGCAAAGCATTTTTTTCAAGATGCCCGAGGGTTTTACCCTCCTGGATTTCTTTTATCGGTATTTCACTAGTCCTTAAAACAAAGTTTGTTAGTGACGGTTTAAGTTCTTTTATTGAGATCTGCCGCAAAGTTATTTCAGACGAAAACTCCGCTTTATCTGAAATAAGAGTAAGCAGACTTCCAAGCTCAGTTTGTTCCTCTCTAAACAAACCCATTTGAGAGTTACTCGTTCCAGAAGAAATATATCTCTTGGGTGACAAATCATAATTGGAATCACTTATTTCATCTTCAGAAACAGTGCCGCTAAAGATTTGACGCTGATTTTCGAATTTAGATGCTCTTGCAAAAAAAGTTTGCAATATAGTCTCTATATCATCGTCATCAACACTATATTCTTTTGGGGTACGTTTTATCAGTTTAATTTCTGATGCGTCTATAAAAAGAAAATCTTTATCCGTCTTTTTTTCGAGGTTTATACAAAGAATTGCCGAGGCGATACCTGCATATGGTAAGAAGATGCCAGCTGGAAGCGTTATAACTGCATCCAGCCAGTTATTTTCAACCAGTACTTCCCTTAATTTCCTGACCTTTGAATTGCTAGTAAACAAAAAATTTGGTGGGATTACAACAACGGCTTTCCCATCTTTATTCAGACTGTCCAGGATATATTGAATATAGATGCTGGTGCTGTCTGAAGTGTCAGACCAATTCAGGAAATCAAAGGATTCTTTTTTTAAAACTCCACCCAAAGGGATATCGGTAATAATTAGGTCTGCTTTTTTCTTAAAAATACCATCAATCTTTAAAGCATTGGAATTATAGAAAAAAAGAGGGTCAATCCCATTTAAAATTAAATTTAATAATCCATTAAGCCAGATTTCTTTGCTTGTTTCGTATCCAATAATAATGGCACTGGAATTCCAGCCTTGCCTTTTGACCAGCGTATTGCCAGTGCCGGCAAATGGATCCATTATGATCTGAAATTTTTCCTGATATAAACTGGAAAGTAATTTATTAATGTCGTCAGGTGTGCTACTTCTGCTTAAATGTGAAATGGATTTGTCTAAGCGTTCTAAAAGAAGTGTAAAAAAAAATCCGAACTCTTTATTTGAAAATTGTTTTGAATCAAAATCATATCTATCCAAAATCTGATGTATGTGTAAAAACAAGCCAGCCCCATAATTTTTTATTATGTCATTTAATACTTGCCTGGCTGGGCCAAGCTGATAGTTATTATCAGTCAGTTCCTGGACGCAAATCAGAAGCTCTTTTTTATATTCAGCCAGGTCAATTTTAGACAAATCATTTTGCATATTATCAAAGAAGTCCCTGAAGTCAGCCGATATATTTAATCCATAAGCATTGGATTCAGCCTCCATAATCCGTTTGAGAAATATAAGAAAGGGAAAAGTTGTTGTTTTAACACTTATATCAAATTCTGTGGTTGAACTGATTACATCCTGAATTATAAAATCAAAAAGTGTTTGTTTCTCCTTAAATTTTTTATAAGAAAACAGTCTACCGCTTTCGACATAAAATAAATGACTATAATTGTTTACCCGTGCAGACACCTGGGTGTTTTCCACCGGCAACCTATCCTTTCTTTGATAAAGCCCTCTTTGATTTATCATTTCAGTAATCTGCGTTATTGATAAACCTTCGGGGTTTTCATTTAATATCCATTCAATTGCTTCATGTAATGTCATGATATCTACTTAATTGTCCGTTTCAAAATTCTCAGCAAATCCATCCTCCAGCAAAGCCTTCTCAGTTAGAGTTGCCGATAATTGTTTGCTTGTTTTCACTTGTAGCTTTTTCATCTGCTCTGCCTGACTCAGCAGATTACCCCTGCCTTTATACAATTGCTTTTGGGCCTCCTGCCAGGTTTCATGAGCCTTGTCCAGTTGTCCACCTATTTTCTCAAAATTATCAATAAACCCGGCGAGTTTATCATAGAGTTTGCCGGCTTTTTCGGCTATTTCCACTGCATTCTGGTTGATGGCATCCCGCTGCCACATATCTGCCACCAGTTTCATAGCTGGTACCAGGTTGGTTGGGCTGATCAGCACCACTCTTTTGGTATAAGCATATTGCCATAGCCCGGTGTCTGTCTGCATGGCGGTAATATAAGCCGATTCATTGGGTACAAACATCATAATTAAATCAAGGGCATCGGTTACGGACTGGTAATTCCTGCTGTCAAGTCCTTTAATATGCTTTTTAATAGATTCCAGCAGCTGATTTTTGTGCAGTTCCTGCTCCTCCGGGGTTTCTGCGGCACAGAAACGAGTATAATGCAACAGGGACACTTTAGAGTCAATCACCAATGACCGGCCATCAGGATATTTTACGATAACATCAGGCCGTATTGTATCACCATCTTCGTTTTTGGCTGATTCCTGTACAAAATACTGCATATCTTTTTGTAGCCCGGTGTATTGCAGGATGCTTTCCAGTATTTCTTCGCCCCAGTCGCCCTGCTGCTTCACATTGTTGGAAAGGGCCTTAGTAAGATTATCGGCCTGGGTGGATAAATTTTGGTTCAACTCCATCATTTGCTTTATCTGCTGGCTTAATGAACCTTTTTCTTTGGCTTCATTGTTCAGTTTACTTTCAAACTCTTCTTTGAATTCTTTGATATTGTTCTTCAAAGGATCCAGGATGGTTCTCAGGCTGGTTTCCTGCAATTGATTGAATCTGGTTGTTTTTTCCTCAAGAATTTTTCCCGCCAGCAACTGGAATTCCTTTTCAAACTTTAGGCCTATTTGTTCCAGCTCTTGCTTTTGGGTATCCAATTTTTCCTGCAAGCTCTCATTCATTGCCTGTTGTTTTGCTAATGAATTATTGGCCTTCTCCAGGTTTTCTGTTACCTGTGCCAGTGTTGACTTTGTTTGTTGCTCTGCTTCTGCCAGCAGTTGGAAACGTTCCTCCAGTCTTCCTTTTTCCAGCAATATTGCATTGAGTTGCTTTTCCACAGTTTCCAGGACCTGTTTACTGACATAGTTTTTTTCAAAAACAAGTTTGCGGAGGAGCCAGGTAATCACTGAACCGGCAGCTATGCCAACAAGAACAAGCAAAATTTCATTCATAAAAATAAGTTTAGAGTGCAAATATGACCGGCATGGATGCAGCCTGTTTGCAGGCATAAAATAAATGGAATGTGGCAACGATGCAAACAGGTTGCAGGCTCGGTTTTCATATTTGGGTTCTAAAATCTAAAATATGGCAAAGAAGTCAGTAAAGCGGGTTTACAACCTTATTGTTCCCGAGGAAGACAAGCAGTGTTGACTTTCCCTCTATTGTGCGTGAGCAATATGGATAATTAAAATATAATCAGTTAATCGTTATATGAAGGAACAAATCATTACGAAACTTTTATGTGAACTGGATGGGTTGGATATTATGTCCTTCAAACCTTTTATCCGGCAGCAGGAGTTTGAGCAACAATTTGCTGAGATGGTCAAAAAAATATCACAATGTATCAGAAAATACAGGGAAGAATATGATTCAAAAATGAAATCTGATGCTCCGGATGGTTTTAAAACCTTGATGAAAGTTTGTGAGGATGATTTCGTAAATAAACCAAACAGTTTGTTTTCCCGATACGAAATTTCTTCTGAAAAGAAGCGGGAACTCTTTAATCGGCTTATGTTATCCAGGTTCCGAGACTGGTCATTTGCATGCGAGTATGGCTTGTATAATTTTTGGTCGGGTAGCGATTGGGTAATGTCATTCTGGGAGTATCTGCATGACAAAGAAGCTAAAATTTTTAATTTTCACGAAAACATTGGGATGAATGAACTTTTTCAAAGAAATCTTTGGGGAAAATATCCAATTGAGAAATTTTACAAGGAAGATAACTTTTCGGCTTATTTTTTTGAGAGGATAAGAAAGGAGTATAATGATGCCAATGGGAATTTTATGAGATTGGTTGAAACGGTATTAAAGTATTTGAATATGGAGATTATTAAGCCACTTTCAAAATGGATATTAAATATTGGTTCGAGGAGCTACACAAAGGACCGTTTAAGACTTTATAATGATTTTACGTTGCTGACAAAGGGAAAAACATATAAATACATTAATAAAAACGATTGTAAAGAAATAAAAGATGTGTTTGTAAATATGTATTTTCTGAGTGGTAATGAATTATTGAAAGTATCTGTAGGAAGCGAAAAACTTTTACAAAGAACTGTTTATCTTATTCCCAGGGACATACAACGGGCTGATATATTTGATGGCAGAATCATTGAACTGCATATGCATAAGCATTTTGACCCCGAAATCATCCTTTTTGAAACGGAGGATGCTGCATATGCATTTCAACACGATATATCGCGGCAGCGGTCATTCAGGCCGCAGTATACCCGAAGGAACCAATAGTCTGCCTTCCTTGCAAATACACAGCAATCCAATTTCCGTTTTTTCTTCTATACCAAGAACAAAGTTATTAATTGTCTCTGGCAAGAAGCGGAGGAGATCTGCCTGGTGCGTTAGAATAAAGTCATTTAATTTATATTTCAACCGGTTAAGGTCATTATTGATGGCGGAGTTTCTTTCCTGAAGCCGCATAGTTTTTGGGTCCCATCTGCTGATATCATTTTCATTTAATTCAATATTCAGGCATGCCTCCGATTTGCAACGGTTGAAGTATATCTTCATATAAACCGGAGTCAGATTTTTTCATGAGTTTTATTTGGTAGGATCAGGGTAAAAAAATTAAAGGGAATTTCATTGTTTTGAATTTTCTGGTAAAGCGATCCATTTTAGTGAAGCACTGGTAAACAAAAAAGTGACGAAAAATGAATGTTGTTGTGGAGTAGTGAAAACAAACAACCCATTAAATCAATCATTTACCGGGTTATTTGTTTTGTACTGTGGCCTACTGAATGTACTTATGTAGCCTGTACGGGATTACTTTCATGATCCCTCCCGCATTGATTTACCCAAAGCCTTTTACAGATGCTTTGCATATGCCCAACTATTTTTCTGCTTAGCCTATGCAAACAAGTTTGCAATGCATCGCAAAAAAATAGCCTTCAAGCAAATACTTGAAGGCTTTGTAGCCCGTACGGGATTCGAACCCGTATCACCACCGTGAAAGGGTGGTGTCCTAGCCCTTAGACGAACGGGCCGTTTTAAGGGACGGCAAAGATAGGTTTGTGAAGCTTTTCGGCCAAATGTTTTTGCCCCTGTTTTCCACATATAACAGTCAGGCTTTTAACAGGGTAAAATCAGTCCTCATTTTCCTCTCATTACTGTACCTTCGCCCCGAAATTTTCATATTTACACATTTCAAATTGTCAAATTATCATGAGCACAGTTAAAGTTGCCATCAATGGCTTTGGACGCATCGGCCGTCTCGCTTATCGCCAGATATATAATATGGAAGGAATTGATGTGGTGGCCATCAACGACCTCACCAGCCCTAAAGTATTAGCCCACCTCCTGAAGTATGATAGTGCACAGGGCCGTTTTGACGCTGATGTAAAATCAACTGAAGATTCAATAGTGGTAAATGGGGATGTATTAAAAATATATGCACAAAAAGACCCGGCTCAAATTCCCTGGGGTAGCCATGATGTGGATGTGGTGTTGGAGTGTACGGGCTTTTTTACCGACAAAGAAAAAGCTGCTGCACACC
Source organism: Bacteroidota bacterium (assembly GCA_029558715.1). Lineage (GTDB taxonomy): Bacteria > Bacteroidota > Bacteroidia > Chitinophagales > Chitinophagaceae > JJ008. Next base: position 7,131 of record JAKQEA010000079.1, on the reverse strand, counting down.
TGAAAGCGGGAGCTAAAAGGGTGGTTATCTCAGCACCGGCTACCGGAGATCTGAAGACAGTGGTATTTAATGTTAATCACAGTATTTTGGACGGTTCTGAAACAATCATTTCCTGCGCTTCCTGCACTACCAATTGCCTGGCACCAATGGCCAAAGTATTGAACGACAAATTTGGTATTATTACCGGTATTATGACTACTATCCATGCGTATACTAATGATCAGAATACACTGGATGCACCCCATGCAAAAGGTGATCTTCGCCGTGCAAGAGCTGCTGCTGCCAATATTGTTCCCAATTCAACCGGCGCTGCCAAAGCTATCGGCCTGGTATTGCCTGAACTGAAGGGGAAATTGGATGGCGGAGCACAACGGGTGCCTACAATCACTGGCTCTTTGACTGAACTGACTTCAATTTTAGGAAAAACAGTAACTGCTGAAGAGATCAATGCTTCTATGAAAGCAGCGTCAAATGAATCTTTTGGTTATACGGAAGATGAAATAGTGAGCAGCGATATTATTGGCATTCATTATGGCTCTTTATTTGATGCCACACAAACGAAAGTAGTGACAGTGGGAGATAAGCAATTGGTAAAAACAGTTAGCTGGTACGATAACGAGATGAGCTATGTAAGTCAATTGGTGCGTACCGTGAATTATTTTGCAAAACTGATCAGTAAATAACACAAGAATGTAATAAAGTCCGCAGTATGCCTGTTCAGGGTTACTGCGGCATTTTAATCTGGCTTTATGAAGATTAAGAATATTGAGGGTCTTTCTGCATATGATTTGCAGAAGGAGGCCCAAAAGGGTGCAAGGTTTATTTATTATGCATTTACTATTTCTTTTATCGTGGTAACTTTCAAACGAACTTCCGGCGTCTATATGTTGCGGAATGGAGACAATACTTCCACTAAAGGATTGCCTTTTACAATTATATCAGCTTTATTCGGTTGGTGGGGCATTCCTTTCGGACCAAAGTATACACTGGAGAGCATTCGAACCAATATGAAGGGAGGAAAAGACGTTACAGATGAAGTAATGGCTACCGTGGCAGGTCATATATTATTCCGGGAGACAGAGGCTGAAAAAGCACATCAGCAATAACCGATTCTTCATTTCAAAGAAAACAATATGTCAAAATTTGCTGCTCATGATTTCAAAGGTCAGAAAGCACTGATCCGTGTGGACTTTAATGTTCCATTGAATGATAAGTATGAGATAACAGATGATAATCGTATGAGGGCTGCTGTTCCCACTATCAAAAAGATATTGGATGATGGGGGAAGTGTGATCCTGATGAGCCACCTCGGAAGACCCAAAGATGGCCCAACGGAAAAATATTCATTAAAGCATTTGATACAACACCTTAGTGATTTATTGGGAGGAACAACAGTATTGTTTGCCAATGATTGTATTGGTGAGCAGGCTTATCTCACAGCAGGCATGATTCGCCCCGGTGAAGTATTACTGCTCGAAAATCTTCGTTTCTATAAAGAGGAGGAAAAAGGTGATCTAGCATTTGCTGAAAAATTATCAAAACTGGGTGATGTATGGGTGAATGATGCATTTGGTACTGCTCATAGGGCACATGCTTCCACTGCTGTTATTGCTCAATTTTTTCCGGCAGAAAAAAGAATGTTTGGATTATTGATGGAAGGTGAAGTGGAAAGTGCGGAAAAAGTATTGCACAAAGCAGAAAAACCCTTTGTTGCAATAATAGGCGGGGCCAAAGTGAGTGATAAAATATTGATCATCGAAAACCTGCTGGAAAGAGCTACTGATATCATCATTGGTGGAGGTATGGCTTATACTTTTATGAAAGCAAGGGGCGGTAAGATTGGCAACTCTTTATGTGAACAGGACCGGTTGGAAACAGCGCTGGAAATATTACAAAAAGCCAAAGTGAAAAACGTCAGCATACATCTTCCGGAAGATTCTGTGATTGCTGATAAGTTCGATGCTAATGCAAACACATCTGCTTGCCCAAGTGATGCTATCCCCGATGGCTGGATGGGATTGGATATCGGGCCCAAAGCAGAGGGTATTTTTGCTGAAGTGATCAAAAAATCAAAAACTATTTTATGGAATGGTCCCATGGGTGTTTTTGAAATGGAAAAGTTTCAGAGAGGGACCAAAGCAGTAGCAATTGCTATTGCAGAAGCTACACAGGCAGGCTCATTTTCACTTGTGGGAGGTGGTGACTCTGTAGCTGCAGTTAATCAATTTGGATTTGCAGCTAAAGTAAGTTATGTATCCACTGGCGGAGGGGCCATGCTCGAGTACTTCGAGGGAAAGACACTGCCCGGCATTGCAGCCGTTCAATCTTAAATGACCGGATGGGGCAATTACTTTTAGGTTTTTTTGAGTTAATCGGATCATAGCATTGGATTCGTTTAACTTTCGTATTTTCATTTCTATATAAAATTAACCTAAACCTTAAAGCTGCTATGAACAAATCATTTTTCCTTATAATTTCTTTATTGGTCACTATTACTAATCTTTCCGCCCAGAAGATAATCCCCATCGAGCACAATGGTAAAAAATATGAAGCGCTGGACCTGACCGCAAAAGGAAAAGTTCAGTGGGGTGGTTATGAAGAAATTCCTGCAGATGCTGCCAAAAGTGAATCCAATGGTGCAGCAAATACAAAAGCGATCATCACCGCTGTTGGCAGTAATGCAGGCCAGGAAGGAAAACTCTACGCAGCTAAACTCTGTAAAGAAGCAAAAGACGCTGGCAAAAATGACTGGTATCTTCCTTCCAAAGAGGAAGCAGATGCCATTTATGCATTCAAGGATAAATTCAATGTAGAAGAAAGAGGTACAATCTGGACATCAACAGAAGCCAATGGCACACAAGCTATCACCAAATACTGGTATACCGGGGCATTTTATAATAATCAGAAAGTAGAAGAATATCATGTTGTCTGCATCCGCAAAGCAGACTGAGATTTTTTTTATTGTTTACTAACTTCAATGATGCGGTCATTGTTGCCGCCATTACTTGTACAGATATAAACCTTCCCGGCCGGGGAAATGCAGATGTCTCTCATTCTTCCATACTCTCCGGTGAAATATTCATTGGTTTCTGTAATACTGTTGAAACTGCTGTTCAGTTTCATCTGGTATAATCTTGCATCTTTAAGGGCAACCATCAATAATGAATTCTTCCATTGGGGTATCAGGTTATTATTGTAATAATCTAATCCGCAGGCAGCTGTGGTGGGTGTCCAGGCTTTTATCGGTTCTTTTACATTGTTGGCTGTACAAAATGTTTGTTCTGCAGTTTCATTGCAAAAGCCCCTTACATCCGGCCATCCGAAATTCCTTCCTTTTTCGATAATGTTTACTTCATCATCACTGCTTGGCCCATGTTCAGAACTGTATAGCATATTATTGGCAAATACCAGCCCTTGCGGATTACGATGGCCTGCACTCCAATAAGCATTGCCGGCAATAGGATTATCAGATGGTATAGTTCCGTCAAGATTAAGACGCAATATTTTTCCTGCTAAAGAGGAAAGATTCTGTGGCAGAGATGTGTTGGAAGCATCACCTGTCGTGATAAATAGTTTCATATCCGGACTGATTACCAAACGGCATCCGTTATGAATAGAATTTGCCGGTATATTTTCAATAATTGTTACAGGACTGTTCAGTGTGCCTCCGCTGTAAGTAAAGCGTACAACTTTTTCCCGGTAAGTGCCCCCGCTATTGTAATTGTAAGCAACAAAAACATGCGGAATACTGGTGAAATTGGGATGTAATACCATTCCCAGCAAACCGCCTTCGCCATTTGTAACCACTTCGCTGATAGTATGTAAAAGAGAAACGGCTCCCGTAGTAGGATTTACACGACTGATCTTGCCACCTCTTTCCGTCATCCAGATAAAATTATCGGCTCCCCATGTTATTTCCCATGGAAAATTTAACCCCTGTACAATTACTGAATCTTTGATCACCACTGGCTCTGCTGGGGCCGGCGGCTCATTATTATTCTGTTTTTTACACTGCGACAGACCCAAAACAACGATCAGCGAAAAGAATAGCAGTTTTTTCATAAAATTACGATACCGGATTTGACGGTAAACAGCGCAAAAGGTCGCTAAAATCATGCCGTAGCGGTATTTGAGGGCAGCTTACCGGTAAACAACTAATGGTCACCGAAAATTTACCCTTGCAAACTGTCAAAAATCCTAATTTTAGTATCTAATCAAAAACACCGTTAAAATGAAAGGAACCCGTAATGTCGCTCTGTTAGTTATTGTTGGCCTCTTACTCATATTTGGAGTATGGGGATGTAATGGCTACAACGGCGTCATCAAGCAGGATGAGAGTGTAAAAAAAGCCTGGAACAACGTAAATACTGAATATCAGAAAAGAGCTGATCTCGTTGACAACCTTGTGAACACCGTTAAAGGTGCTGCTAACTTTGAGCAGGAAACATTGACGAAGCTGGTAGAAGCAAGAGCAAAAGCTACATCAGTCAACTTTACTGCCGATCAGCTTACTCCTGAGAATATTGCAAAATTCCAGGAAGTGCAGGGGCAAATGACTGGCGCATTAAGCCGTTTGCTGGCTGTAGTAGAAAATTATCCTGATCTGAAAGCTAATCAGAATTTTACCAAATTGCAGGGGCAGTTGGAAGGAATTGAGAACGATGTCCGCAATTCAAGAAAGTCTTTCAATGAAGAGATCAATAGATACAATACCAAAGTGAGGTCTTTTCCCATGAACCTGCTGGCTGGTATGTTTGGATTCAAAGCAAAAGAAGGATTCAAAGCTGACGAAGGTGCTGAAAAAGCTCCCAAAGTTCAATTCTAAGAAAAGCAGGTATGCAGCAAAAGAAATTTTCCGGCTATATAGTTGGAGGTGCTATCCTGCTTGTTCTTCTTACCTGGATAATCACTTCATATAATTCTCTTGTAAAAAAACAGGAGAAGGTAAAGCTGCAATGGTCGGAAGTACAGAATACTTATCAGCGCCGGCTTGACCTCATTCCCAACCTGGTGAATGTGGTAAAGGGAGTGTCAGATTTTGAACAAACAACCTTAGAAAAAATAACTGAAGCAAGAAGCAGGGCTATCACAGGTCTGTCAAATAATGAACTGACAGCTGAGAATTATCAGCAGCAAAGTAGATTACAGGATACATTGGCAGCAGCAGCAAACAGGTTGATCATACAGATAGAGAGATACCCGGCTTTGAAAGGCACGGCTGCTTATGCAGGATTACAAACACAGCTGGAGGGAACGGAAAGAAGGATCAGGGTGGCCCGAAATGACTTTAATGAGACAGTGGCCGATTACAATAAAAAAGTAAGAGGATTCCCCTCAAACCTGGTTGCGGGCATCTTTGGGTTTAAAAGAAAAGAAGGATTTGAAGCTGTATCAGGAACGGAAAAAGCAATCGAAATAAAATTTTAATTAAATACACATCCATTGAAATTTTTTCCATGGCAGAAAAATAAGTCGCTTTTTGATGAGGAAGACAATCGTCTTATCGTCAAAGCCATCAGGCAGGCGGAAAAAAGAACCAGCGGAGAAGTGCGGGTCTTTGTTGAAAACCGCTGCCGTTTTATGGACGCAATTGACAGGGCGGCTGAAATCTTCTTTTCACTTAAGATGGAAAAAACGGAGGAAAGAAATGCGGTGCTTGTGTACGTGGCATTAAAAGATCATCAGCTGGCCGTTTTTGCAGATGAAGGTATTTATCAAAAAACCGGCCAGGAGTATTGGAATAAAGTAGTGGCAGAAATGATTCAAAGCTTTAATAAGGATGATTATGCCAAAGGTATAGCTGAATGTGTGATACAGATCGGCGAGGCGCTCACCACTCATTTCCCTTTTGATAACGATACAGACAAAAATGAATTGCCTGATCACATTGTATTTGGCAACTGATATTCATGAAGAAATATTTACTGATACTAACCCTTCTTCTTTCATTCGTTGCCCCGGCGCAAATGAAAGATATCATTGCAAAACCTCCGGAGGGTGCTCCTAAACTTGTCTACGATTATACAAACACGTTGACTGCTCAACAGGTTGAGGCACTTGAGCAAAAGCTGGTTAGGTATGATGATTCCACCTCTAATCAGATTGCTGTGGTGATAGTGGAATCTACAGATGGATACTCTGTTGAGGATGCTGCATTAGAACTGGGCCGTAACTGGGGAGTGGGAAATAAAGAATTTAACAATGGCATTGTAATTCTTGTAGCGAAGGCTGACAGGAAGATGACGATACAGGTAGGCTATGGATTGGAAGGAGCAATACCTGATCTGACAACTAACAGTATCATTGATAACACTATCACTCCCCGTTTTAAAGAAGATAATTATTACAGGGGTTTGGATGAAGGAGTAGATGATTTAATTAAGGCGGCAGAAGGCCGGTATAAAGCTCCTGAGAATTATGGCAGCAGGAAGAATAAAGGACCAGGTGTCTGGACAATTATTTTCATCATCATTTTATTATTGATCATTTTTGGTTCAGGTGCGGGGAAAGGGGGAACTTACGTATCCCGCGGCGGTTTTGGAGGCTGGACAAGCAGAGGTGGGGGGTGGTCAGGAGGTGGAGGATGGTCTGGCGGTGGCAGCAGTGGGGGTGGCTTTGGAGGCTTTGGAGGAGGAAGCTTTGGAGGTGGAGGCTCAAGCGGCAGTTGGTAAAAAGGGTACTAAAAAAAAATAAAAGCCACTCAATATTGAGTGGCTTTAACTTTATTGATTTTCGGAGATTTGTTACAGTGTTTAAAATCCCTTTTTATCAACCTCGGGTAATTTTCCTTTAATATACTCAACCAATTCCTGCAATTTGGCATCACTTGCATTCTCTTTTGCTTTCTTACTCTTATCAGCCAGAATTCCTTTTAATATCATTCCGTTAATAAAAGGATCTGTTTGATTTTTGAAATTCTCGGGTATGGCATCCCTGAATTTTACTATCTCATCCACTCCCCACTTTATTTTTTCAATATTCTTGATGGCTGATAGATAAGTAGCCAGCCCGTTTAATGCCTGGAATTTTGCCTGGCTTAATGGTTTTTTAGAAAAATCGCCAATGATTTTATCCGCCATATTTTCATCACCGGATTTTAAAATTTCGTTCATTACCACTTCCTGCAGCACT
>JAKQEA010000065.1 GCA_029558715.1 Bacteroidota bacterium | reverse complement strand
GCATTCCTTTCAACTCAATGCTTATGGAAATTTTTCCTTGAGAGAAAGCGAATAAAGGCAGAAAAAAAAGAATGGAAAGGAATTTCATTTCAACAGGGTTTTTAATGACAGCCAGCGTTTAAAGCTTTGCGTTCGGCAGGGCATTTGGAAATCGTCCAGCTTGGAACTGCAGCCGATTAAAGATACTAAAGTTGAAAATATATTCTTTTGCTCATCCGTGTTCAGTCAGCCGGATATGTAGCTGATAGTAGTACTGACGATGAGGATTTATTCGTCCCCTGCTGACGCAAAACTGAATGTTGTAAGCATAGCCTTATAGACTTTTTAGCTTCTGATAGGCCAAGGTTTTATGAAGGTCTTTCAATATGTCTTTCTTTCTCCATCCAAGTGGAGTTTCTTCACTGAAATCTTTTACTCCGACTCCGCCATAACGAAAAATGTCAACCTTCTTTCCGAAAAAATTAAAGTAACAATCAATGGTAATGGATTTCCACTCGGGGTTTAAATGAAGTCTTGAACTGTCGTTTTCTCTTTTATAATTAAGGCCTTTCATTGCTGTCTTGAATTCATTTTTTATGAGTTTGACTGGATATTTCTTCTTTAACAGGGTTATATAAAAGTCAACGATGTTTACGGCTTCTGATGAATCAATAATATAGTCCTCAAAGTTCATAAATATACGTGGAGTCATGATGTTGATAGCGGTGTCGAGCCTGTTCAAATTGTAAAAACAAATGGCCTTTTTATAGATTGTTTGAATATTACCCTCTTTAAAACTGTGTCTTGACATACGCAAGGGCTTCGTCCGATAATAGGATGTAGAAGAGTCATAATATGAAAGTGCGGAAATATAGTCTTTTGCTTCCAGGAACATGTCACCAATGTAAATGCAAGTTCTTTCAGGAAATATGTCTAAAGAGTCTGGCGTTTTTAGAGAAAGTAGTAAATAGCTTTTTGCCAAATCTTTATCTCCCTTTTTCAAATAACATGAGCCTATAACATTATTGATATAGCTGGGTCTAAAGTTGGGGAAGGTCTGTTGAAGTGATTTGTAATAATAAAGGGCACTGTCAATATCCTTGTCGTTCAGATAATAAGTAAACGCCTTATCACTTACTTTTTCAGCACCGTCTTGGCCGAAAGCAAGAGTTTTATAAAATATTATTAGAATTATCAGGAAAGGTCGCATAGGCTTGCTTACAACGTATGTATTGTCGAATATACGAACAGTTTTTAGCGAGGGTGTCGAAAAATTGTCGATCTGATTTTCAATAATTTAAACTGGTTTATGCAAGATTTTGACTGCTAATAATGAGTTGCGACAATCCAACCGGCGCATCAGCAATCCATAATTAAAAAGCCCTGCGAAAATGCAGGGTCTTAAGTGTAGTAAGAAATTTTAATCCTGTGCAGGGTTCTATCCGGCAATAACACTAAAGTTTTTCATATAATGCTCTCAGCTTCTCTCTTGTCATGATCTTTTCCCAGTCTTTTCCCAGCGCATTTTCCCAGAGTGGTTTCATGCCCAGCGATACGTTTATCATGGTTGAAAAATCCTCATCACTTAATCCTTTGCAGATACCCGTTGGTATATCAATCTTATTTTTCTCCACCATGTAGTTGAATTCTTTTACCGCGGCGGGGTAATAGTCGCCCAGCTGGTTCATCACTATACAATTACCAATACCATGTTCGGTACCAAGTACATAACTTAAACCATAGCTCACTGCATGCGCCACCCCCACCTGTGAGTAGGCAATACTCATTCCTCCTGCATAAGAAGCCATCATCAGCTTTTCATCACTGTCATCATCCCAGCGGTCTTTATTCAAAAACACTTCTCTGCAAAGCTGCAATGCTTTTTCTCCATAGGTTTTACTGAATTCATTCAGGTAAGTGCCTTCCAGGCTTTCGATGCAATGGATATAGCAATCCATACCGGTGTAAAAACGCCGGCTGGCAGGCGCATCTTTGGTCAGTTCCGGATCCAATACTATCTGGTCGAACGGGGTGAAGTCAGAATTCATCCCCAGCTTTTTCGTAGGCCCGGTCAGCACCGTTGTCCTTGATACTTCAGCGCCTGTTCCACTAAGCGTTGGGATACCGGCCTTGTACACACCGGGATATTTAACAAGCTCCCAGCCCTGGTAATCGGCCGAAGAGCCGGGGTTGGTCATCATCAGCGAAACAGCTTTGGCCAGGTCCATGGTGGAGCCGCCGCCGATGCCGATCACTCCGCTCACTGTACCAAATTCATCTTTGAGTTGCTGCGCCAGTTTATCTACATAGGTTGTTTTGGGCTCATGGGTTACATCAGCAAAGATGATCTTGTCATTTCCTCTTAGCGGGATACGGTTGACCAGCGCCTTACCCTCGAAGAAATGATCCACGAGAAAGACCATCGGGTTTCCTTCTTTGCGTTGCGGAGCCAGAATCTGATCTAACTGGTTGAATGAGCCCCGGCCATACACCACATAGCCGACCAGTTTAAAGTTCCTGAATGTCATACTTTTTACACCTGCTATTTTCACGGACAACAAAGCTAAAGAATGGCCTTCTTATCCTTTTCTTTAAATATGCAATAACAAAATTAATCAGCAAACCTACTTTACATCGGATTAATTTCAAATAAGGGAATACCGTTCCGTGTGTAAAGCCGGGAAAGGCCTTTGTGATCAAGCTCCCAACAAGCGGGAGGCTTTTTCAAGATCATCAGGAGTATCAATCCCCACTCCCATATAATCCACTACGACCATTCGAAGCGGGATACCATTTTCCAGGTAACGAAGACATTCGATTTTTTCAGCCGCTTCCAGCGGAGTCACCGACCATTGGGTAAAGTTCATCAGGGCCTGTTTGCGGAATGCATACACACCAATATGTTCATAATAAACAGTGGGATAATCTGCATCTCTCGGGTAAGGGATTACACTGCGGCTGAAGAAAAGGGAGTTCATGTTTTTATCAACGGCCACTTTGACAATATTGAGATTGTCGATCTCTTCCTGTTTGGTGATCACCTGCATCATAGAAGCCACCTGTACAGAAGCATCATCAAATTGCTGCAACAATTTTTGCAGCGGCTCTCTCTTTACAAACGGGGTATCGCCCTGTACATTTAAAATAATGTCAATATCCATATCAGCCGCCGCTTCGGCAATACGGTCACTGCCACTTTCATGTTCATATTGACTCATGACGGCTTTGCCACCGGCCGCTGTTATTTCCGTATAAATGGGATCGCTGTCTGTAACCACCACCACTTCATCAAACAGACCGGTAGCCACTGTTGCCTCGTAAGTATGACGGATAACAGTCTTGTCGCCCAATAGCTGCATCAGTTTGCCGGGAAAACGGGTGGAGGCATAACGGGCAGGGATCATTGCAATTACAGCACCACGATTTTTTTGAATCTCTTTCATAAACGATACAAATATCCCATAAATCAAAATATAATCCTATAAATCGCGGCGCTACACCCCCGCCCCGAAGAAAATGACAACCTGGCCATCTGCCTGGTAGATTTCAAAAGAATAAATAGCACCATCTTCATATTCCAGGGAGATCTTTTTTACCCAGGGATAATCGCCATACACTTCTTTATCCACTGTTATTTTATATTCCCTGTCACCCTTTTTATACGTTTTATTCTCCAGCGGAAACTCTTCCTTTTCTCCAAAAACTTCTTTGAACTCAGGAATCAACCTCACGAGCAGGAAAGCCTGCTGAATAGAAAAGTCAGGAAGAAAATAAGTGTCTGACCCATATTCATACCCCATGAAATGATGCCATTCTGCACCGTTCTTATATAGTTGCTTCTGCATTTGCCAGCCACCCTCTTCCACATTATTCATTGCTCCTGATTTAACAGTAAGCTTTGCTCCGAATGGTTGTGCGATCTGTACCAGGTACTGTTTCATTTCTTTTACAGTACTGAGTGCAGGTGCCGGCAAAGGGAAAAGATAGGAATCAACAACATAACCCGTTTTGTTATTGTATTTTACTTTTTGCCAGTAGCCCAATATACCTTCGGTAATGATGCTCTTTTTTTCCTCGCCGTATTCCAGCAAACTGATCCTGGTACCATAGGGAATTTTATCCAGCACTTTAGCGCCGGCATCTGGTGTTTCACGAATACTCAGGCCGCTTTTGGCAGCTACATAAAAAGTTCCGGTTTGCTGAGCAGCACTGATAACAGAAAGGAACAACCCGGTGATGATCGGGATGAGCAATAAAAATTTTCGCATACAGAAAGATTTAGGTAATGGAAATTCAGCTGTCCTGTTTTTGAAAAGGCTTTGTCAGTAAGGTCATTATATCTTCGTCTTTCTCTTCCGGGTAGTAGCGGTCGAGCCCATAACGCAGGTCTTTTGAGTCGAGAAAAGTAAAAGTTCCCAGCATCCGGTCCCAGAAAGAAAACACAGCGCCATAGTTACTGTCTGTATAGGGCTGCTTCCAGTGATGATGCACTTTGTGCATATTGGGAGAGATGAGTATATAACTAATGGCTTTATCAACCGCTTTTGGCAAACTGATATTGGCATGGGTGAATGCCGTAGCCAGCACCACCAGTGTCTGGTAGATCATCACCGAATACATAGGTGCTCCGGAAACAAGGATCAGCAACATAAAAAATATACCTCTCAGCAAACTGTCGCCCGGATGATGACGAAGTCCCGTGGTAACATCTACATTGGTGTCACTGTGATGGATGAGATGAAACCGCCAGAGAAATTTATTCTTGTGCATGATGATATGTACCAGCCAGCTGCTGAAATCCAATGCCAGCACGCCGATAATGATTGTCATCAGCACTCCTGAATTAAACCAATACACCAAACCGAATTGCTGATGCAGGCACCAGTCGGAAAGTTTGATAATAAAAAAAGCGAGACCGGTATGAAGAATAACATGAATGACCGTGAAGAAAAAATTGACACCGGCATGGCGCAGCTTACTCTTTTTATAATGCAGGGGAAGCAGCGGAATAGCCCCCTCCAGGATCCAGAAAAAAAGTAATCCGCCAACAAGGATTGCCATCCGTTCTATCGGCCGCTGTTCCAGTGTTTGAAAATGCTCGATAATATTATTCCACATGACGACTATTTCTGGTTTAAGATACGAAGGAAAAAGAAAAGCGTTTATTAATGTTCGATCAATAATAATTCAGCTCAAAGAGTTCAAACGAATAATCGCCATGTACAACTAATCCAATAAAGAGCTGGAACAAAAGCAGGAAAATACCTAAAAAACTAAGAGTATTCCCGTGCTTCCTGTCGGCATCATTATATGAAAATACCTGGCTCCCGTCCGGCAAAGTCTTTTTATTTTTTGCTAAATGCCTGCCGATAAGCAATATCACAAAAATGCTATAGGGAAAACTGTAAGAGCCGCTAATATACATCAGGTAAGAAACGATCAGTACATACCCGGTAAACAAGTAGCCGATGCCAATCAGTGTATTTCCTCTTTCCGGCGCCGCAAGCTCTTGCAGTCTTTTATCCTTCTGGCTTTTGAGATAAACCTCATCTATTTGCTGCCCGCGGGAACGTAATATTTTTTGTGCCAACTGGTAATCCAGCGGCCCCCATTCATCCGGTTTTGCAAGAATATCTTTCAACTCATCATTGCTGAATTCAAACAAATAGTACCCGGGCTCTATATCATCCACCTGCTTTTTATAGTACTCTTCCAGTGCACGGTGTGCGGGAATAAAATCTCCGGCTTTTAATTTTATGGCATAGTCAGGGGAGGAAGAAACGCCGGCAATAGTGGCATCTAGTAGCTGAGGTAATTTTTCAAGCCGGTGCTCAATATTATTCCTGGTTAGTCTCTCAGAAATATCCCTGGCCAGTTCGATATCGGTAAATAATTGAAAGGTTAATAGTTGTTCAGGCACAGAAAATGGTTTAAAGATTATCGTCCGTATTCATCTCCGTATTCATCCGCATATTTTTCATAGCGCTTAATAAGTTCAATATTCTTCTTTTCAACATCCGTTAAAAAACCTTTGATATCAACCGTGTTGGGAACATACCATTCCTGCATTTCAAATTGCTGGCGCAAGTGTTTCTTGCTGAAACAAAAACCATGGCGGGCAAAGATCTCATTGCGCATAAATTCCAGGTCTTCTTTCATCATATTCTCTACATCGGCAGGCTTCAGTAATCGCTGCGATGCTTCGGGATAATCCCCGGCAGCCGGATTGTATTCAAATTTTTTGCGAAGAAGAGCATATGTTTTGGACGGTCTTTTTTTATCATTAGGGTTCCACACCCCGTTGAGGTTTTCGGGATGACTTTCGTCTATTTCAAAATCAAATACGCCGTCATCTTTATGATCGCCGGGTTCTTTTCCATGGAAGTAATAAGTATAGGCTTTTTGGGTAAAGGTTCCGTAAAAGGGACGATCGTTTCCGCCAACAATTGTTCTGCCTTCAACAGAGTCTCCTTTTATTTTAGTAATAAGCAGTGTTATTTTATTATCACCGAAAGCGCCGACGAAGGAGCCAAGGAAAATTTCCAATGATTTTGCAGAGGAGCTATCCGCTTTTATTTCAGCAGCGCCATTTTCTTTTTCACCGGGGCTTTGTTTTTTATTATTACAGGCCGCCAGGAATAAACCGGCCATTACAAGGAGGGAGAAAAATCTCATAGTAAACAGGTTAAATTTGTAAAGAGTAAGATCATTACTGTTTTAAAAATAAGACAAATAATCAGCCGCACAAATATCATTAACACCGCCCTCTTACTGACGCTGGCTTTTTTTACCTGGCTGATGGCAAAGATCACCGTTGCCTATATGCCATACAACACGGATGTTGGTTTTCTCCGGATCAAACAGCAATATATAAGCATTGATCACTGGCGAATTGCATTCTTCATACATGTGTATGCCAGTATGTGGGTATTATTTGCCGGCTTCACTCAATTTTCAAGACGGCTCCAAAAAAATAACCCGGGCCTGCACCGGGCATTGGGTTATGTGTATGTGGTTGATGTGTTGCTGGTAACAGGGCCGGCAGGATTATTAATGGGGTTTTATGCCAACGGAGGTTTATTCTCAAGAATTGCTTTTGTGTTACTGGCTATCCTGTGGATCTATTTTACCGCCATGGCGCTGATCAAAGCAAAGAAGAAAGACTTTAAAGCCCACCGTAATTATATGATCAGGAGTTATGCATTAACCTTATCCGCATTAACACTAAGGGCATGGAAGTATGCGATCACTAATAGCATTGAACTGCCACCCATGGATGTATACCGGGCAGTGGCATGGCTGGGCTGGGTAATTAACCTGGGAGTGGCTGAGTATATTATATTCCTAAGCAAACGAAAAAGCCTTTTCAAAAAAAGAAGCCCACAAATAATGTGAGCTTCGGTTATCCAACAAATCTTTTTTTATTATCCCAATATTCTTGGTTCTATTGATTCAGCATCAGCGGCATGACCAGCATCAGCAGGTCTTCGTTTTCATCTTTGTCTGCTGGCTTGATAAGGCCGGCTTTTGTTGGCGTTGATAATTCTATATTCACCTCATCGCTGTCTGTTGCATTCAGCATTTCGATCAGGAACTTTGCATTGAAAGCGATCATCAGGTCTTCTCCGTTATACTGGCATTTCATTCTTTCATTTCCTTCAAAGCTGAAGTCCACATCCTGTGCTGCCAGTTGCAGTTCGCTGCCGCTGATATTTAGTGCTACCTGGTTGGTGCTTTTATTACTGAACACACTTACCCGGCGCAAAGCACTCTGAAAATCGTTTTTGTTAACCGTCAGCCGGTAAGGATTATCAGCAGGTATCACCACTTTATAATCGGGAAACCTTGCATCGATCAGCCGGCAACTCATTTGTGTGGTACCGTGTTTTACAAACAGGTGATTGCTGTTATAGCTTACCGTAATTTCTTCATCGGTAAAGGGTATAGCTGCTTTTAATAAGCTCAATGGCTTGCGGGGGGCAATGAATGAATCTGATTTAGGACATTTTACATCTGTTCTTTTATAACGAACCAGGCGATGGGCATCGGTAGCCACACATTGCAATCCTTTTTTATCCAGCTCGAAGAATACACCCGTCATAGCAGGACGCAGGTCATCATTGCTGGTGGCAAATAATGTTTTACCAATAGCTGTAACCAATGCCGAAGCTGTCATGGTGAAAGAAGTAGTATCATCAGCCGCCGGTTCTTTGGGGAAATTGTCAGGGTTTTCTCCCATCACCTTATACTTACCATTATCGCTGGTGATCTCAATGGCAAAATTTTTATCAATATTAAAAGTAAGCGGCTGGTCAGGAATGTTCTTTAATGAATCCATCAATATCTTGGCCGGTATACACACTTTACCGCTGTCTTTAGCCTCAATATCCAGCTGTACCCTCATTACTGTTTCCAGGTCGGTTGCCACTACAGTCAGCTTATTTTTTTCTACTTCAAACAAAAAGTCCTCAAGTATCGGCAAAACGGTGTTGGCGTTGATCACACCGGAAATATGCTGCAATTGTTTCAGCAGGGAAGAAGAAGATGCTATAAACTTCATGACCTGTAATTGAATGATTTAAATGAATGGGGCGAAACTACTGATTTTTGTTTTACTGTCAGCACTTTAAAGAGGTTGTGGAATACTTCCGGGAAAGCTTGCTTTTTGATTTTACAGGAAATGGGCAAGCCGCATCTTCTTTGTATATTGCCTTACTGCAAAAAACATCAAATGCTCGGGAAATTATTCAACTGGGGAAAGAAAAAAAGCGAGACGACCGAAGGGCCTGATATCTTTTTTGGCCGTTACTCGGATAATAACAAGCCATTGGCCAAGGTGAACCGCTGGACAGACGCTGATAACCTGTTCAAAGAGAAAAAATTCCCGGAAAGTATTGATGCTTTTTTTGACTACCTGCGGGATGATTCGGTACAAAATGTGGTATATGAAAGAAACGGGGCCGAGGGCAGGTTTGAGTTTTACCAGGGGTCCAAAATTGTCAGGGGTACATTTGACCAATCTGCTATAAAAGCCGAAGTAACCCTGGCACGGATGCCGCAACCTTCAGTACCTGTAATGAGGAGATTGCTGGAGATGAACTTTAATTTATATTATAGCCGCTTCTCCATGGATAATGACAGGCTATGTATGCGGTTTGACAGCGATAAGGTGGCTGCCAGCCCCAGCAAACTTTATTATGGATTGAAGGAACTGGCAACAAAAGGAGATAAACAGGATGATCTGCTGATACAGGATTTTGCTACATTAGAAACCACCGATAACGAACATATCACCAAGATCCCCGATGCAGAAAAAGAAGTAAAATATGCTTACCTGCAAAAATGGATCGGCGAAACACTGGAAACAATTGGCCCGCTGGATGCAGATAAATTTTCAGGAGCAATTGCTTATTTACTGCTGGGGTTGATCTACCGGATCGATTATATGATTGCACCAGAAGGCAAGTTGCTGAACGAACTGGAGAAGATCACCGGTATCTATTTTAAAAAAGATGAAAGACCGGTGACCGAAAAGAACAGGGACATGGTGGAGGAATTGAAAAAATTATTGGCCATGCCCAAAGAACAGGTGTTCAGCTACCTGTTTCGCTCCAGGTATACTTTTGCCATTGTGGCGCCGCAGGTGTACAAAACAGTATCCGAAGCGATCCATGCGGCCAACCAAAACATGGTTTGGTACAGGGATAATAATTATCCCGCTATAGCCAACCAGATAACAGAGTATGGCATTTCCTATTGCCAGTATTCTTACAGTTTGCCAAAAGCAATAACCGAATTGTTTCACCTGTATATGATGGTAAACTATCCTGAATATTTTGTACTGCTTGGTTATAAAACAGCTTACTATGATCCGCATCGCAAACAGTTTGTTCAGCAGGGGATTATTGATAAAATAAAAGAAATACAAAACCGCTGGAGAGATAAATATCCGAATATGGATTTTAAAACACAGAACCTGCGGTTTGACAGCCTGGTCAACTTCAACCTCACTTTTACCAATGAGATGGAGTTTTTAAACATGGAACCTAAGTAGACCGCTGATTAATTTGATTAGTATGATTAAAGAGGAGTATAAGCATTCAGATATTACTGCAAGGGTTATTGGATGCGCTATGAAAGTTCATCAGCGGATGAGAAACGGCTACCAGGAAATTATTTATCAGCGATGTTTGTGCATCGAGTTTGACAAAGAAGGGATAAAATATCATAAAGAAAAAGAATAACCCATTTTTTACGATGATATTGAAGTTGGTAAAAGAAGAGTTGATTTTTTGATAGAGGAAAAAGTGGTTCTGGAGATAAAGGCCGTTACTGAGTATTCAGACTCACATTTGGCCCAGACCCTGAACTATTTGGAGGCTATGGGGCTTGAAACCGGGTTATTGTTAAATTTCGGGGCAAAAAGCCTTGAAATTAAGCGCATCGTGAATAACAAAGTAAAGAAATCATAATAATCATTGAAATCAGTGGCATGGATCCGCAACTAATTATAGAAAAATACCAGAATGCCATCATTCAAATAGCAACTGCTACGGGAACGGGTACTGGTTTTTATATTAAGGAATTTGACCTGATTGTTACGAACGACCATGTAGTGGCGGATAATGCTGAAGTAACGATTGCCGGAAAGGCATTTGATAAAGCGTTATCAAGAGTGTGGTACACAGACCGCAAGCATGACCTGGCTTTTTTAGAAGCGCCGAAGAATATAGAACTGCCTGAAGTGCGGCTGGGTCAGTATGAGCAGATGAAAGATGGAGATGCTGTGGTGGCTATTGGCCATCCGTATGGATTAAATTATACGGCCACACAAGGAGTTATCTCCAAAGTGGACAGGATCAGGGACGGATTAAAGTTTATCCAGATAGACGCTGCGATCAATCCGGGCAACAGTGGTGGCCCATTAGTAAACATGAATGGGGAGATAATCGGTGTCAACTCATTTATTATCCGGGGCGGAGATAACCTGGGCTTTGCATTACCGGTATTATACCTGCGGGAGGCATTGCAAATGTACCAGCCGAACAAAGGACAGGCTTCGGCCCGTTGCTTCAGCTGCGGTTTTTTAGTTACCGGTGTAAATATTGATTCTAAAAAATATTGCCCCAATTGCGGCACCGAAGTAAAGCTGCCCGAAATACCGGAGAAAGAGGCAGAACCGGTGGGCACGGCAAAAACTATTGAAGACATTCTGAAAGAATTGGGGAAAGATGTACGATTGGCGAGAGAAGGAACAAACACCTGGAGTGTGAAAGAAGGGTCAGCCAAAATAAAGATCACTTACAATGCAGAGAATTTTTTTATAGCCGGGGATGCTTATCTCTGTCAGATGCCGGCAGATGCGGCAAAGATCAAACCGCTGTATCAATACCTGCTGCAGGAAAATTACCGCACCAATGGTTTAGTGCTTAGTTGTGTCAAACAAAATATTGTTCTCAGCCGCATCATGTATGATCTTGATATGACCAAAGAGAACGGGGCGGCTGCTTTTCGGACCCTCTTTCAGCAGGCGGATCATTATGACGATTATTTGAAACATGAATTTGGTTGCCAGGAAAGGCTGGAAGAATGAGCCGTTGATTTGAACTGATCATGCAGAAATTTCATGTATAAAAAACAACTTACCAAAGAGCAGGCTCTTCAGAAATTAAAACATTACTGTGCTTACCAGGAACGATGCCACAGTGAGGTAAGGGAAAAACTGTACAGCCTGGGTGTGTGGAAAAAAGATCATGACGAGATCATCGCCTCACTGATAGAAGAGGATTACCTGAATGAAGAACGTTTTGCCATAGCTTTTGCGGGAGGAAAATTCCGGGTGAAGCAATGGGGCCGGGTGAAAATAAAATATGAACTGAA
>JAKQEA010000064.1 GCA_029558715.1 Bacteroidota bacterium | reverse complement strand
TTGTAAACAGCATTGTTCCTGAACTGGTACTGAAATGCTTCCAGCGAAAGTTTATTAAAATCACACTCCTGCCCTTCAAAAATTTTATGATTCCATTGATCCGGCATACCCGCTTTATGTTCCTAAAAATTGTAAATTTGTTTAAATCTAAAATTGCGCCATGAAATACAGTCTTTTAGTGCTCATTGTCCTGGTAGTTATTGTGACTGCATGTAACAAAGATACATTTACAACAGAACCACAGGTAGAGGTAAAATCAATAAGCCCGGAAACAGTTTTTAATGGCGATGTTATCAACATGAAAGCCAAATACACCGACGATGAAGGTGATCTTGATTCTGCTTATATAGTTTATAAATGGTACAATAACACCACGGTGGTAAGAGCTGATACATTTCGCTACCCTTATTCCATTCTTAATCTTCCTTCTGACCTCAGGAGAGCTGATATAGAAGTGACTTTTGAATACAATACCAATAATTACCCTGACCTTGTACCGCTACCGGGTGTTTCCGTAAGGGATACTACCGCTACTTTTGGTTTAGTATTGATCGACAAGGCCGGTCATCGCAGTAATTACAGCGAATCAAACCCTATCCGGTTAAAAAAACCATAACAAAGATTGAAACTGCTACGGGCCTGGGGATCCTTTTTTATCTATAGCAATCTTTTTATAGCCCTTTGTGCTGTACTCATGACTCACCAGGTCTATTCGTTACTGCTTAATGTCCCGGGTAATCTTCACTATATTGGTTTTGTCTTTTTTTCTACTTTATGCAGTTATAGTTTTCATTGGTATTTTTCAGGTGAAACAATTCTGCTATCAGACAGAACAAACTGGTTACAAAAATTCCGGTATGTTCATGGCCTGCTTTTTCTTATTGGCTTTGCCGGAATAGTTTTTTATATCTCTTATTTATTGATCTATTGGCCCTGGTTACTGGCTGCAGCTATTGCCACCTTTCTGTATTCGGCCCCAAAAATCCCTAACAGATACCTGCGTCAGTTGCGAAAGGCCGCCCTGGGGAAGACCATCTTTCTTGCTGCCGTGTGGACCTATGTCACCACCTTATTACCATTAATTATTTCAGGACGAGAATGGGAATCTTCATTTACACTGTTTATCATCAGCCGGTATTTCCTCGTTTATGCAATATGTATTTTATTTGACTACCGGGACAAGGAAGATGATAAAGCTGCCGGTATACGAAGCCTGATAACCTTACTGAGCAATAGAAACATTAAATATCTTTTTATCCTTTCCCTGGGAATCTTTATTGCTTCAACCCTTTTCCTGCTAACCTGTGATTTTAGCGTACTCAACATTGTTTTGCTGGTGATTCCCGGTATCATTCTGGCATTTCTTTACCGTACCGCCACCCGTCATTTTACCGACATGTTGTACTATTTTGTACTGGATGGGCTGATGGCCTTTTCTGCCCTGCTGACTTTAATAGCCCGTATTTAATTAATTTTGACAATATTTATTTAATTCTGCAAGCATGGCAAAATCAGTGAAAGCAAAGAAATCGGTCATTACAGATAAATCATTTGAGTTCTTTCGTAATTATATCAATAATGCTTCCCCTGTAGGTTTTGAAACCTGGGGGCAGAAACTATGGATAGACTACCTGAAACCTTATGTCGATACTCACTATGTGGATCCTTATGGCACCGCCGTAGGTATCATCAACCCGGATCATAAATTCAAAGTAGTGATAGAAGCCCATGCTGATGAGATCAGTTGGTTTGTAAATTATATCACAGCAGATGGTTTGATGTACCTGAAAAGAAATGGCGGTGTAGACCACCAGACAGCGCCTGCTTCAAGGGTGATCATACATGGAAAGAAGGGGCCGGTAAAAGCTGTATTCGGATGGCCGGCCATTCATACCCGTATCGGCAATCCCGACCAGAAAGAACCGATCCCAAGAACTGATAATCTATGGCTCGATTGCGGGGCAAGAAACAAAAAAGAAGTGGAAGCTTTAGGCATTCATATCGGTGCGGTAGTCACTTACCAGGATGGTTTTGACGAACTGGCTAATGGCAATTATATCGGCCGTGCATTTGACAATCGTATCGGTGGTTTTATGATAGCAGAAGTAACCAGGTTATTGAAAGAGAACAAAAAGAAACTTCCTTTCGGGCTTTATGTGGTAAATGCAGTACAGGAAGAGATCGGTTTACGTGGTGCTGAAATGATTGCCCGCAGAATAAAACCTGACATAGCCATTGTTACGGATGTTACACATGACACTACCACTCCAATGATCAGTAAAAATATCGAAGGGGATGTAAGCACCGGTAAAGGGCCCTCATTATCCTATGCCCCGGCAGTACATAATAAATTACTGGCTCTGGTAGAGAAAGTAGCTGCTGATAAAAAAATTCCTGTGCAATGGAGAGCATTAAGCCGGAGTACCGGTACTGATACTGATTCATTTGCCTACTCAAATGATGGTTGCCCGTCTGTGCTAATATCGATCCCGCTGCGATACATGCATACAACAGTTGAAATGTTACACCGGAATGATATTGAAAACACTATTAAGCTGATGTACGAAACTTTACTGACCTTATCACCTAAAACCAACCTCAGCTACCTGTGATGTCATTACTATATATCGACCCCGGCAGCGGCAGTTACCTTGTGCAGGTAATTATTGGCGCCATATTGGGTATTGTCATGTTCTTTAAAAACATCAAGCTTTTTATTTTGTCTCTTTTCAGGCGGTCTCCCAAAAAGCAGCAGGATGAATGAATGCAACCGACCTTTACCTTCTTCATACCGGGATCCTGCCGGATTCATTTTTCAATATGAAAATGAAGTATACAGGCAGGTAAACGAAGCCGGCCGGAAAGATTACGACCTTTTGTTGCAAACTGGCCTGTACGATTCACTCACAAAAAAAAAATGGCTTATCAGTCATGAAGAGATGCCGGCCGGCTTTCTCAGCAAGAATGCATATAAGATACTGAAGCCGGCACAAATTCCATTCATCTCCTTCCCGTATGAATGGTCGTTTTCAATGTTAAAAGAAGCCGCCCTTCTTACTTTACGTATTGCTAAAACTTCGCTTGCCCATGGGATGATGCTGAAAGATGCCACCCCATTCAATATCCAATGGCACAAGGGCGCCATGATCTTTATTGACACATTATCATTTGAGGAATACAAAGATGGATCCCCCTGGATCGCATACCGGCAGTTTTGTGAATGCTTTCTCAGCCCCCTGTTACTGATGCATTACGGAAGGATATCGCTTCATACAATGCAAGTAGCCTATGCAGAGGGCATACCACTACAGTTAACCAGCAGATTTTTACCATGGCGAAGCCGGTTGTCCATTCATACCTATCTTCATATTCATCTTCATGCAAAAGTGGCCCGGAAAAAAAAGGGAGAAGATCAAAAAGAGGTACTGGTGCCAAAGAATAAGCTGATAAATTTACTTGGCAGCCTTGAAATGCTGGTCCATTCTCTTTCGCTGAATGATACTGGTACGGTATGGGGAGATTATTATGCTGAAGCCGCTAACAGAAATGATTATCTCACGCAAAAGAAAACTATCATTACAACATGGGTTGAAAAACTACCTGCATTAAAAACCGCCATTGATTTTGGGTCTAATGAAGGCGAATTCTCCCTGCCACTGGCGGCCCGCAGTATCTACACGATCGCTGCAGATGCCGACCCGGTGGCTGTCAATAAACTTCATAAAACGATCAGTGAAACCAATATTCAAAATATCATTCCGCTGATCATTGATTTTACATATCCATCACCTGCAATTGGTCTTGCTAATAAAGAAAGAGATTCCTTTTTAAGCAGGATCAGCAACACAGACCTGGGATTGTGCCTGGCATTGATCCATCACCTTTGTCTTGGCAAAAACATACCATTTACCAGTGTCGCTGCTATACTGGCAGAAAGTTGTAAGTATCTTATCATAGAATTTGTCCCTGCAGCAGATGAAAAATCAAAGCAATTGTTGTTGAATAAAAAGGACATATATCAATGGTACACACAATTGGAATTTGAAAATGCATTCGGTCATCACTTTGACACCAGTGAAAAGCAGCTTATACCCGGCACTGAAAGAGTATTATATTTAATGAGAAGATCTCATCACTGATGACCCGTAAAAAAATAAAATCATTTTATTTTCTGTTACTGCCGTTATTCTTTGTTTTCAACGGCTACAGGCAGCATTATCCTGTTGTACCGGTTATGGATGTTTTAAAGCTATTAGCAGTGTACACAATTGCATCGCTGATCATTTTTTTTCTTTTACTATGGCTCTTTAAAAAATCAGCTAAGGCAGCAGTTGGAACCTTTCTCCTGCTTTCTGTTCATTTTTTTTTCGGATCTGTACATGATCTTCTACGAAATATCTTCATAGGTACTTTCATACCCCGCTACAGTTTCATCTTGCCAGCTCTTATACTATTGATCTTTTTTTTCTTTTACCTGCTAAAACGAAAAGATTGGCAGCTTGCAAGAATCTCCTTTTATCTCGCTACACTGCTTACTATACTCCTGGTTATTGAAGTACCATTATTTTTTTATACACTCAAAAAACAGCAAAAAAGGGAATTATTGGCCGGAAATTTTAATTCTTCCCTTTGTGATGCTTGTCCCAGGCCCGATGTCTATTTAATTGTAGCCGATGAATATGCCGGCAATGAGACCCTTGGTAAAAATTTTGGGTTTCAAAACACGGCATTCACTAATGCCCTGCAGGAAAGAGGGTTTTATATAGCGCAAAACAGTTTGTCAAATTATAATTCAACACCTTTCTCAGTGGCATCTTTGCTCAACATGGACTACCTGAACGATATTAAAGGCAGTCACCGGGTAAAAAGAGATCTGCAACAATGCTATGAACTGATCAACCAAAACCGGGTAGCCAGCTTCTTTAAGGAACATGGATATGAGATACACAACAACTCTATTTTCAGGTTCAACAGGCTACCGGCTGTTACAGACGAAACATTTATACCTGCTGCAACCAGTTTTATAACTTCTCAAACACTGCTGAGCCGGATAGAAGAGGAATTGGGGTATCACCTGGTGCATTCTTTAAACATGAGGAAATTCCTGAAACGCATAAATCTGAAGGATCTGAATAATAATGAAAAGATCATTTCCCGTACCACAGAAATTGCATCACAAAAAAATGGAACCCCAAAATTTGTTTATTCTCACCTGATGATGCCACACTACCCCTATTATTTTAATAAAGAAGGATTGCCCTATGACTGGCAAACCCTGGAGCATTACAACAATGACAGGGAAAGATATATTCAGTACCTGCAATTTTGTAATAGCAAATTCCTTGGGCTCATCGATCATATCATAAAAAACTCGCCAGTTCCCCCAATAATTGTTTTTATCAGCGATCATGGATTCAGGCAAACGAAAAACCCTTCCTCCATATCGGAAGTATATAATAATTTTAACGCAGTTCTGCTGCCTGAAAGAAACTATGCAGGTTTTTACAGTAGTATCTCATTGGTAAACCAGTTCAGGGCAGTATTGAATACTTCATTCAGGCAGCAGTTACCTATGTTAAAGGATTCAACAGTCTTTATTTCTAATGAATATGAAAAATAAATGATTACCCGGGCAGAACATTAAAAGCATGCTGAATATCATAAAAAATAAACCTGTTTTCCTGTACCTGCTGCCATTTTTTTTTGTGCTGCACGGGTTTACCGAAAATTTTGATTTTGTGCCGGTGAAAGATGCCCTGTTACTGACAGCAACCTATACCGGGGCAGCCGTTTTACTTTCTTTTATCGCCTGGCTGCTTTATAAAAATTTTACAAAAGCTAACCTGCTGGCCATGGGAATTATGGCACTTCACTTCTTTTTTGGAAGCCTGCATGATTTTTTGAGAAATATATTTCCTGCTTCATTCGTCAGCAGGCATATATTCGTTATTCCATTCTTTTTTGTACTGCTCATTGCACTGGCAGTCGTTTTGAAAAAAATAAAAAAAGAGCCGGTCAAGGTTTCCCGCTTTTTAAACACTTTCTTGTTATTGCTGATATTGATTGACTCAGGTATATTACTAAGTAAATCACTGACCAAAAGAAATAGCCAGTCTTCTGTTCCTGCAATTTTCAAGTCCTGTGATTCATGCTCAAAGCCGGATATCTATTTTATTCTACTGGATGAATATGCCGGAAATACGGCACTTATAGACCTTTTTAGTTTTGACAATGACAGTTTTACTACAGAACTGGAAAAGAGAAAGTTTCACACAATTCCCCGAAGTTTCAGTAATTATAATTACACCCCTTTTTCAGTTGCATCAATCCTGAATATGAGTTACCTGGATCTGCAGGGAAGAGAAAGGGGAAAGAAAGAGCTTACTTATTGCTATGAAACCATCAGGGATAATCAACTGCTGCAATTTCTGAAGCACCATAAATATGCATTCTATAACTACTCTGTTTTTGATTTTGAAGGGCAGCCTGCCCGAACAAGAGAGACATTTTTACCTGCCAAAACCCGGCTGATCACTTCACAAACCCTGCTAAGCCGGTTTGATAAAGAGATCCGGTTTAACCTGATTACACGGTGGAAATCGAAAAGCAACCTGAAAACCCTTACCTATTACAATAAAGAAAATAATGAAAATATTTATACCCTCACCTGGAGACTGGCAGAAAAAAAATCTGCTCAGCCAAAATTTGTGTACACTCACCTGATGATGCCGCACTATCCCTATTATTTTGACAAGAACGGGAAAGAAAGACCATTTGAACAACTAACTGAAGGTAACCAGACAAATAAAGCAGCTTTTGTGGAATACCTGCAATATACCAACAAACAGATCATCTCATTGGTCGATCATATTTTGAAATCATCAGAAAGGCCACCCCTCATCGTTTTAATGGGAGACCATGGTTTTCGTCATTTTACCCAGCCAGTCGACACAAAATATCATTTCCTGAACATGACTGCTATTCATCTGCCGTCTGCAAATTATGCAAGGCTTCACGACAGCTTATCTTCAGTTAATATTTTCAGAACCATCTTAAATACAGATTTCAGGCAGCAACTTCCCTACCTCAAAGATTCCAGCAGTTATTTAATTGATTAATACAATTTGAAAGGCCATTTATAAAGATTATTTTTGCTGACTTTCATGTTTGATCCACAAAGAATATTAGTACTTGCACCACACACTGATGATGGTGAATTGGGATGCGGAGGCACTATAGCAAAATTTTGTGCTGAAGGCAGAGAAGTTTTTTATGCGGCTTTTTGTCTTTGCTCAAAAGCATTGCCCGTTGGCCTGGCGGCAGATACACTGGAAAAGGAATGTAAAAAGGCAACAAGTGTATTAGGAATCAAACCTGCCAACCTGGTTCTTTTTAATTATGAAGTAAGAGAACTTCCCCAATCAAGGCAACAGATACTCGAAGAATTGTTGCTATTGAATAAAAAGATCAGCCCGGACATGGTGTTATTGCCTGCCACTTCTGATGTGCACCAGGACCACCAGGTCATTCACCAGGAAGGATTGAGAGCTTTTAAGAATACAACCTTTGCCGGTTATGAATTGCCCTGGAATAATTACAGTTTTCATACTAACTTTTTTATGCGTTTGGCTGAAAGCGATTTGACAAAGAAAACGGAAGCACTGAAAGAATACCAGTCACAGTCGCATCGTAATTACATGCAGGAAGATTTTATCCGGTCGCTGGCCAAAGTAAGAGGAGTACAGTGTAATAGTGAATATGCTGAAGCATTCGAGCTTTATAAACTGATCAGCTAAATTACCAACCGATTCTTTCACCAAATTTTCCCAACCCAAAATACTGGTTCAGTTTCATATTTAACCCCAGTTGATTGAAAGCAGCATTACTTTGATAATAAGCCCTGGCATAACGAATGTTTAATTTTCCAAGCATAACCCCTGCTCCCATAGAAAATCCGTTTATCCCATTCCCGGCATTGCCTATATTCAGCTCTTTTCTCCGGAGAAAATTATATCCGGCCTGCACTTCTACTTTGTCTCCAATATAAATAGTTGTCGAAAGAACAAGATGGCTGAGCAATTTATCAAACGAAAACTTACTGGTACTGGTGTTTGCATAACCATTCTCATTATTGAAGATTGTGTCATTATACAAAATATCGAACTGGTGCAATCGTTGTGCTGTCAGTGAAAAACCGAACGGTGCCTTTGCTAACCTTTTCGTAATTCCGGCCTGCAGATCAAATGGCAATTCCTCCTGCTCCTCATTATATTTTTTTAACTGGAAACCAATATTTTTAACCATCACTGAAGCGGAAAACAGTTTTGCAGTATCGGTAAATAAAATGCCGATGTCTGTTGCAATCCCATTCGACCGGTACTGGCCATAATTTGAACTGATAAACTTCAGGGTTGCCCCGTAGTTCCATTTTTCCAAATAGCTGCGGGATGCTGCTACTTGCATTACCCAATCCACAGGCCGGAATTTTCCCAATATGTTTCCTCCGGCATCCGTTTCGGCAGTACTTCCATAATTGAAATAGTTCAGGCCCCAAAGAAAATTAGTATTCAATTTTTCACTTCTGTATCCCATTGACAAGTGAAAGACATTGATACCTCCATAAAAATTATTGAACACAGCATTCATCTGGGAATGCATTGATGGGTTTAATAAGGCAGGATTATTAAAGCCCATCCCCACATCATCAGTAGGTTGAGAAATATTCACACTCCCCAGGGATGTTAATTGTGGAGTATTGGAAAGACGTAAAAAGTTAAACACGGAATTGCCTCCCAGAACCTGTGCATCACTGCCGATACATATAAAAAATAATAATATCGTAAGCCCCCTGTTCAAAGCATTACGAAAATAAGTGTTATAAAAAGAAAATCCCTCCTGCAAACAGGAGGGATTTGTTTTCCGCCATGCGGAACTAACCTTAAACAACCAACATGCAATCAATAATAACAACCACAAACCTGGTTGGTTGACAAAAAATGAGATTATTTTGAAACAAGGGCCAATTCAAGCACCTGGCTCATCGTTTTAACGTAGTGAAATTTGATGCCTTTTATAAATTCAGATTCAATTTCCTGTACATCTTTCTCATTCTGCCAGCATAAAATAATTTCTTTCAACCCGGCTCTTTTAGCCGCCAATACTTTTTCCTTGATACCGCCAACAGGTAATACCTGCCCCCTCAGGGTGATCTCGCCGGTCATAGCAAGGAATGGCTTTACCTTTTTGCCAGTCATGGCAGAAGCGATAGCCGTCATCATCGTAACACCAGCGCTGGGCCCATCTTTTGGCACGGCCCCTTCAGGTACATGAATATGAATATTCTTCTTTTCGAAAAGTTTTGGATCCAGTTTATATTTTTTGGCATTTGATTGCAGGTAAGTCAGGGCAGTGCTGGCACTTTCTTTCATCACATTACCAAGATTACCGGTAAGTTTTAATTCACCTTTACCATCACTGAGGCTGGTTTCAATGAACAGGATATCTCCTCCCACATATGTCCAGGCAAGGCCAACAGCCACCCCCGCCATATTTGCTGTTTTATAAATGTCATTGCTATACCTGGGTTTACCAAGAATAATTTCTATATCATCTGGTCCCAAAGACGTTTTCACTTTGTCGTGCAAGGCCAGCTCTTTGGCCTGGTAACGCATAATGGAAGCAAGTTGTCTATCCAACTCCCTTACCCCGCTTTCACGGGTATAATCCTGTATTATTTTTTCGAGCACCTTATCACTGATCCTGAAGTTGGTATTCTTTAATCCATGCAGCTCTTTCTGCCTGGGAAACAAGTGACGTTTTGCAATCTCCATTTTCTCTTCAACAGCATACCCGCTAAGGTCAATAATTTCCAGTCTGTCTCTTAATGCAGGCTGAATATTCTGAATATTATTAGCCGTAGCAATAAATAGTACTTTGCTGAGATCGTACTCCAGTTCAAGATAATTATCGTAGAAAGTATGGTTTTGCTCGGGATCCAGTACTTCTAATAAAGCAGAAGAAGGATCGCCCCGAAAATCACTGCCCACTTTATCAATCTCGTCCAATATCATTACCGGGTTAGATGATTTTACTTTGCGGATCGACTGAAGAATCCGGCCCGGCATCGCACCTATATATGTTTTACGGTGTCCCCTGATCTCACTCTCATCATGCAATCCACCCAAACTTAACCGCACATATTTTCTGCCGATCGCATTGGCAATACTTCTTCCCAATGATGTTTTACCGATACCGGGAGGGCCTACAAAACAAAGTATCGGGCTTTTCATATCTCCTTTCAGTTTTAAGACAGCCAGATATTCCAATATCCGTTCTTTGATCTTATGCATACCATAATGATCATGATCCAGTGTTTGTTTTGCTTTCTTTAAATCGTAATGGTCTTCCGTATAATCTTCCCATGGCAGATCAAGCATCAGGTCCAGGTGATTATACACTACAGAAAAGTCAGGAGTGCTTGGATGCATCCGCTCCAGCTTTTCAATCCCTTTCTTAAACAGGTCCTTTGCAGCAACAGGCCATTTTTTAGCTTCTGCTTTTTTCTGCATTTCTTTTATTTCCTGCGAATTACTGTCGCCGCCTAATTCCTCCTTGATACTCTTCAATTGCTGCTGTAGGAAATATTCCCGTTGCTGTTTGTCGAGTTCGGTTCTTGTTTTAGTAGTTACTTTATTTTTCAACTCTGCAAACTGTAACTCTTTCTGCAGTAACTGCATCAGTAAGTCAGCCCGTTGACGGATCTGGTTCAATTCGAGTAAACGTTGCTTGTCTTTTATATCCGTATTAAGATTACTGGAAACAAAGTGAATAAGGAAAGAAGGGTTCTCTATATTCCGAAGTATGATGGAAGCTTCTGTTGGAATATTTGGTGATAGTTGTACAATATCAGCGGCCAGGTCCTTGATGTTGGCAACATAGGCATTAAAATCCTCATCCTTTGGAGATTCCTCTTCTTCCAGTTTTTTAATCTTTGCCCTGAAATAGGGGTCATCTTCAAAAATTGATTCAACAAGGAACCGGCTTTTGCCCTGAATAATGATCGTAGTGCCTCCATCCGGCATTTTTATCATTTTGACGATCTTGGCAACAGTGCCTACTTTTTCCAGGTCTTTTATTTCCGGGTCCTCAACATTGCTGTCTTTTTGCGCTATCACACCAATCAATTTGTCAGTCTTATAAGCGTCATTAACAGCCTTTATACTCTTATCCCGGCCAACCGTGATGGGCAACACCACCCCGGGGAAAAGAACCGTATTACGGAGAGGTAATAGTACTATTTCAGCAGGAATCTCAACCCCATTAGGGTCTTCCTGGTCACCTTCATTAAGTGGAATGATGGGCAAAAAATCCATTTCATCTTCTGATCGCAACAATAATTTTTCAATATTCATAGCCAAATCTTCTTTAGACAATCTGTCAGCCGCAAAGCGGGAACGGTAAAAATATAGTGTGAAATCAGTATTGCCAAGATTTGTGCCTGTCAATTAAAGTCTGCCAAACTATGTAGTTGAAAAGGAGTTGTTTACAACAAAAAAGGTCCCCCAGGCGGGAGACCCTTTTCATCAGGAATACGATTTTACAGGGCCAATCCAACGGATACCTGGAAACCCTGGCTTTTCCATTTGTTATCATCAGGGATATCGCTGATATCATTCAGACCGATTGCGTAGCGGCCATTTACACGGATAGGGCCAAGCCTTACCAGCACACCTGCCAGCATGGAGAGATCCCCGCTTTTGAAAGCATTGCCTCCGTTCTGAAGTAATGTCTTATTCTGGTCGATCAAAATACCGAATTGCGGTCCGGCCTGGAGCGAGATAAAATTTCCGACTAATTTATAATTCAACAAGACGGGAATCGACAAATAATTGAGCTTAATATTACTGTTCCCATCAAAAATATCCTCATATACATTCTTGTAATTACTATCAAGCCTGGTGGCATATTGATTGAAAAGAACCTCAGGTTGTAATACCAATTTATTACCCAACCTGATTTCTGCGAAACCACCCAGGTGGTAACCATACCTGAATTCATCCTTGAAAGATTTTCCATCCACTTTAGTGATATTGGCACCGGCCTTGACACCTAGATGAAACTGGGCCATCATGGCCTGGGAGAATAAAACAGCTGCAAACAGCGAAAGGAGTTTTGTTTTCATGATTTAATAGTTTTAATTGTTTTTGTGCCTGATTAGAGGACAGAGAAATTTTTCAAGTTTAATGCCAGTAACCCATCCTGCCTGTTAAAGTTCATTAACGACAAATAAGTAATTCCGTAAACATAATATGTAACTGCTGTATTGCAGAAAAATTGTGAAGATTTTCTAAAATACTCATGCATCAGAAAAAGATACCGGCATTCAACGAGAACAATACATTAAAATTGTCTGAAGCGGTAGGAAAATAATAATCAAGTACTACTTGTGGTTGCAGAAAGAATTTACCAATGGAATACTCGCTGCGGAGAAACAGGGAAAGCGAAAGTGGCTGAAACTTGATCTCATCATCGAGATACACATTATCAGTATTGAAAAGAATATTGTTCCCTGTACGTATAGCCGTAGCGTATGTGGCGGAAGACTGATTAAATCCAAATTTTTGAGTACCGCTGGTGAATGATAGTTGCGGCGTAAAACGGATATGATCTTTGAGTGAAAAAATATCGAGCCAGTAGAAGTCATGACGTACAGAGGCCATCAATGAAAAATCGCTTACTGTTTCCTCTGTATTAATAAAAGTAAATCCTCTTCTTCGCAATCGCAGATCCTGGATCAGTTCTTCTCTTTCCATATAATCGCTGCGGCTGCCCCAGCCATAGCTGGCTGCCAGGGATGGTTTTATCCACGAATGACGATAAATAAAATAGGCATACAATTCATTCTGCAATGGTGTTGTGTAGAACGGCAGAGAATCTTTGGTGAAATATCTTGTATAAGAAATTCCTGTTGCAAACTTCCTGTTTTGCAAATAGTCATAAGAGGGACTGATCCCTGCCTGATAAAAGTTCATATTCTGACCATCATCGACAATATAACCGATACCGGTGATTCCAAGTCCTCCTTTATGGTAGTACCCGATTGTTGGAGAATAGCTTAATTTTTTTGCTGTAGTAACAGTAAAATTGTTCTTATTAGAAAAATTATAGTACCCCTTTCCTACCGATAAACTCCCCATAAAATAACTGCGGGGTGTAAGAATAGAATCCATGAAAGAGTCAAAATCCCGGAACAACTCATCGTAGTCAATAGTAGTATCTAATAGCGTAACAGTGCTGGCAGGTGCAATAGAAGAATCGGCATTGCCCGCCTGTGAATAGGCAGCAACACTGCCGGTAAAAAAGGCAATGAGTATAAAGCATTTTTTTAGCATCAGGCAGTTGAGGTCAGCTCTTTAAACGGGTGATTAAGCCCTTAATGTCGGTTTAAGACCAAAAGGCTAAAAAAAAGTTTAATAAAGCACCCCTGAAAAACGTCGGGAAAGAGAAAATATTGAGCAGAATGTCAATAAGTTAACCTTTGGGAGACCAGTTTAAATCAGGATTTCCGTTTTAGGCCAGTTCCAATACTGTGATCTCAGGTAAAATACCTACCCGGCCCGGGTAACCAATAAAACCAAAACCCCTGTTTACATATAGCTTCTGGGCGTCTTTCTCATACAGGCCGGCCCATTCATTGTACACATATTGCACCGGGCTCCATTTCAAACCGGGGATCTCAACGCCAAACTGCATTCCGTGTGTGTGGCCCGAGAGCATCAAATCAATATCTCTGTATGATTCACATACTTCAGCTCTCCAGTGTGAAGGATCATGGCTCATGAGTATTTTAAATGTATGATCCTCTGAGCCTGCATAAGCTTTTCTTAAGTCCCCATATTTGGGAAATCTTGCTTTATCGCTCCAGTTTTCAATACCCAGCAGTGCAATTTTTTGAGAATCCTTTTCCAATACAACATGTTCATTCATGAGTAATCGCCACCCCATTGCTGCATGTACCTGTTTCAATCTTTCCAGGTTAGCCGATTTTTCAGCGGGGCTGCCCCATTCCACATAATCACCATAATCATGATTTCCTAAGGTGGAATAAACACCTAAAGGCGCACTCAATTTATTAAAGACATCCATGTAATCATCCATTTCTGAAGCCACATTATTTACAAGATCACCGGTAAAAAGTATCAGGTCAGGTTTTTCATCCATGATCTTTTGTACCCCTTTCATCACCGCCTGTTTATCATTAAAGCTTCCTGAATGAATATCTGATATATGGACAATTTTGGCTCCCCTGAAAGCTTCCGGCAGGTTAGGATAATTCAGCTTCATTCTTTTTACCTGGTAACGGTGTTTGTTTCCAAAACCATAAACAAGAGTTCCAAAAAGTCCGGTGCCGGCCAGCATACCTACCCAGCTTAAAAAGACGGAACGGGATATTGTTTCTCCTGTCCGGGCAACATCGCCGGATTTAGGGCTGAAAAATAATTTTGTACCGGCCCATTGAATACCCCGCCGGACATCATCAACCAAAAAGAATAAGGAAGCAACTACTTTGGCAAAAAACAAGCCTGCTATCAGCGCAAAAATGGTACTCTTGGCCAGTTTTGCCTGCTTTTCAAAATGCAGGTAGGGCAGCAATAGCAATATTACTATAGCACCTATCGATAAGATCCAGTAACCAGTATGAATAAACAGTCTTGTCCTGGCAGATGCATTACTTGTAAGTACTTTCAGGACATGAAAAAAATACACATCCAATAGCAGCATAAAGCCGATAAAAATCCACCAAAAAGGAGAGTTACGCATAAATAGACTTCAAAATTAAGCTGGTAATCATAATAGGCAGTCTTTTGTCGAACGCTTATTTTTGCCGGAATGCCCTTAAATGGGCAAAACTTAATTTTGCGTTCTTAGTTTCAGTCGGCAATTTTACCACTAACATTAACTTAATATCAAGGAGTTTTCGGCAAAATGGCAAGAATAATCGGTGTAGCTAATCAAAAAGGAGGCGTAGGAAAAACGACTACCGCTATCAACCTGGCGGCAAGTTTTGCTGTGCTGGAATATAAAACATTACTGGTGGATGGAGATCCCCAGGCCAACAGCACCACCGGAGTGGGTTTTGACCTGCACAATGTCACACAGAGCCTGTACGACTGCATGGTAAACCAGGCAAAAGCCAAAGATGTGATCCTGAAAACAGAGATACCCAATCTTGATCTTATTCCTTCACATATCGATCTGGTCGGCGCCGAAATTGAAATGATCAATTACCCGAACAGGGAAATGGTGATGAAAAGCCTGCTGGAGTCAGTACGTAATGACTATGATTTTATCATCATTGATTGTTCTCCTTCATTAGGTTTGATCACAGTCAATGCACTGACCGCTGCTGATTCCGTTGTCATCCCGGTACAAGCTGAGTTCTTTGCATTAGAAGGATTAGGTAAGCTGCTGAATACAATAAAAATTGTACAAAGCCGGCTGAACACGGCATTGGTAATCGAAGGGATACTCATGACAATGTATGACGGACGCCTCCGGTTATGCAACCAGGTAGTAAGTGAGGTACGCCGGCATTTTGACGATATGGTATTCAGTACCATCGTACACCGTAATGCAAAGCTTGCAGAAGCACCAAGTGCCGGCAAACCGGTAATTTTATATGATGCTGCAAGCAAAGGCTCTATGAATTACCTTAATCTTGCCAAGGAGATTCTGCAAAAGAATGATATGACGAAAATTAAAAATGAAGAAAGAATTTTAGAACTGTAAGATCAATGTCTACTCCTAAACAAAATAAAGAATTGCTGGGTAAAGGAATTCGTTCCTTATTACAGAGTATAGATACAGATTTAAAAACAAGCAGCGGGCATTTAAAAACAACAGTCGTTGAAAATGCCACTGGTACCAATCGCATACCTGTTGATGAAATTGAAACCAATCCCAAACAACCCCGCCGTGATTTTGATGAGAAGGCATTGCAGGAACTGGCAGAATCCATTAAACTCCACGACATCATCCAACCGGTTACTGTTTCAAAATTACCCAGTGGTAAATACCGGCTTATTTCGGGTGAAAGAAGATTAAGAGCAGCAAAACTGGCAGGCATAAAGGATATCCCTGCTTACATAAGGCAGGCTAACGACTCACAGCTACTGGAACTGGCCTTATTGGAAAATCTGCAGCGGGAAGACCTTAATGCCATGGAGATATCTCTCAGTTACAAACGGATGATGGAGGAACTGGATTACACTCAGGAACAGGTGGCAGAAAGAATGGGTAAAGACAGGAGCACCGTGGCCAACTTTATACGTTTGCTCAAACTTCCGCCCGATATTCAATTAGCAGTAAGAAATGGTGAACTAAGCATGGGTCATGCAAGGGCATTGGTTAATGTTGACACGATCGACAAACAACTTTACATTTTTAAAGAAATAAAAGACAAGGGGCTATCAGTACGTCAGACAGAAGCGCTGGTCAGAAACCTGTACAAACAAAATGGGGCTGTTAAAAAATCTTCAAAAAACCACCTGGCCCCTGCCTTTCAGAGAATAGAAGATAAATTAGCATCGCATTTCAGTACCCGGGTCAAGCTCAGGCACAGCCGCAACGGCAGCGGACAAATCATCATTGATTATTATTCGCAGGAAGAGCTGAACAAAATACTGGGACAAATGAATGCACCGCTTGACTAAATCATCATGAGAATAGTTTTCTCTTTTGTCTTTTTTTTGATTTTGTTTTCTGTTGTATCTCTTCATGCGCAGGAAAAGGAACCTGTTGTAATATCAACAAAAGACTCAGTTCCGGTAATCAAAAGCACAGTTGCATCGGGCAACCGGTATGACTCTGCTCTCAAAGCTCACAGTCCAAAAAAAGCAGCTATGCGGTCTGCCATCTTACCAGGGCTGGGGCAGATATACAATAAAAAATACTGGAAGCTGCCTATCATTTATGGCGCATTAGGTACATGTACCGGCATTTTCCTTTACAACCTTGGCAATTACAAAGACACCCGTTTTGCCTACCGGGTAAAATATAATATGCGGGTAAATGGTACCGACTCCGCATTATTCTCCCAGATCAAATCAAAACTTAAACCGCTGGATGAAGAATCATTACGGTACTACCGCAATCAATTTCGACGTGATATTGATTACTCAGCACTGTTCTTCATCTTGCTTTGGGGATTGAATGTAGTGGATGCCACCGTGGATGCCCATCTCAAAAGTTTTGATGTGAGTCCCGAGCTCAGCCTTCAATTCAAACCCGGTTATAGCGAGTTAGCCAGGACCAACGGCCTCAGTATAGTGATGAAAATCGGTAAGTGATAAATCCGTACCAGTACGGGTAGCTGCAAGGGGCATTAATAATTACATTTGTATTAATAAAACTTTCAGCATGCGAATTGCATTAATCGGGTATGGAAAAATGGGAAAGGCCATTGAAGAAGTGGCTATCCAGCGGGGGCACCAGGTAGTAATTAAAATAGATCAGCCAAACTTGCATGAGTTCACCAGGGAAAATATGGTCAAAGCAGATGCAGCGATTGAGTTCACCAGCCCGCATAGCGCTTATGATAACATAAAAAAATGTCTTGCCTTTGATATTCCTGTAGTATGCGGCTCCACCGGCTGGACCAGTAAATTGGAGGAACTAAAAAAAATGTGTGAAGAAAGAAATGGCGGCTTTGTTTATTCCAGCAACTACAGTGTAGGAGTTAATATTTTTTTTGAAGTAAATAAAAGATTAGCGGCTTTAATGGCTCCCTACAAGGAGTATGAAGTGATATTGGAAGAAACTCATCACACACAAAAAAAAGATGCCCCCAGCGGTACAGCTATTACCATTGCCGAACAAATATTAGAGCACATAAAAAGAAAAAAACAATGGGTGAATGAACTGAGCGATAACCCCGAAGACCTCGAGATCATCAGCCAGCGGGTAGATCCTGCACCAGGCACACACAGCGTCAAATATTCATCCGTGATTGATGATATCGAGATCATTCATACAGCACATAGCAGAACCGGTTTTGCTACCGGCGCTGTACTGGCAGCTGAATTCATCAAAGACAAAAAAGGTTTTTTCACCATGAAGGATGTACTTCACCTGTAAATCCTATATGAAGTATACTGCAACTTTCATCACAACATTCTTTTTAGCTGCATTTGTTTATAGTCAATCAACTGTGGACAGTCTTCGCTCTGTCATAGATTCCAAAAGATCGTACAATGATCAGATAAATGCTTCTTTAAAATTGCTGGAGACCTTCCAGCTAAAGAATTTTGATACTACCCTGATGGAAGGAGACAAAGCCCTGCAACTGGCACGAAAGAACACTGACTCGGTAAGTGTTGCAGAAATAAAACGTCACATCGGGGTGGCCAGTTATTTCAAAGGCAAGTATGATGTGGCAGCTAAGAATTTTTATGAATCGATCGCCATTC
Source organism: Bacteroidota bacterium (assembly GCA_029558715.1). GTDB lineage: Bacteria > Bacteroidota > Bacteroidia > Chitinophagales > Chitinophagaceae > JJ008. The sequence continues at coordinate 11,763 of JAKQEA010000064.1, read as the reverse complement.
TGGAGAAGGCAAATGAAAAGAAGAAACTGGCCCCGGTTTATAATGAACTGGCAAAGCTATATCGCAAAACAAGAGATCTTGACAGGGCATTACAGAATTATAATAAAGCAGATGCTATTTACCGTCAACTAAACGATACAGCAGGCATTTCCATGATACTAAATGAATCCGGTGTGGTGTTTGAATACAGGGAAGATTATACAGAAGCCATCAACCGGTATACTTCTTCTATGAAACTGGCCGAAGCGGCCGGGGATTCACTCAGCGTATCCTATTCGCTCAGCAATATTGCCGGAGTATATGTGATCCAGAAAAAATATGACCAGGCCGAAAAGAATTTATTAAGAGCACTGCATATCCGGCAAATACTGAAAGACAGTTTTGCCATAGCGCTTACCTACTCGGATCTTGGCGTTGCGATGAACGGAAAAGGTGATTATAATAAGGCTATCGAATACCTCAGTTTAAGTAACCAGATGGCAGAACACCTGAAATACCCGGAACTGCAATCAAATAATTACAGTGAACTTTCCGCCGTAGCCCAGAAACAGGGTGATTTTCAAAAGGCCTTCCAGTACTTTATGAAACGGTCAGCGCTACGTGACAGCCTCTATGCGCTGGAAAAGACCAGGCAGATCGAAGAACTGAATACAAAATACGAGACCGCACAAAGGGAACAGCAGATACAAAACCAGCAAAACAAAATAAGATTGCAGAATTTCTTATTTATCGGAATAGCCGGTTTGGTTTTACTTGCCGGATTACTCATCTATTCACAATACAAAAGATACCGGCTGAGAAAAGAAACACAACTGCAGGCTGAAATAATGAGACAACAGGAAATAGCAGTAAAAGCAGTGATGGAAGCAGAAGAAAATGAAAGGGAACGTATTGCCAAAGACCTGCACGACGGGGTAGGACAAATGATGAGTGCTGCCAAAATGAACCTGTCTGCATTTGAATCAGAAATACAATTCAGCAATGCTGAGCACAAAGAATCTTTTGAAAAAATCATTTCACTGGTGGATGAAAGCTGCAAAGAGGTAAGAACAGTTTCCCATATCATGATGCCGAATGCCTTGCTGAAGAGCAGCCTGGGTGCCGCTATCCGGGAGTTCGTGGATAAATTGAACAATAAGACACTCAAAGTGCATGTTTACACAGAAGGCCTTGATGAACGACTGGATTCCAATGTGGAAACGGTACTCTACCGGGTAATACAGGAATGTGTGAACAATACCATCAAACATGCTGGCGCAACCACTCTTGATATTTCTTTAATAAAAGATAAAGATGGCATCAGTGGCACTATTGAAGACAATGGGAAAGGCTTTGATACCACTGACAAAGAAAAATTTGAAGGCATCGGGCTTAAAAACATTACCACCCGTATAGAATACCTGAAAGGAACTGTGGATTTCGATTCTGCGCCCGGCCGGGGCACAGTTGTCGCCCTGCATGTTCCCCTTCACTCCTGATCATCTCTTTAGAAAATAAATCCTGCTTACGGTTCCTTACTCTCTTTAACAATTTGCAAACAGAAATTATCCCTGTACCTGCATCTGGCTGTAAAATCTTGTATATGTACAGCAGCAAACCCAATTTTGACCTATCTTACAAGCCATTACCACTGATGAAAAGCGGAAAGATCACACTGGCTCTGGTTGATGACCACCAAATTGTAATTGACGGACTGATGAGCCTCTTAAAGGGCCATGAAAAGTTTCGTTTTGCCTTTGCCACTACCGATTCTACTGAAGTGATTACCAAACTGGCTGAAACACCGGTTGATATCCTGCTTACCGATGTAATGATGCCAAAGCTGCCGGGCAACGAACTGGCCCGGAAAGTAAAAGAAAAATTTCCTGAAGTAAGAATACTGGCTCTTTCAATGAGTGGCCAGGGCGACCTCGTTAATGAGATGATCAATGATGCCGATATTTCCGGCTATGTGCTTAAAAATATCGGAAAGCAGGAACTGGTAAAGGCATTAGAAAAAATCGCCACCGGCGGTATTTACTTCAGCGAAGAAGTGATTGACGAATTACAACGAAACAGCCAGCGTAAAAAACAAAAAGAAGAAGCCCATCTTACCGACCGGGAAATAGAGATAATCAGGTTGATAGAAAAAGAATATAACAATAAACAAATAGCCGAAGAATTGTTCATTTCCGAACGCACCGTAGAAACTCACCGAAAGAATATTTTTCGCAAGACCAATACCAATTCAGTCATCGGCCTGGTAAAATATGCATATGAACATAAATTGATCTGAGTAAGAGAATAGTGGCAGAAAAAATCTTTAATCTTCCATCATTACAAAAGCACCCCAGTAAAAAGGTTCTTTGTATTTCGTCATCAATTGCAGTTGTGCCTGCTTGAAAGCTTTTTGTTTGTCGCCGGTTTTTGTCCAGTTGGTATAAAAATTATTCATGAGTTGCTGTGTGGCAACATCATCTACTTTCCACAAGCTCATTACAATTGCATCTGCTCCTGCTACCAGGAATGCCCGTTGCAAACCATAGACACCTTCCCCTGCTTTTACTTCTCCCAACCCGGTTTCGCAGGCACTCAGCACTACCAGGTTTGTCCCCTGCAGATCAAGATTCATGGCTTCATAAGAAGTAATAACACCGTTGCTTTTGTTCTCGAGGCTGGCTGATTCCCTATCTGCTTCTGAGGCGCCGCTAAGCATCAGACCAGAACGCAGTAATACATTTTCTTTAGCATTATCAGCATGCACCCCAATAGGCCAGCTGGCTTTTTCCACATCCTTCAAAAAATAACCATGCGTGGCAATATGCAAGATTGAAATCTTTGTGGTTGATTTCAGGTTGATCTCTGTTGCATCATTTTGCATAAATTCTGCCACCTGGTAACCGGAAGATTTCAATACTTTATTGATAGCATCGACTTCTGCTTTTGTACCGGGCAATTGGGGTATAGAGGATGACCCATATGCCGGGAAACCGATCAATGTTGCCTTTTTGGCCGCAGATGGAGAAATGTCATTACCATTGAGAATATCCTTTGCATTACCCAGCAACACAATATCATACTTATTGATCAGGAAATCAGCACCGGGCTCTTTCAGTGTATACAGGTTGATCTGGCTATACACCCCATCCGGTGATACAAATATCTTCTTCTTACCTTTTACCAACACATCAAATGGCGCCCAGTAGTATGAATAAGATTTCTCATCGCTTACTTTATTCTTCATTGACAACCGGTAAGCCTTGGAATGTTTGCCTTCGAGGTCAGCACCATTTGACAATAACACTACTTGTGGCTCAGGTTTTTCTTTAGTCACTACCAATGCAACATACCGGCAGGAGTCAGTAAGCACCTGGTCATAATTTCTTATCCTGATTATTTCAATCAGTGCTTCCTCGGGTTTCAGCCTGTTTCTTATTTCGTCATAAGTGATCTTACTGGTAAAATAGAATTGTGAAAACTCTTTTGAACTCTCTGAAAGTCTTTTCTCCATTGAATTGGCAACGGCCTGCAATGAATCAAGATTAATACTTTGTTCCTTTAACTCTTCTTTCGAATAAGCATATAAAGTTGTCAATTGCTCCTTCAGATCGATCCAGCTTATATAATCATTTACCAACTGCTCATTACCGCTTTTCAAGATACTTTCACTTACTTTTCTTACAGAACTAAGCAGCAGGCCTTTGGTAGCCAGCCTGTATTCGAACAGGTCGGTAATTATTTTTTTATCGCCGGTAGCTGCTTCAAGTGAGAAGTTGTAAAACCGCTGGAACCTCATTGAAAGGATATCCCAGTATTTTGCTTTCTCCGCTTCACTCATCGGCGGGAAATACCGGTTAATAAACTCCAGCGATTTCTCCATCACTTCCCTGTATAACGGGTAGGCCTTAGCATATTCTTTTTTCTTCCACCATAAAATGGCAAGATCTTCCTTCGACTGCACATACAAAGGATGATCTGCTCCCAATGTCTGTTCCCTATTTTGCAATACTCCTTCCAGCATTGGTGTTGCTTCTGCATAACGGCCTTTGTAGCGTAAGAAGTTACCCAAATCACTAACTACTTTCGCATAGGCCGGGCTGGTCTCTCCCATCGCTGTTTTATAGATATAAGCTGATCTTTTCAAAAGATCTTCCACCTGGTCATCTTTTTTCATGACGAGATATAAAATGGCCAGGTTATTCATCATATTGGCATACTCTGGTTTGCCCTTTTCCAATCTCCTTTCAAGCCCCTGGTATATTCTTTCTGCTTCGGTATACTTTCCCATTTGCTGGTACAATAATGCCAGGTTAGAAAAAAACTTCAGGTGATTCTTTGCTTTTGATATTTCCAGCTGCCCGGCCAGTCGCAGTGCATCCTCCAGCAGTTTTGCCCCCTGCTCGTACCGTCCCATGGATTGATAAAGGATCGCCTTGTTATTTAATACGATCGCATAAGGCATCGCTTCTTTAAGATTATTGGCTGCAATGATAGAAAGTGCCGATTCAAATTCTTTCTCTGATTCATTGTACTGCCCGAGATTATAATGCAGCACTGCATAATTATTCAATGCAGCAGCCACACTCATATTATCCTTACCCATTTTCTCCTGCCGCATCTGTAGGGCATCAGCAGTAAATTTTTCTGCCTGGGCGAAACGTCCCATAGCTGTATATAGTAACCCATGCCCTGAAATGGTTTTCAGGTAACCAAGGTCACTGGTGAGATATCCTTTTTCAAAATAATTTTTGGCAGCGTTCAATCTTTTCTCCGCATACACATACTTTCCTGTAGCATATGCTGATTGCCCCAGTTGCAGGTTCAATCTTGCATTCTCCTCATCTGTGAGATCAGCGTCTTTGATCAATGAATTAGCTATACCCGCCAGGCGGATAAATCTGGCACCAAACTCACCTTTACCTCTCCCGCCGAACACACCGGCATTATCACTCAGCAGGATGGCATAATCAAGATCAGTGGAATCGAACTGTGCATTAAAGTCATCCAGTTCTTTATGAGCCGCTTCTCTTGCTTTGTTCTTAGCATTATACTTAGCGTTGCTTACTTCCGCCCTTGCTTTGCCTTCAGCCCTGTTCTTTAACTTATTCAGAATCTGTGCAGGTAACTGCAGAGAAAAAAAGACCAATAAAAATCCAAATAGAATTTTCATGACTGGCGGTTTGATATGCTGGTGATAAGATTCTTGCTTTAAGGTACGGATATTTCAGTATTCAAAAATACCGTCCTGCCTCATATCCTTTGTGGCTGCAACTCATCCACACTATTTAACATTGGTAATATTCAGTAGCGTACATTGAATTAACTGGTTAGTTTGGCAGTATAAAACACAGGTTATGAAAAAGATACTGACTGTATTATTCACTGCTGCATCCTTTACTACCGCCTTTGCACAAATACCACTGACCGTTTTGCCAAGCGGCGGCAACAAAAAAGCCGCTGTTACGGAACGGGTTGGGTTAACCGATGTCACCATCCATTATAACCGGCCCGGTGTAAAAGGCCGTGAAGGAAAAATTTGGGGGCAGTTGGTTCCGGTTGGGTTTACTGACCCGGGGTTTGGCAGCAGCAAATCAGCTCCGTGGAGAGCAGGGGCCAATGAAAACACGACTATAGAATTTACCACTGATGTGAAAATACAGGGGCAATCATTACCCGCCGGTAAGTATGGATTTTTCGTTGCCTATGGCCCTGATGAATGTACACTGATATTCTCCAGGCATTCGGGTTCCTGGGGGCATTATTATTATAACGAAAAAGAAGATGCCCTGCGGGTGAAAGTAAAACCTCAACCACTTGATAAATCGGTTGAATGGCTGAAATATGAATTCAGCGATCAAACAGAAAACTCAACTGTCATTTCATTACAGTGGGAGAAATTATCCATTGGTTTCAGGATAGAAGTAGACTATATAAAAACACAGATTGAGTCCTTCCGTAATGAATTAAGAACAGAAAAAGGTTTTATCTGGCAAAGCTGGGACCAGGCAGCCGGCTGGTGTGTGGAGCGAAATGTAAACCTGGAAGAAGCACTTCGGTGGACTGATTCTTCTACCAATAATTTCGGTGGCGAAAAGAGTTTCACTGCCTGGAGTACCCGTGCACAGGTACTAACTAAACTGGGAAGAACTGATGAAGCTGCTGAAGTAATGAAAAAAGCATTGCCACTTGGCAGTATGAATGAGATACACCAATACGGCCGCCAGCTTCTTAGCTTAAAATTATTTAAACAGGCCTTTGATATATTTAAGTTGAATTATCATAAAAACCCGGACCAGTTCACCACCCTGATGGGATTGACAAGAGGTTATTCTGGCCTGGGAGATTTTAAAAATGCTTTGAAATATGCTAATATGGCAATGAACAAAGCACCTGATGAAGCTAATAAAAAGTATGTGCAGGGGCTTGCTGATAAACTGAAAGAAGGAAAAGATATCAACTGACTATGAAAAAACCGGGATCTTTTGATCCCGGTTTCATTTAAAGAAAATCAATATTTAGTTACACCCTAATATTTCACACAACTTTGCTTCAAGTGCCGGACCTCTCAGGTTTTTAGCAATGATCTTACCATTCGGGTCCACTAAGATATTCTGAGGGATACCTTGTATTTTATACATCTTGGCCACCTCATTATCCCAGAACTTAAGATCACTTACATGCGTCCAGGTGAGTTTATCTTCTTTGATAGCATCCAGCCATTTTTTCTTTTGTCCGGGTCTGTCCAATGATACTCCGAGTACAGTAAAGTTTTTAGCATTGAACTTATTATAGTTCTCTACCACATTTGGGTTCTCCTGGCGGCAAGGTCCGCACCAACTGGCCCAGAAATCTACCAATACATATTTACCACGGAATGAAGAAAGGGAAACAGGTGTTCCTGTTGTATCAGGCTGTGTAAAATCCATTGCCATCGTACCGACGGCTCCTATTTTATTCTCAGCGATCTGCGCCGCCAGGTCCTTCCCTGACTGTGATGCACGGACTGTCGCATCCAATTTATTAAATCGCTGCTCCAGCATAACAGGATCTTCATTAAAACCATAAGTAGCGCTTAAGATAAAAGCTGTTACTAATGATTTGGGCTTATCCTTTACTGTTTTATCAATGGCTTTCTGAATGCTTTCCTGTAATCCACGGTAGGTAACCATTAAGCTATCCCGGGCCGGACCCGGCATAGTATTATTAATATTATTAGCCAATGAACTTAACTGTTGCGCCATCGGGACGAAGTGCTTTACAAAATCGGTAAAATCTTTATGGGAAGCAGACCCTTCGATTTTATAATCACCTGGCTTACTCTTATCACCTTTAAAAGAGATCGTTTTATTCTCTACATATATCTCCACCGGTTTTGGCTCATCGCCGATAAATAAAAAACAAAGAACTGCTTCCGGTACAGTGCCTTTCAGCACAAATTTTGTTTTTTCCAGTTTGGCAGAAGTGAGTTCGGTATTCTCCCCGTTTTTTATCAGCCGGATTTCTGTTCCATCAGGATATCCATCCAGCTTGCCATCGATAGTAAAACCTGGTGATTGGGCTTGTACTGCCCCAAAAAAGGGTGCAAATAATAAGAGAAAAAGAATTTTTTTCATAATTGGTAATTAGTTTTCATAAACGATACTGGTATGAAAATAGTTTACAAATTTAAAGAATGATACCGGATGGATAAAACCTTCTCAGCCCAATATGGACGAAAGGAAGGATTTTGTGGATGCATTAACATCTGTGCTGTTTTCCAATGCTTTAATATAGGCGCTGCCGATAATAGCCCCGCTGGTCAGCTGACAAACGGCATCAAACGATGCCCTATCCTTTATACCAAAGCCAACCAATACCGGATTTTTAAGGTTGAGGCTTTTCAACTTTAATAAGTATTCCGTTGATGCAGCAGTACTTTTTTCACTACCAGTAGTGCTGGATGAAGAAACAGCATACAGGAAACCGCTGCTCAGGCTGTCCAGTTTTTTAAGTCTTTCATCCGATGTTTCAGGAGTAACAAGAAATATAAAATCAAGACCGTATTTCTCAATTATAGAACCATATTCTGTTTCAAATTCATATTCCGGCAGATCAGGCAAGATCAACCCATCGATACCCACTGCTGCTGCATCGGCACAAAATTTTTCAAAGCCATATTGCAGCGCTGAATTCATATAGCTCATCAAAACCACCGGAACGGAAATCTCCCTGCGAAAATCTTTTAATTGCTCAAACAATATTTTAATCGTCATTCCATTTGCTAATGCAACCGAACTACTTTGCTGAATGACCGGACCATCTGCCAGCGGATCACTGAATGGCATACCGAGTTCGATAATATCTGCACCATGCTCCTGCAGTGCTTTCATTACTTCAGTTGTTGAATGCAAACGGGGATAGCCTGCGGTGCAGTAAACGTTAATAATGCGATTGGCCTTCTCTTTAAATAATTCTTGTATCCTTTTCATTCAACATTCATCACCTGCTTACCGGCAGGCAGGTTTAGCATTCACCATTATTTTTCCATCTCTTTCATATAGGTTGCCAGATCTTTATCCCCTCTTCCACTCAAACAAACCACCACAACGGCATTTTTATTAAAATTGATCATCTTCAATGCATGTAAAGCATGTGCCGACTCCAGTGCAGGAATGATACCCTCCATTTTCGCCAGTTCGAAAGCTGCGTTTAATGCTTTCTTATCAGTAGCACTCATGAACGTAGCCCGGCCGCTTTCCAACAAATGTGCATGCAGCGGGCCGATACCGGGATAATCTAAACCCGCAGAGATACTATGCGGTTCTACTACCTGGCCATCTTCTGTTTGCATCAGCAAACTTTTGCTGCCATGTAAAATGCCCGGAGTGCCGAGTTGTGTTGTAGCCGCACTCTTCCCGCTGTTAATACCTTCACCGGCGGCTTCAACCGCAATCAACTGCACCGACGCTTCATCTAAAAAATGATAGAATGCCCCGGCAGCATTACTGCCACCACCCACACAGGCAATAACATAGTTGGGTAATTCGCTGCCCGTCTTTTCCAATAATTGTTTGCGCATCTCTTCACTGATCACACTCTGGAATCTCGCCACCATATCCGGGTATGGATGCGGACCCACCACACTGCCGATTATATAATGTGTATCATCCGGATGATTGATCCAGTCCCGGATTGCTTCATTGGTTGCGTCTTTTAATGTTTTGCTGCCACTGGTTGCAGGTATAACAGTCGCCCCCAGCATTTTCATTCTCGCCACATTCGGTGCCTGCCGTTCAATATCTTTTTCACCCATATACACAATGCACTCTACCCCTTTCAAAGCACACACAGTTGCTGTGGCCACTCCATGCTGACCAGCACCTGTCTCTGCAATAATTCTTTTCTTGCCCAGTTTCTGTGCTAATAAAATTTGCCCGATTGTATTATTGATCTTATGAGCACCAGTATGGCAAAGATCTTCCCGTTTCAGGTAGACATTTGCTTTATAACGGTTACTCAACCGTTCAGCAAAGTAGAGCGGCGTTGGCCGGCCCACATAATCCCGCAATAATTGCTGAAATTCTTTTTGAAAATCTTCTTCATAGATGATCTCCAGGTATTTTCTCCGCAGTTCTTCCACATTCCGGTGCAGCATCTCGGGAATGTAGGCTCCGCCAAAGGAACCATAATATCCTTGTTCATCCGGGCTTTGATATGTCGTTGTTTCTTTCATTTATTTTCCTGATAGTTCTGCCTATAAAATAAATACCTGCAAATACCAATATAGCCAGTCCAGCAAATTTTGCAATCTGCAGTATGTAATAAGCTCCAGCTATTTCTGCTTGCAGCAGGTTCATAATTTTTATTGCTTTACTTCATCGCCATCTTAAATTGCAGCACTTTACTCATATCCTTCACCCCCGGTGCCGTTTCAAATTTGCTGTTGATATCTACTCCAAAAAGATCGGGGTGCTTAAAAGCTTTTATTTTTGCTGCATCTTCTACTCCTATGCCACCACTCAAAAAGAAAGGCTTTTCAATCTTGGCTTTGCTTAAAATATTCCAGTCGAACTGCTGGCCGGTGCCACCAAAACTTTCTTTCAATCCGCCGGTATCAAATAAATAATAATCACACACCGCATCGTAAGGCGCTACCAGTTTATCGATATTCTCATTGCCGGTAACCCGGAATACTTTTATCACCTCCACTTCGCTGCTCAGGTCATCGCACATCTCAGGACTTTCATCGCCATGCAGTTGCACTACTTCCAATCCATACTCATCTATTGCATCCAGTACATCGATCACCTCCGGGTTTACAAACACACCCACTTTCTTCAGGTCAAAATCTGCCTTCTTTAAGTCCTTCCTGGATATCTTATCGCCGATGTAGCGGGGAGATTCTTTATAAAATATCAGTCCTGCAAAATCAATATCCAACCCATCGAGCTGCTGCAGTTGTTTCATTTCAGTGATGCCACATACTTTAATATTCATATAGTTTGGTTTTGTTTCCCACAAAGACACTGAGAACACAAAGCTTAGTGGCCTTTGTGTCTTTGTGGGAGATGTATTTATTTTAACCCGATAACAAATTCTTCAAATGCTTTTCCAGGATTTTCTTCCTTCATAAAATTCTCGCCTATCAAAAATCCTTTAAACCCGGCATTCCGCAAAGTTACTATAGACTCAACGCTGCTGATGCCACTTTCGGTAATTGCCGGTTTGCCGGCCGGTATCTTGTCAAACAGTTGCAGAGATATATTGATATCCACTTCAAACGTCCTGAGGTTTCTATTGTTCACTCCCACCATGCTCACTTCATCGCAACAATGACCGAGTTCTTCTTCATTATGTACTTCTAATATCGACTCAAGCCCGATGCTGTTTGCATAGGCAGCAAATTCTTTTACTTCCGCCGGGGTAAGACAGGCTGCAATCAATAAAATAACATCAGCCCCGAATGCCTTTGCTTCGGCTATCTGCCATTTATCGATGATAAAATCTTTGCGCAGCACGGGAATATCTGTCACTACTTTGGTTTGGATCAGGTCATCCAGGTCACCACCAAAGAATTCATCATCTGTTAATACTGAAATGCCTGCTGCCTGTTTATTATATGCCGTTACTACAGGTTCCACTTCCAGTTCTTTATTCTTGAACCAACCCTTACTCGGGCTTTTTCTTTTGAATTCGGCTATGATACCTGTACTGCCGGGCTGCAACAAGCTACTGATCAGTGACCGGTTGCTGATCTCCCAGAAAAAACCATCCCGTTCAAACCTTTCGATCGGGCTCTTCCTTTTGAATGGCTCAATTTCTTTTTTCTTGGCTGCTACTATTGTGTTCAGAATATTATTCATGGCTAAGGCCTGTTATTTTTTTCATTAATCTTTTGCCAGGGGTTTAAACCCCTGGCAACTCATAAAACTCAGGGTTATTGAATTGAAATCAATTTTGTTAATGATCTATTAGCACTTCCACTCTCCAGGCTCTTCACTGCTTCATTATATGCTTCGTCATACGATTTATATCTTCCTGTACAATGCAGTGCCATTGCCGCATTGGCCAGCACCACTGCATTCTGTGCCCAGGTGCCTTCCCCTTTTAATATAGTGGTAAAGATCTTCGCCGCATCTTCTACACTATTACCTCCGCTGATATCCTGTGCCGACACCATTCTTTTTCCTAACTGCTCTGGTGTCATGATCCGTTCGCCTTCATTCGTTATCACTTTGGTATCGTTGGTCAACGAAATCTCATCATACCCATCAAGGCTATGAATAATAGTAAATGCTTTTTCTG
>JAKQEA010000057.1 GCA_029558715.1 Bacteroidota bacterium | reverse complement strand
AAAAAGACCTTATGTTTAATTTTAATAAGTTTGCCCTTGCTTGTTTCAGCAACTACACTCAATACAATAATTCAGTTTCCTCTTACTGAAGAGAGTGTATCAGCAGCAGCTTTATCTAAACAAGGTTATGGATTTTGCAGTGCTCCTGGTACTCTACAATTGCCTGTTAAACAAATCAATATCCTTCTACCCCAAGATGCTGTTATTGATTACTGGCAAGTGCTTTTTGATGCTGCAAAAACCCTTGCCGGAGAGCCACCTGCAAGTAATTCCTCTTTTACCAATGGAGAAGAAATATTAACATCTCCTGTTAATAGAAATATTCCTTCCCGCTACAGCTATTTGGGTTTAAGGAAATGGGGTGAACTTAATTATGCCTGTTTTAATGTGTTACCTGCTGTTTATAATGGTTCCAGTTGGCTGTGGAATAGTTCCTGCCAGATAAATATAAATTACACTTCTTCTGCCAAAGAAAAAGGAACAATTCCTCTAACATTTAAGGAAGCAGATTTTTTTGCTAATCCACCTGCTCTTCAGCAGTGGTATAAGGTATCCAAAGAGCGCAATAATCATCTTTTAATTATTACTACTCCGGATTTGTATGCAGCTTTGAATTGGCTTGTTCTCTATCGTGAATCCCAGGGAATTGATGTTTCTTTTTGTGATATAGCTATAGCTTTGGCTTCCGGAACGGGGACCGATAATGCCGAAAAGTTGCGTAACTTTCTGCAGAATACTTATGCTCAAAATCCCTTTTCCTACCTGCTTTTAGTTGGTGATTATGATCTTGTTCCCGTTGCCAATGTAATTCCCGAACCCAATGGGCTGGAAACAGTTGCTACAGATTTCTTTTATTCGGATTTAAGCAGTGATTGGGATACCGATAATGATGGCAGACGAGGTGAATATTCTACCGGTTATATGAATGAGGATTATGGAATTGACTTTACGCCAGAGGTCTTTGTAGGACGCATCTCTACCAATATTGCTGCTGAGGTATCTGCTATTGCAAATCGTATAGTTGATTACGAACAAACAACTGAGCCCTGGAAAGAAAAAAACTTGTTATCTGCAGCTTACTTGAATTATCAGGGAGAACCACTACTTGAATATTTACAAACCGATGGAGCCCTTTTTATGGAATTTATGCGGAATACTTGTTTAGCAGAACAGGAAAACTTTACTATGTATGAACAGGAAGGAGTTGTTCCTTCTTTTCCCAGTAACCTACCTGTAAATTATGATAATTTACGAAACAAGCTTAATTCCGAAAGCTGGGGTTTTATCAACTGGAGTGCCCATGGTAGTTCTGCACACTCTTCTCGTAAGGTTTGGGAAAATGATTATAATCAAAATAACATACCCGAAGATAATGAAATGGATTGGATGGGAATGGTTGATTGTCAAAGTTTTAATAATTTGGGAAATACAAGTGGAACAGTTATTTATGCTGCATCCTGCTATAACGGATATCTGGATTACAGTGATCCCTGCCTAGCAGAATATGCTTTAATTAAAAAAGCTGTAGGAGTTATAGCTGCTACTAGAACCGGCTGGTATAAAATCGGTTGGCAAAATCCAGGTTGGGGTGGACTTGCCAGTTATAACTATCATTTTGTGGAAAATTTCCGTCAGGCA
>JAKQEA010000197.1 GCA_029558715.1 Bacteroidota bacterium | reverse complement strand
GCGCTTTGGAGGTTGGTAAGGGGGCATTTAGCGCATAAATGCCCCCTTACGAAGTGATAAAACTTTTGTCGCCCAACAAAAGAAAGTATGAGAAGGAAATATGACGATGTATTACACATTTCCCTTTAAAAAAGTTATAGTTTGTCATTCTGAGCGAAGCAAAGAATACCACCAACCCCTTTTATCCCCCCTTTAAACGGAGGGGGGGAATTATTAAGGCTCTGACCCCATTATTTTATCATTTTATCATGTGTAATCCAATTTTCAACGTGATATGTATGTACTCACGCAGACACAGAACATAGGAGAACATAGGCTCTGACCCCATTAATCCCCATTATATGCGATTTTTTTTACAAAAAGTATAAAAAAATGCACCATTTCTTTTAATTTTTTCCATCTCCGGCGTTATGTATAGTAGGGATTTCAATTATAATAAAAACACGGAGGAATACCAATGGCACGGAAATTACGTGTACAACTGCCCGAACATACCTATCACATCATGAGCCGCTGTATTGAGTGGCGGGATATGATGCAGGAGGAGTACTTTAAAGCCTGCTTTGTCGACATATTAAACAGAACAAAAGAAAAGTATGACTTTAAGCTTATTGCCTACTGCATCATGGACAATCACATCCATATGGTTATCCACACAACCAGTGGTGGAGCGCCCATAGCACGCATTGTGCAGTATATCAAGGCACGGTTTGCTGAGATGTATAATAAAATAATCGGCAGGACCGGGCCATTCTGGAATGAGCGCTACAAGGACATCATTGTACAGTTTGCTCATGATGCCTTTCATTATCTCTTATGGTTGTTGTGGTACATAGCGTTCAATCCGGTACGCAAGCGCCGGTGCGATAGTCCTGTCAAGTACCGCTACAGCAGCATACAATCCTATTTACAGGAGGATGCTGATGTTGGCGTAAAAATAGACCATCATGAGTACTTTCTGCAGTTGGGAGACAGTTTCAGTGAACGGGTGAGGCGTTTTTTACAGTATGAGGAGGCGTACCGCAAGCGCTACTCTATTGCACAGTGGGTATAAAAAAGGGGTCAGAGCCTTATAATAAACGCTTTAAAAACCTCTTCTGTATAGCTATACTTTTTTCAAACATTGTCCCTTTATACGGTTCAAAATGACCACACGGCAATATATG
>JAKQEA010000196.1 GCA_029558715.1 Bacteroidota bacterium | reverse complement strand
ACTTCTTTGGCCTGCTCAAAGTCAACCACCTTATTCATCAGCGTAGTGTAGGTTACTTCATTAGGATTTATGTTTTCGGCTTTCATTTCCCTGAGCACTTCTTTGGCCTGCTCAAAGTCAGCCACCTTATTCATCAGCGTAGTGTAGGTTACTTCATCAGGATTTATGTTTTCGGCTTTCATTTCCCTGAGCACTTCTTTGGCCTGCTCAAAGTCAGCCACCTTATTCATCAGCGTAGTGTAGGTTACTTCATTAGGATTTATGTTTTCGGCTTTCATTTCCCTGAGCACTTCTTTGGCCTGCTCAAAGTCAGCCACCTTATTCATCAGCGTAGTGTAGGAAAATCCATCTGGCTTTAAACCTGCATTTATTATTTGTCGTAATATAATATTGGCGGTATTAAAGTCGTTTGATAATTTGAGTAGCCTATTCCAATAGATTAATGAACGGCTATATCCTCTATGCTTAAGCCTTTTATAAATTTCATTTCCAGTCTGGTATCTGCCTATTGATGATAAGGCAATACTTGCTTTATCTATTGCCTCCACTTCGTCTTTAGTCAACTCATTTAGTTCAATTTTTGTTTTAACTTCAGCTACAATTTCTTCCTTTCCTTTATGATATCCAATCTCATCAAAATAAACTAGAATAACGTCAGCATTTTTTAAAGAAGAATATTTAACTTCTTTGATTGAATAAACTAGGTTTCCTATGTCATGTTCAAATTTTTTTACCCCGAGATTAGAAATTCTTTGTTCTATATTAATTTCTTCAAAAATAAAATCACGACTGGTGTCTCTATAAATTGGAAAGTCAACTAGTATTTCATTGGTATTGCATAAAGTGGAAATTCTTGTGGCACGTCGTATTGAATCTCCAACATATTCAATTTGGTTATTAAATTCTAGTTTTACATCTTGGCCGTTAGCAATGCCTAATCGTAAATCCCATTGTGTGGTAAAGGGGATGCCAGAAATTTCAATTATTGAATAATGGAATTTGTTGCGTAGAAGTAGCGCAAAGCAAAGTAAATGAGTAAGATTTGTTGAGTTTTCAATTGTTACAACAAAACCATCACCTGTAAACTTCAAATTAGAATTATCTAAACCTAGTTTCGATAGAAATGGGGGCAATATTTTTGTTAACGCAAGATTAAAAGAATTTCTTGCTGCGGTGCTTATATCTAGGAGTCGATTAGTTGAGCTAATAATATCAATGACCAAGCAGTATGTGTTTTGAGTAACCTCCATTTTTATTAATTAGTCTTAACGATGACCTTTTGACGAATCTAACAAATTTAATACTTTGAGATATACTTAAATGAGATAAGAAAACTTCGGATAGGCTGAGTAGCGAACAGAACGTACAAGTGTGCGACGCAACAGACGATGCCCAATGTACCGAGCGATGGTAACTCAAAAATTGCCTTTACAGCCTTACCTTTGCCGCCATTTATGAAGTATCACAACGAAATAGCAAGGCGGAAGACATTTGCCATTATCTCTCACCCGGATGCGGGGAAAACGACACTGACAGAAAAGTTCCTGCTTTTTGGCGGGGCCATACAGGTGGCAGGTGCGGTAAAGAGCAATAAGATAAAGAAACATGCTACCAGCGATTTTATGGAGATAGAACGGCAGCGGGGTATATCGGTAGCTACCTCGGTCATGAGTTTTGAATACAATAACGTACTGATAAACCTGCTGGATACTCCCGGTCACAAGGATTTTGCAGAAGATACCTACCGTACCCTGACGGCAGTGGACAGTGTGATACTGGTGGTGGATAGTGTGAACGGGGTGGAAGATCAGACCCGCCGACTGATGGAAGTATGCCGTATGCGGGATACTCCGGTGATAGTGTTTGTAAATAAAATGGACCGGGACGGTAAGAACCGCTTTGACCTGCTGGAAGAAATTGAAAAGGAACTATCCATTCACCTGCACCCGATGACATGGCCCATCAACAGTGGTAAGGATTTTAAGGGGGTCTACAACCTGGATAATAAAAGCCTCCTGCTTTTTACCGCCAATACCAAAGCCGATGAGGATAGTATTTCCATTTCTGATATTCATGACAAGGTGCTGGATGAAAAACTGGGAGAGAAAGATGCTTTGCAGTTAAGAGAGGATGTGGAACTGGTGGATGGAGTGCATGGTAAATTAAATACTGAAGACTACCTGGCCGGCAGGGTGGCGCCGGTGTTTTTTGGAAGTGCGATCAACAACTTTGGAGTAAAGGAAATGCTGGATACATTTATCCGCATCGCCCCCACACCCCGCAGCAGGGAAACAACAGTTCGCCCCGTAAATGTGGAAGAAGAAAAAATGAGCGGCTTTGTTTTTAAGATACATGCTAACCTTGACCCCAAGCACCGTGACCGGATCGCTTTCTTCCGGGTATGCTCCGGCAAGTTTGAACGGAATAAATATTTTCATCATGTGCGGCTGGATAAGGATGTCCGTTTCAGTAATCCTTATTCCTTTATGGCCCGTGACAAGAGTGTGATCGAAGATGCTTATGCCGGCGATGTGGTGGGTCTGTTTGATACAGGTAATTTTAAGATCGGTGATACACTGACGGAAGGCGAAGATTTTTTCTTTACCGGTATACCTTCTTTCTCCCCGGAGATATTCAAGGAAGTGGTGAACAAAGACCCGATGAAGACCAAGCAACTGGAAAAAGGGTTGCTGCAGCTAACGGATGAGGGAGTGGCGCAGTTGTTCACCCAGTTTGGCGGTAATAAAAAGATCATTGGCTGTGTGGGTGAGCTGCAGTTTGAAGTGATACAATACCGCCTGCTGCATGAGTATGGAGCTTCTGTGGTATTTAATACATTACCTTTTTACAAAGCCTGCTGGCTGACTAGTAAGGACGAGAAAAAACTATTGGAGTTTTCCCGTTTCAAACAGGCGAATATTGGCGAAGACAAAGACGGCCATATGGTATACCTGGCGCAGAGTGAATGGTTTTTAAATACGGAGCGGACGAATAACCCGGATATTGAGTTTCATTTTACGAGTGAGATACATAAATAACAAGGTCTTTTACTTTTTTGTCTTGACACAAAAAAGTAACAAAAAAGGTCAAGGCTTCAAAAAAATGGCTAAAAATTATTCCGTAAGCCTAAACCCGGCGAACTCGCCGCTAAATTTATTATAATTCAACAAACTGCCGGCTCAAACAACGCCGGCTTTTTAACGGCTTACTTAATAATTTTTTTAACGCCATTTTTTTGAGGCCGTGCTTTCATATTTGAAAATCTTTACCTTTCGAACTGTATGGAAATTATTTTCGAAACAGAAAGGCTTATCGTACGGCAGCATACCAAAGCTGACTATGACAGCATGTTCCTGTTGCACGGCAACCCGGATGTAATGAAGTATATACGGGCTGTAAAAACAAGGGAACAAAGCGATGCGTTTCTTGACCAGGTACTGGCAACAACTTACCCATCATCATGGATGGGCCGTTGGGCGGTAGACCTGAAAGCCACCGGTGAGTTCATTGGCAATTTTGTTATCGTTCCCATTCCTGACGATCCGGAAAAGATACAGCTAGGATATTCCTTTACACCGGGGAACTGGGGAAAGGGATTTGCCACGGAAGTAACCAAAGCAGGGCTGGAGTATTTCAAAAACAACACCCCGCTGACAGAAATATATGCCGTTACGGAATCACCTCATATTGCTTCACAAAAAGTATTGCAGAAAGCAGGGTTTGAGCAGTTTGGAAAAAAGATGGAAGGAGAGAAGGAACTGACTGTGTTTATTGTAAGAAGATAAACTTTACCTGATCAATGTAAAAGTTCCTTTCCGGAATGCTTCTCCGCAGGTTGTTTTCGCTTTTATCATGTAAATATAAACCGCTGCCGACTGGCGGACGCCTTTATATGTTCCATTCCAGCAGTCGGCCGGGTTGCTGGAATAAAATACCCTTTCACCCCAGCGGTTATAGATACTGAATTCGAGTTCCAGGATCTGTCCCCAGTATTTTATTCCATAACAGTCGTTGATGCCATCCCCGTTGGGTGTAAAGCCAGTAGGCATCAGGTATCCTCCGGCATTTGTATTGGTAACACTGACCAGCACACTGTCTTTATTGGTACAACCGTTATTGTCTTCACCGGTTACAATATATTCTGTTGTTGTAAGTGGCGTGGCAACAGGATTGACTATGAAAGCATTACTGAGTGAGGCGGCAGGCGACCAGCTATATTGCACAGCGCCGGTGGCCATTAACTGGCTCTGGTTGTTGCTGCAATCAATATCATTGGAACTGGATGCCGTTATTACAGGTAAAGGCAGCACGGTTACAGTAGTACTTAGTGTAGCCATATTATTACATACAGTATCTGTTATAGTAACGGAGTAGGGTGTAGTGCTTACTGGCGAAGCAAAGGGATTGGCAATAGCAGGGTTATCCAAAGATGCAGCAGGGTTCCAGCTGTATAAATCACCGCCGGAAGCATTTAACTGTACGGTATTCAGCAGGCAAACATCAACAGGCGGATTGACTGCAAAATTATTAACCGCTCTTACAGCAACACTTACAGAATCTATCGTACTGCAATTAGCTGCATTGGTAACTGTTACAAAGTATTTTGTGTTAGTGGCCGGGGTGGCAACCGGGTTTGCAATAGCGGGATTATTTAATGAGCCGGCCGGTGACCATACATAACTGGTGCCGCCGGTAGCCAATAACTGCACAGAAGCATTCTGGCAGATAGTGGTATCGTTGGTAATGGTGACAACGGGTTTGGGATTGACGGTGATAACCACAGTGTCTTTGGCCGTACAATTATTACTGGTGGTCCCGGTTACTATGTATTGTGTGGTGACAGCCGGGGTGGCAACAGGATTGCCGATAGCTGCATCAGAAAGCCCTGTTGCTGGCGACCATGTATAAGCCGCAGCACCGGTTGTAGTTAGTTGCACCGGGGTTCCTTCACAAATTATTGCATCGTTGTTGGTAGTGACAACGGGATTGTCCACATTAATTCTTACGCTGTCTCTTTTAACGGTGAATGGTGCGAATGAGATATCGTCGAGAGCAAAATCGTTGCCAAA
>JAKQEA010000188.1 GCA_029558715.1 Bacteroidota bacterium | reverse complement strand
TCCGGTGGGAGGGATCTATATCTCCGAAATGGTATACAGGAATATTGCAAATAAGAAGGAACTAGAATCTGTCTTCATCAGGGAAGAAAAATTAAAAAATGTAAAAGTACCGGTCAGGATTTACGAGATACTTACTGCGGGTAGCCAGCCCTTTGTTCATCATCCGGCGTCTGCTGATGAACCGCTGATCACTCCGACTCTTGCCAAAAGTATCGCTGTACTGCCTTTTGCTAACCTGAGCAGCGATCCGGAACAGGATTATTTTAGTGACGGGTTAACGGAGGATATTATCACACAGTTATCGAAGATCAGGGCTTATAAAGTGATCTCCCGTACCTCGGTAATGCAATATAAAAATTCACCGAAGTCCATTAAGCAGATTGGTAAAGACCTGGGAGTAGCGCTGGTAATGGAAGGCAGTGTACAACGGCATGGTGACCAGGTTCGTATTACGGCCCAGTTGATCAACGCCATTACGGATGAGCATATCTGGGCTGATTCTTACGACAGACCCCTGATTGATATCTTTTCTATCCAGCGGGAAGTAGCGCTGGCCATTGCAGCTGTATTGAATACTACTTTATCACATAAAGAAACAAGGGAACTGGATTATATACCCACATCAGACCTGCAGGCTTATGATTATTATCTCCGCGGAAAATTACTGATGGAAAACAGGAATAAGGCCGACCTGCTGACAGCAAGAGAGCATTTTACTCAAGCCGTCAGCCTGGATAAAACTTTTGCTATTGCTTATTCCGGCCTCGCCGACACCTATTTACTTTCTTCCTTTCGTGGATATGAAGACCCTGTAATGACCTTATGGCAGGCAAAAAAACATATTGATACTGCTTCAAGTCTTGATTCATTTTCCGGTGAGACCCAGGCATCGCTTGGCTATTGGTATTTCCAGAGCTTTGACTGGCATGCTGCAGAGATCACCTACCGCCGTTCGATCAGTTTGAATGCAAACCAGTCGAACGTTTACCTCTGGCTGGCAATACTTTTGCAGGCCAAAGGTGAACACGAAGAAGCTTTGAAGATATATGATATGGGGGCAGAGATCAATCCTATGTGGGATTTCTTATTGAAGAACAAGATCATTGCATTGGTGAATAATAATAACAAGGAAGCGGCTCTTGAATTGCAGCAAAAGCTCATTGATAAAGCCCCATCCGGTGGCCAGCTGAAGAGAAAAAGATATGAGGAACTTTCCCGCCTGTACTGGACCTTTAACGATAAGGAAGAGGCCATTGCTGCCGCAAAAAAATCAGGCGACCTGGGATTGATCAAATTCTATACAGATGGAGACCATTCCTTATTGGAAAAAAGAATGGATGATCACTATAATAACTTCAGGTTGCGCAGTGAATACATTTCGCAGTTCTGGATGGGACTGGATTATGCCCACGCAGGTGCCAGGGAAAAGGCATTAGAATGTTTTAATAATGCTATTGCACTGAAAGAGGCCGGCATTGCCTTGCTGCTCATCCGTGATTTTGAATTTTTGAATATCAAATACCTTAGCATGGCACTCATCACCCGGAAGGTGAAGCAGCTGATTAATTTCTGATACCTTTCTACTTCACCACCACGGTTTCCCAGCCATCATAGTCACCTTTACATTTCTTAGCTTCTTCTTTTAAGGAAAGAGTGAGTTGGTTGATGGATGCAAGATCGACCCGGTCGGTTCTTGATATGTGTACTGTAAAAGGGAAAGACGCATTTCCCCCGTTCTCTTTTGCTTCGATCCTGAATTTTTTACTCACTGCATAATATACAAAGCATTCTCTGTCTGCTTCGGATTTAAAATAAAGCCAGTGATCGACTTGTCTTGGTGTATCCAGTTTGTCACCGGCTTTCTGTAATTGCATTATCACTTTCTGGTTGCTTATATATTCTATTGTTTCTTCGTTGGGATAAAGAAAGCTGAGATAAGCATTCCAGTTCATATCTTCCCTGATAAGAAATGCAGGAGTATAACCGGGAAAACGTTTGGTAATAAGGCTTGTCACCTCTTGTTTTAGTCCGAAAGTATCAGTTACATAGAAATAGTCTTTGCGTTCACACTGGTAAGTAAAAGTGCCAGCCAGTGTGTTTGTTTTTAGCCGGTTTACCAATACCACAATTGAATCGGATATTTTATTCAGCGTGGTAAAAGCAAGCGGGGCAGGAAGACCCTCCTTAGTGCAATTCTTGAACTGTACGCCGGCAGCAAATAAAAATGTCTTGTTGTTGTCAGGTGCAATTTTTTTCAAGCCCATATTGACTACTGTACTGCCGGGCCCTTTTTCATAGCTGGCCAGGTAGGTTTCCCAATAACTGTCATCCTGTGCAGATAAATAATGCTGGTACAGGAAAAAGCTCAAAAGAAGTACTATTGTTTTCATTGCGGCGTGAAGGTATAGAGAAGATAAGATCGTCTTTCTTTTTGAAAATGATTTAGGGTTTTGTTAAGTGCTATAAAGGGTAGGACCGGTAAAGAATCAATAAACGATATTTTTTATAACCCATTTATTATCCCCTTTTCTTTAGCCATCTTTCTTCCCACATTTTTAACCCATCATTGTGAATAACTGCCTGTTAGCCAAATCATCTTTTATAGGCCTTTAGCTTAAATTCGCCGCTGACTTAACAATTACTTAAACAGAAAACCGTGAGATTAAAGAGTTTAGAAATCAAGGGCTTTAAGAGTTTTGCTGATAAAACCATTGTCAATTTCGACGACAATATCACCGGCATTGTGGGCCCGAATGGCTGTGGTAAATCAAATATTGTGGATAGCATCCGCTGGGTGATAGGTGAGCAAAAGATCAGCCACCTGCGGAGTGAGAACCTGGACAGCCTGGTCTTCAACGGGTCTAAAACCCGCAGTGCCAGCGGCCTTGCCGAGGTGAGCCTGACGTTTGAAAATACCCGAAACCTGCTGCCTACCGAGTTCAGTACCGTGACGGTTACCCGTAAATTTTATAAAAGTGGTGAAAGTGAATACCGCCTGAATGATGTGCAATGCCGCCTGAAAGATATCCAGAACCTCTTCATGGATACAGGTATCAGCACCGACAGCTATGCCATCATTGCTCTCGACATGGTGGATGACCTGATCAAGGATAAAGACAACAGCCGCCGGAAAATGCTGGAGCAGGCTGCAGGCATATCGATTTACAAAACCCGGAAAAAAGAAGCAAAATCAAAATTAGAAGCTACGGAACAAGACCTGGCCCGTATTGAAGACCTGCTGTTTGAGATCAACAACCAGTTAAAAGCTTTGGAAAGCCAGGCGAAAAAGGCAGAGAAATACCATGAGATAAAGAAAGATTACCGCGAGATCAGCATCGAACTGGCAAAAGCCTCTTTGGAAGGGTTTAACCTTACTTATAAAGAGCTGAATGAACAGAACGATGTTGAGACAGATAAGAAACACAAACTGGAAGCTGAAATTGGCACAAGAGAGGCTGAATTGGAGCAGGAGAAACTGGCCTTTGTAGAAAAGGAAAGACAATTGCAGAGCATGCAACATGCTTTCAACGAAATGTTGCAGACTGTTCGCAGTAAAGAAAATGATAAGAACCTGTCAGCCCAGCGGCTGGAACACCTGCAGGAAAAAGAAGGGAGCCTGAAAGAATTCTTATTGAAAGCTGAGGGGCAGTTGAAAGGTATAGAGGAAAGTATTGGCTTTACTAACCAGCAGGTGCTGGATGAAGAAAAATCGCTGGAACTGCTGAGTGAGCAATTGGCACAACTGAATAACGAAGTAAATGCTAAGAGAGAAGTGCTGGATGAAAAACGCCGTATGCTGGATAATCTGCGCAATGAATACCAGCAAATACAGCGAAATCAGTTTGACGCAGAGAAAAAAGTAGCTGTGGCTGATACCTCAGTACAAAACTTACAAAGAGTCATCCACCAGATAGAAGAGGAGAGAGTTCACCGGGAAGAGCAGCGTCACCAACTTGACAGCGACAGAATACTGAAAGAAAAAGAACTGGGTATTAAAAAAGTGGACCTGGAACAATTGCAGCAACACCAGGAAAATACGAAGGAACAAATATTACAAACACAGGCTGTGCTTGATGGGCTGCGCAATAACCTGGCTGATGAAAACCGGAAACTGGATGCCAAAAGAAATGAGCATGACCTGTTGAAGAGCATGATCGATTCTATGGAAGGTTATCCTGATTCGGTTAAATTCCTGCATAACAACAATAACTGGAATCATAGTTCTCCTATTCTTTCTGATGTACTATATGTAAATGAAGAATACAGGACTGCCCTTGAAAATGTACTGGAGCCTTACCTTAGTTACTATGTGGTAAATGATCTGCGGGAAGGTTTGCAAGCCGTTCACCTGCTTGATGAAAATAAAAAAGGTAAAGCCAATTTCTTCTTACTGGATAAAGTAAATGATGGGGCAACAGGAATATCTTCTCACCAATTGGAAGGGGCCATACCTGCATTGAGTGTAGTAGAAGTGGATGAGAAGTACCGTAAGCTGGCTGAACATTTGCTTGGCAATGTATTTATTGCTGACAGTGAAGATGCATTGCAAAACAGTAATGGTTTTGTTGTAATAGAGAAACATGGCAAGTATGTAAAAGGAAAATATTCGCTGACTGGTGGTAGTGTGGGCCTGATCGAAGGAAAGAAAATTGGCCGGGCAAAGAACCTGGAGAAATTACAGGATGAAATTGCTGCACAGGATGCAATAGTGGAAGCATTGAGGGCTGAAATACAGGCGAGACATAATGAAGTGATCGCCTTTAATGAAGATCTTAGAGAAACCGCTATAAGGGAAACAGAAAGAGAGATACAGCAACTGACTAATGAAACTTTCTCGCTGCATAATAAACTGGAGAATTTACATTCCATGCAGACCAACAGTCAGCATAGGCTGGAAGAACTGAACCTGCAAATGCAGCAGACACTAAGTTCTGTGGAAGGTGTACGTAACCAGTTAACAGAATACAATGAATTATTGCAAGCAAATTCAGCAAAACTGGCTGAAGCGGATGAAGCATTCAAAGTGACTGAAGCAGATTATAACGAAGCAACCCGGCAGTACAATGAATTCAACCTGAATGTAACAAAGCAACAGAGCAAGATCGCCGGGTTACGACAAGAACTCGATTTCAAAAACAATCAACTGAGTGATCTTCGACAGCAAATTGAGAATAACACTAACCAATTGGCTGATACGGGTAAGAATATTGAGCAGTCTGCTCAATCGTTGAAAGATATTGAAGAGGCGCTATTGGAATTGATGAGAAGAAAGGATGAAGAAGAGCAAAATTTGAATGAAGCGGACCAGGCCTATTATAACTTCCGTAACCAGTTGAGTGAAAAAGAAAGTGCCATCCGTCACCAGGTGAAGGAAAAAGAACAGATAGAATATTTACTGGCAGCCATTAAGGACAAGCTCAATGAATTGAAACTGCAATTGGCCGGTATGAAAGAGAGGCTAAATGTGGAATTCAGGATCAACCTGGAAGATATTCTCGGAGAAGCAAGATCAGGAGAGACAGCTGTAGAAGAATTGCAGGAGAAAGCTGATCGTATGAAAAAGCGTTTAGAGAACCTGGGAGAGGTAAATCCGACTGCGATAGAAGCTTTCACCGAGATGAAGAAACGGTATGACTTCATCGTAGAGCAGAAAACAGACCTGGTAAATGCAAAAGACAGTTTATTGAAGACGATTGAGGAAGTAGAAGCTACCGCAAACCAGAAATTCCTTGAGACATTCAACCAGGTAAGAGAGAATTTCCAGAAAGTCTTTAAAACCCTTTTCACAGAGGATGACCAGGCAGACCTTGTGCTGGAAGATCCCGAGAACCTGGCCGACAGCGGCATTGATGTTATTGCCAAACCTAAAGGGAAACGTCCTTCTTCATTAACGCAGTTAAGCGGTGGAGAAAGAACCCTCACAGCAACAGCGCTGTTGTTTGCGATCTACCTGATCAAACCGGCGCCATTCTGTATTTTGGATGAGGTAGATGCTCCGCTGGATGATGCCAACGTAGGAAAGTTCACTAATATGATCCGCCAGTTCAGTGATAATTCTCAGTTCATCATTGTGACCCACAATAAAATGACCATGAGTACAGTGGATGTGATCTATGGCGTAACCATGCAGGAGCCGGGTGTAAGTAAGCTGGTGAGTGTGGATTTCAGAAACCTGGAGCAAAACCAGAATTAGTTAACGGGAAACAGCGTATACCAAAGTTTGAAATGTTTGCGATATTTGAAAGCCCGGTTATGCCGGGCTTTTTCGTTATAAAAGATAGTAATAACTTATGCGTACTATTATCCTGCTCTTCGCTTCCAATGTCTTTATGACTTTTGCCTGGTATTATCATTTAAAACACCAGGGCTGGCCTTTGTGGAAAGCAATACTGATCAGCTGGCTTATCGCCCTTTTTGAATACTGCCTGATGGTGCCTGCCAACCGTATTGGCAATACGGATGGTTTCAATCTTTTCCAGTTAAAAATGATACAGGAAGTCATTACCCTTATTGTATTCTGTTGCTTTGCTGTTTGGATCATGAAGGAACCCTTTCACTGGAGATACCTTGTCAGCTTCGCCTTCCTGGTAGGGGCCGTTTACTTTATGTTTACTAACAGGTTTGTGTAAATATACCCAAACCGCCATCGTTTACATATCTGCTGTAAAGGTTTTTTGTTGTTCTCTTTGTTTAGCCCTTCTGTTAAAGTCTGATTTTACTTTGTGTATAACTGCAATAAGACAGAAATAAACACCGCCACATAATAAAAATGCAGCAGCAATAGCCCAGAAGTACCAGTCGGTATCTTTCTTTGCTTCAAAGATTGCATAGAAAGTAATTAATGAAAATCCAAGAAGTGCCGAAAAACCAATGAGCAGGTTGGAGAAATACTTTTCAGAATGAGAATTTGACATGATCGTTATTTTAGTTTAGGGCTAATGGCCTGTAAAATTAAGAAAAAAATAATGTTCTGTTAATGGTGAAAATCCGGCTGGTTTGATTTTATTCTAATTGTACATTTGAATTATAAACGGGAAAATGAAAAAAACAGTTCTATTTATCGGTCTTTTATTCACAGTTTATCTTCTGCCTGCACAGGAAAAGCCGGAAGGATTATTTATTTCCTCAAAAGCGCCGGATTTCAAAG
>JAKQEA010000163.1 GCA_029558715.1 Bacteroidota bacterium | reverse complement strand
AAAAACCTGGCTTCCCCAAAAACCGACACAGGCAATAATGATAGCGGCAATACCGAGTGCTAATGTATCTCTGTCAAAGAAAAACATAGAAGCACAGGCAAGACTGCCCATCGTAAGAAAGAAATTCAGGAAGTTCTTTTTATTTCCCTTGTAGTCTGCGATAGATGACAGTAATGGTGAAATAAATGCTACCACAAGCATGGCAAAGGCAAGAGCATAGTTGTACAAAGCTGTATTTTCGAACTGCCTTCCCAAAAAAGTAACAGCTGTTTTTGAAATGTCCCGGTTATCAACCGCAACAGCTTCGAAGTAAGCAGGAAAAATAGTAGACGTAATAACCAGGTTGTAGGAAGAGTTTGCCCAGTCATACATTGCCCAGGCATTTACTACTTTTTTCGGAGCCGTCTGCATAGTGAATGCTTTGAGTAAAAATAGGGATTACCAGGCGTTAAAAAAAAATGCCTGCACAGGTTACAGGCAGGCATTTTCTTATCAATATAACCAGGTCATTCCATTTTATACGTATATGTTTTAAAAGGATTGAACCTGTCATCAGCCAGATGAAATATAAGGGGAGTGCCTCCCAGAGTTTTTTCGGAGATCAGCATAGCGAGGTTTTGAAACTCGCTGTCAGGCAGCGCATCTGCTTTTGCCCTGTTGGCTACCATACTCACTACCACATCGCCACTTTCATCCTTACCTACCTGGAAACTGATAATGCCAGCCGGGTGTATCTCTTTACTCAGAAAAGCGGCGATAGTGTTGCCCTCCTCTTCACTAAAGCTGTCTTTAATATATACTTCAATATTTCCATCTGCCACTCTTTTGCCAAAAGCAGGTTTATCAAATTTCTTAAACGTGTAGGTCCTGATCGGTTTAAAAGATTTATCAGAAAGCAACACATTTACCGGGGCGCCGTCAAAAAGATTTTCTGATAGCTCGTTGCCTGTCGTATAGAAAATATCTTCTTCCATTTTATCCATTACCTCCATTTTGGATACCATGTTGAAGTTGACAGTATCACCATTTTTAGATAGTTGAACACTTTTTCTCGGGGTTTCTCCGTCTTTATTTTTCCAGCGGGGTAAAAAATAATTCAGGGTTTTTTCCGCCTGTTCTTTTGAAATACCCTCTTTGTAATAGACTTCCATAAAATCTTTGGATACTTTATCTCCATACCCCGAGCAGGCAAAAAGCAGCAGGCTAACCAGCAGTGAAAGAAGAATCTTGTTCATATCTGATATTTTATTTTACAGAGATAAGAAAAAATGAGACTCACCAGATACCCTTTTCAGGTGATTTTACCCTTTCAGATAGCCCGTAGCCAGCATGATCAATAAAACTATACCACCAATAATACGGTAATAACCAAACAGTTTAAAACCGTGTTTCTGTAAAAAGCCGATAAAGAACCTGATAGCCAGCATGGCCACAATGAAAGCTACAATATTTCCTATTGCAAATAGTTTTATATTTTCTGTAGATATGGTCTCATAGCCTTTCAGCAGTTTATAACCGGTAGCGGCAGCCATTGTAGGCACAGCAAGAAAAAATGAAAATTCTGCTGCCAGTTTCCTGGTCAGGTGTTGCTGCATACCCCCGATGATACTGGCAGCACTGCGGCTTACACCAGGAATCATGGCCACACACTGCCACAGCCCGATCATAAATGCTTTTGGATAACTGATCTGTTCTTCTGTTTCTACCGGATGATGTTTGAATACATTGTCAATAAAAAGCAGGATGATCCCTCCCAATATCATTGTAATCGCAACTGTTAAAGAACTTTCGAGCAGGTCATCGATCTTATCAGAGAAAATAAATCCGAGTACTAACGCCGGAATAACAGCCACCAGTAATTTCAGGTAGAACTGCCATCCTTTTTTTCCGGCCGTTAAAGGAGTCATGAATTTTTTCCAGTAGAGTACCACTACAGCCAGTATGGCTCCTAATTGAATACCAACGGTAAAAAGTTTAGTGAAATCATCATGGGGAACACCCAGCAATTTTTCTGCAATGATCATATGCCCGGTAGATGAAATAGGAAGGAATTCTGTAATTCCTTCAACAATGGCAATGATAACTGCTTCAGCAACACTCATGGGGTAAGTTGGTTAAGGTGTATAATAAAGGTCGTAAAGATAACAGTTTGATGAACGTACAGAAAATACAAAGGCGATGGATAACCACCGCCTTTATAAGAATATTAAGTATTGAATTAATTGGCTGTTTTGGATTTCTTAAATATTGCAAAGATTTCCACTACCAGGCCTGCCAGTATAAGTATAGGAGCCACAGTGATTCTGGTTGTACTGTAAACGGCCTCCTTGTTAAAAACGGCTGGATCGGTATTACTTTTTCCGCCCGACATCAGGAACATACCAACTGCTATCAGGATAATACCCGCCAGCATCCACATATAATTATCCTTGCTGAACATAGCCGGTGTTGCTTTCACTTCACTCATTTCTTTCAAATTTTAGTCGTGCAATATAGGAATTTTGATGGATACAGAATCAATAGCTGCCTGTATGGAATCCATTCACTATTTATTAATATAAATCATCCAGTTTCATCTTCAGGTATTTTATCACACTGCGGTGGGTACTGAAAACAGTGATGCAGATACCCAGTATGATCAGGCCTGAGAAAAGCAATACCAGGCTGGTATTATCATGTATGGCTTTCATTTCCGGGATGAATTTTTCGATCACAAACAGGAACAGGATCACGGCTATGGCGGCTATCACACCACTGATGGCGCCATTGATCACGGCTCTTACATTCATTGGCTTGGCAATGAACCAGCGGGTGGCACCCACCATCTGCATGGTTTTGATAAGGAACCGGTTACTGAACATAGCCAGCTTAATAGTATTATCGATCAATACGATCACCACAATGGATAGCACCACTGCCAGTATCAGGATGCCGATACTGATATT
>JAKQEA010000156.1 GCA_029558715.1 Bacteroidota bacterium | reverse complement strand
AGTAAAAATTCTGTGCTGAAAGAAATCTATGCCAATGCTCTGATTAATTTGCAGGATTATAAAACAGCCCTGAATATTTATAAACAGCTTGAGCCCCAAAAAATGTGGCGCTTTGCCGAAGAACAAACAGCTGCAGGTAACGATAGCATTGCTTTTGAGGCATACAGCTATCTGGAAACTATAGAAACCGATATGGTTAAAAAAATGGATTTGCGTTATCGCCTGGCTGAATTAAAATATCAACAAAGGAATTATCCGGCTACTGAACAAATAATTCTGGAATCGTTATCTCTGCCTTTCTGGAAGGAGAGAAATCTTTATTACCGCTCAACCGTAGGAGTTAAGTTACGCAAACTGATGGCAGAAATAAAACTGGCTAAAAATGAACCGGTTGATAGTGCCTTAGTGTGGTTGAATGAAGCCAAGAAATTTAGCCGTAACAACTTGGAAGCACAGGAAATGGATTTAGAAATTGCCCGCTTGTATATATTGAGCGGAGAAAAAACTAAAGCCCAAAACATCCTGAAAACTATCAATCATAATAACCTGATGGAAAAAAGGGATTACCTGAACTTTTTGAATACACTGCTGGAAGGAGAAACTGCCTTAGCCGATACTTTGATGAATGAATTTATTATTCGGTATCCGGAAAGCCAATATACAAACGATGCTATATACCTGATGATGTTTAGTTTGAATATGGCTGAGCAGGAGAAAAAGAGTTTCTATACCGCTATTCGTTTGTTACAGCTGAACTGTCAAAGTGGAATTGATACTTTAGAAGTAATTTTCAGTCACAATAAAGATGAGGAAATACTTTTACTGGCAATTGAATGGGCTATCGCTTTCGGAAATGACTCAAAAGCAAAGGAATTACTGCAATATGAATTTCAGGATGAAGTTGCAGCAGATTATGCAGCTTTACTACGCTTGTTAATGGTTTCAGATAAAGAAGAAGAACAACGGCTGGCAAGGGAATTTTTGAAAAATAAACCCAACAGTATTTTCTCCCCTGACTTTAGACAAAAAATAAGCCGTTGGGCTGCTTCCCGACCGAATTTATAATGACAAACAGGAGCTAAAATGAACTTACGCAAGGCATATACCTTTGATGATGTTCTGCTGGTGCCTGAAAAATCAGATGTTTTACCTGCAGAAGTGGACTTGAGTACAAAAATAACTGCTAAAATAGAATTGCGGATTCCTGTTTTAAGCTCTGCGATGGATACTGTTACGGAAGCAGCTATGGCAATTGCTATGGCAAGAGAAGGAGGAATAGGAATTATTCATAAAAACCTTTCCATTGAAGAACAGGCAAAACAGGTCAGTTTAGTAAAGCGTGCAGAAAGCGGAATTGTGACTCATCCCTATATTCTTTCCCCGGAAGATACTTTGGATTATGTTTTAGGACTGAGAGATGCACATCATATCGGTGGTTTTCCTGTTGTAGAAAATGAATTTCCGGTCGGTATTTTAACCAGCAGAGATATCCGTTTTGAAACCAATCCCCAAATAAAAGTTAAAGACCTGATGACTCCTAAGGAAAAGCTCATTACTGCTAAAACCGGAATCTCTCTGGATAAGGCAATTGAACTGTTACAGGAACATCGCATAGAAAAATTGCTGCTTATTAGTGATGATGGAAAGCTGGAAGGAATGATAACCGTTAAAGATATTATGAAACACCTAAATTATCCTGAAGCAGTTCAGGATGATAAAAACCGTTTACTTGTGGGTGCCGCAATTGGAGTTACAGGTGACTATCTGGAAAGGGCAAAAGAACTTCTTAATGCCGGAGCTGATTTACTGGTAATAGATACAGCACACGGTCATCATAAAAATATGGGCATCGCTTTGCAAAAAGTTAAAAAGCACTTTAACTGTCAAACTATTGCAGGCAATGTAGCTACTGCTTCTGCCTGCAGATATTTAATTGATAGCGGAGCAGATGCAATTAAAACAGGTATCGGACCCGGTTCAATTTGCACCACCAGAATTATTGCCGGGATTGGAGTTCCGCAATTAAGTGCCATAATGGATTGTGCAGAAGAGGCAGGAAAAAACAACATTCCTGTAATTGCCGATGGAGGCATAAAATTCAGCGGGGATATTGTTAAAGCACTTGCCGGGGGTGCTGCAGCAGTTATGATTGGTTCACTTTTTGCCGGTTGTGATGAAAGCCCCGGAGAATCCATAATTTATAACGGCAGAAGGTTTAAAAGCTACCGGGGAATGGGTTCCCTGTCTGCAATGAAACAAGGCA
>JAKQEA010000155.1 GCA_029558715.1 Bacteroidota bacterium | reverse complement strand
CCATAACAGATCCTTTTCGTATGGAGATTCTGCTGCAGTAAATATGGTACAGTAATACTCAACCGATGTGTTATCCTGCGTAACGGGTCCTCCGCTGGAAGCCTGTTTCGATTTATCATTTGTCGTCAGGTCCGGAGAAATCTGCTCCCAGCTTTTGCCTTCATTCTCTGTTACGAATAAATGATTACCGGCCGCATACAATCTTTTGGGATTATGTGGTGAGAAAAAGATCGGGTAATTCCACTGGAACCGGTACCTCGCTGCTTCGGCCCCGGCACCCATATTATCAATAGGCCACACATTGATCAACCGGCTCTCACCAGTGCGATGATCCAGCCGTTGTAACATACCCATATAATTTCCGCCATAGGTAATATCAGGGTTTTCCGGATCGGCCACCACATAACCACTTTCACTTCCGGCAGCTGTTTCCATATCTGTTGCAGTAATGGCAGCTCCATAAGTGCGGCTGCGGATACGAAAAGCACTGTTATCCTGCTGCCCCCCTAATATGCGATAAGGGAATGCATTGTCTGTACTCAGGCGATATACCTGTGCCGTTGGCTGGTTCAGATAAGTACTCCAGTTATTTCCTCCGTCAAATGACACTTGTCCGCCACCATCGTCAGCCACAATCATCCGGTTACCATCTTCAGGATCGATCCACAGGTCATGATGATCACCATGCGGTGTTGAAATGCTTTTGAACGTTTTTCCGCCATCTGTACTGATCATAAAATTTACATTCGGGCAATACACTTTATTCTCATTCTTCGGATCTACAAATACTTTGGTGTAATACCAGGCCCGCTGACGGATATTATTATCATTGCTGGTGAGTGTCCATGTTTCCCCCGCATCCGCACTCATAAATAATCCGCCTTCTTTATTTTCAATAAGGGCATATACTTTATCTGTATTGGAAGGAGCAACAGCCACGCCTACAATACCCCATGTATTTTTTGGCAGCCCTTTGCGGGTTGAAATATTGATCCAGGTTTCTCCGCCGTCTGTACTTTTCCATAGTGCACTTCCCTCACCACCACTTTCCAGTGAATAGGGAGTACGGATCAATCGCCAGGTGCCTGCATAAAAAACAGCAGGGTTGCCCGGTTCCATTACCAGGTCACTGCAGCCTGCCTGGTTATTTACAAAAAGTGTTTTTCGCCATGTTATACCTCCATCGGTTGTTTTAAATACACCTCTTTCTTCATTGGGGCCAAATAAATGACCCATAACGGCCACCCACACTATATCAGGATTTTTAGGATGAATAATAATGCGGATAATATGGCGCCCGTCTTTCAATCCGATATTCTTCCATGTTCTGCCGGCATCATCGCTGCGCCAGATACCACCCAATCCTTCACTTACATTTCCCCGCATGGTGTTTTCTCCTTCCCCTGCATACAGGATTGTTTCATCAGAAGGCGCTACGGCAACAGCTCCTATGGAGCCACCGAAATATTTATCTGAGATATTTATCCAGTTGCTGCCGCCATCAGCTGTTTTCCATACGCCACCACCTGTGCCGCCAAAGTAAAAAGTGGTTTTATTTTTATAGCTGCCCGTTACTGCAGCACTTCTTCCACCGCGGAAAGGACCAACAAGACGGTACTTTACATTTTTTAAAAGAACATCTTCCTTATTTTCTGTAATAACCGGGGTTACTGGTTTTGCCTGCCTGCCGACAGGGATGGTTTTTTGTGCAGTAAGATGAAAAGCAAAAGCAACGGCAACCAAAAGAAGTAATAGTTTTCTCATAACAGGTGTGGCATTTTGATTTGAAGTTACTGATTTACCTTTATTCAAATTAATTACATGTCGTCGTTCGCTATCACCGGCAATCTTGTTGATGTACACCAGCAAAAAATATATTTCGCAGAAATAGAGATTGAAAATAATAGAATCACTTCCATCAGGAAAATTAACCCCTCCCCCCACGGGGGAGATGGAGGGGGCTTTATACTTCCCGGATTCATCGACAGCCATGTTCATATCGAAAGCTCCATGCTGGTGCCGTCTGAGTTTGCAAGGCTGGCGGTAGTACATGGAACGGTTGCCACAGTTAGCGACCCGCATGAAATAGCCAATGTATGCGGCATGAAGGGTGTAGAATTTATGATTGAAAATGGAAAGACCGTTCCTTTCAAATTTAATTTCGGAGCTCCGAGCTGTGTACCTGCTACTGTATTTGAAACAGCAGGCGCCGTACTGGATGCCACTGATGTAGAAAAACTTTTACAACGGGAGGAAATAAAATACCTGAGTGAAATGATGAACTTTCCCGGTGTGCTGAACAAAGATGAGGAAGTGATGAAAAAAATCAGCGCCGCACACAAACTCAGTAAACCAGTTGATGGCCATGCCCCCGGATTGAGGGGAGAACAAGCCAAACAATACATTGAAGCGGGCATTTTTACGGATCATGAATGTTTCACCAGAGAGGAGGCCTTAGACAAACTTCAACATGGCATGAAGATTATCATCCGGGAGGGAAGCGCCGCCAAAAATTTTGACGCATTGATCGGCTTATTGAATGACTGGCCGGACAGGATACTATTTTGCAGTGATGACAAACATCCCGACAGCCTGGTACTGGGACATATCAACCAGCTTTGTGCAAGAGCTGTTGCAAAAGGGTTTGATATTTTTAACATACTGAAAGCAGCCTGTGTAAACCCGGTGGTTCATTACAAACTGGATGTAGGGTTACTGCGTGAAGGCGATCCGGCAGATTTTATAGTGGTAAAAGACCTGGAAAATTTTGAAGTGGTAAAGACCTTTATCGATGGTCAGTTAGTAGCCGAAAATGGTAACTCAAATATCAAAAGTCAAAAGACCGGGCTGATCAATAACTTTTCATGTGACAAAAAGCAAGTCAGTGACTTTGAGATTCCGGTCCCCATTGATCATTCACCAGTTACTGTGCCTGTTATTGAAGCATTGGACGGGCAGCTGATCACCAACAGGCTTTCCTTTTCACCCAAAGTGTCAGACGGGAATATTATTAGTGATACAGAAAAAGATATTTTGAAAATTGTAGTGGTAAACCGGTACAATAATGCGCCGGCAGCAATTGCCTTTATTAAGAATTTTAGATTAAAACAGGGTGCATTGGCTTCTTCAGTAGCACACGACAGTCATAATATTGTGGCCGTAGGGGTGGATGATGAAAGTATCTGCCAGGCCGTTAACCTGGTGATACAACACAAGGGAGGTGTAAGTTTTTTTAAAGAGGATGTTGAAATGATCGTTCCCCTGCCCGTGGCCGGACTGATGAGCAATGAAGATGGTTATAAAATTGCTGAGCAATATTCTTTGATTGATAAAGTGGTGAAAGATGCAGGCTCCACGTTAGGTTCACCGTTTATGACACTTTCTTTTATGGCCCTGCTGGTGATACCACATTTAAAACTCAGTGATAAGGGATTATTTGATGGAGACAGGTTTGAGTTTATAAAATAGAAGCTGGCATATTTTTTATTAATTATCAATAGAAATTTATACCAACAGTGGCGTATATTTATGTGTTGTGTGCAATGCTACTCCCGATATCTAACATTCGCCATCCTAATACATTATGAGCAATAAGATTTCTAGAACCAAACTTTCCAGGACGTTTAAATCTTTAAGCGTTGACAAGGACGATTTAAAAAAATTGTTAGACATACTTCAACTGAGGGCAGTTGCAGCCAGTGAAATCGAATATCAAAAGGCAGTAAATGAACAATTAAAAGATCTTGACACAATTAAAACAAATCTAGAAAAATGCTCAAAGCTCAAAGTAACTGTCAAAGGTTCAAAAAATGAAGAGTTATTTGGCACTATTGACGAGGTATTTAACTTTCCCTCTTTTCCTGAAAAAGTAATTTCAATCTACGTAAATAGTGATCTTATTTATCGTTCAGACTTCAACTATTTTCCAGAAAATTCGTTTCAGTTATTTATCGACTTCTCAAAGCCCAAAGTTTTGGATTTTTCATTTCATCCAAGCGAAAGGACACCAAATGATTCCCAATTTGATGTTCAGGGTTCAGATAATGTTTGGGTAAATGGGGTCTTTTATGAAATTGATTCATTTATTAAAACGAAACCGGCCGTCTTTTCGAATATCCATAAAGGGGGTATCTATGACTTATTAGTTTGGCTCTTTGGA
>JAKQEA010000146.1 GCA_029558715.1 Bacteroidota bacterium | reverse complement strand
CGGCCAATCGTTGCTCAGGTGTAGAACAGGTCCATGGCAAATCTCCTTTTGCTCTCTGAGATCTGAATACCGCATATACAGTATGATCTTTTGAATAAGCTTCAATAAATTCATTTGCCTTTTCAGTTCTGAAAACCATTGTTTGTATGCCTTGCGGAGAAATGCTTAGTTTCAGCGTTGCAGATTTATCTGTGATTCCCTTACCGGAAAAAGCTCTTATTTCCGGAAACCGGGCCTGCAGAGCCGGTTCAAAATTTGAAGCTTCAACCACTTCGAATTGCTCAATCTGACCGTCAGCATTCGGTAATGAAATGACAGTTGAATGCCTGGAAGCCTGGTTCCCTACGACTGAAAATAATTCCTGCCGTAATGGATCAGTATTCAGGTTGAATAATTTGAAATCTTTAGGAAAAGATAGTCTTGCCACAGCTTTGTCAGTAATGATTTTTCCTGCATCACTGTTCGAAGACCAGTAATTTCCTTCCTGTGCCATCACCGTATACGCCAGGGTAAACGAGAGCATAAACAGTACAAGTTTTTTCATAATGCTTTTTGGTTTTGTGAAATAAAAATTTTCAAGTCACCTAATATAAAATAATATTCCAAACAGCTGTTAGAATAAATACGATATATAATACAATGTGAATATTTTTTATATGTACCCGGTGAAAAGTGTTCGTGTATTTGCTGCTATTTGCTGTTATCTGCGTTTTTTAGAAAAGAGAATACAAGTAAACACTTATTTCAAAATTTCCGTGGTTGATATGATTATTATTCTCCAAACCGAAGTTATTTTTTGATGACCCTTGTTAAAACAATTCAATACAGTTAATGGAAGTATGCGGCGTTTAACCTAATCTGACAAACAAAAAAGCCCTCAGCTATTACTGAGGGCTTTGTGCCCGGGACTGGATTCGAACCAGCACACCTCGCGGCGCCGCCACCTGAAGACGGTGCGTCTACCAATTTCGCCACCCGGGCAATTACTTTTACTTTACTAAACTTTTTAAGAACTCTTTTCCTACTCCGCTCTTTAAATATTTTTCCCGTTTTCTTGCTGTTATTCTGTCTATACTTGTTTCCTGATAAATCAACGCAAATGGCCGATAGGCTTTAGTTGATCTATTTTCTCCAGTATTATGCTCCGCAAGCCTTCGCTCTAAATTATCTGTCATACCTACATAGATATAATTTCTTTCAACGCTGCTAATAGCATATACAACTATCATAGAACTTCCGGTCAAGATGTCTACCAATCCTGCCTGCCGGCAGGTTCGCCACCCGGGCAACTGCTTTTTCAGGCGGGCTGCAAATTTATCAGTTTCAGGCTAATCGGGAAAACTTTTTTACAATACCATCAGGCTGCATCCCCGCAGATCACTGCCATCCATCCTGCCCAATACTTCAAAACTGCCATCCTGATGCACTTTTCCTGCATCATCGGTGGCAATAAAGCAACAGGAATCAATATTTGCCAGGTCAATAATATTAATAATACCAGCGCCGGTTTCCTTTACCAATAAAGGATCTTCCTCATCCCTTACCAATATCTTCATCCAGGGAGGGGCACTGAAAATACCTTCCCCTTTAGAGTAGGCTTGCGACAATAACTCTGTCATACCATACTCCGAATGAACAGCACTTATACCAAATCCTTTTTTGAGCAGGTCATGTACTTCTGCTCTTATCATCTCTTTCCGGCGGCCTTTCATTCCGCCCGTTTCCATCACAACAGTATGTTGCAGTGACAAATGAGATAGTTCAGCAAAATCAAGCAGGGCAAATGTGACTCCTATCAGCAAAGTTTTTTGCTTTCCTGCTTCTGCCTCTTTTAATACGGCTGATAATTTTTCAAACGCAGTTAAATAAAAGCCGCTTCGGGGATCTGCACTTTGCTGTATCAGCTCATTCACCATATAGACAAGAGAAGAATTTTCCCTTTCCAGGTAAGAAGGCAACAGACCGATGATACACCAGTCTGTAACTGGTCCATAAAAAAGTTCAAATCCTCTTGTAAAACTCTCTTTATATAGCAACAGGTCTTTGACCTGGTGACGGCTGTTGATACTGCCTGTAGTACCACTGCTTTCAAAAACGGTTTCAGCAACAAAGTCTCCTGTTTTTACAGAATGAGTTTTAAAGAAAGAAACAGGCAGAAAAGGAATCTGCGAAACTGAATTTACAACAGTTGGGTTTACACCAAGGGCTTTTACATAACTATTGTAAACAGCATTGTTCCTGAACTGGTACTGAAATGCTTCCAGCGA
Source organism: Bacteroidota bacterium (assembly GCA_029558715.1). Taxonomy (GTDB): domain Bacteria; phylum Bacteroidota; class Bacteroidia; order Chitinophagales; family Chitinophagaceae; genus JJ008. The sequence goes on along the minus strand of JAKQEA010000146.1, from coordinate 94 downwards.
AAGTTTATTAAAATCACACTCCTGCCCTTCAAAAATTTTATGATTCCATTGATCCGGCATACCCGCTTTATGTTCCTAAAAATTGTAAATTTGT
>JAKQEA010000077.1 GCA_029558715.1 Bacteroidota bacterium | reverse complement strand
ACCATCGGCGCAAGAGCCTTTATTGTGTTTGATGAAAATGAAGTGATACCTACCAATATCCATACGAATACGATTGATGCGTTGCCACCGGTCAGCCAGTTAAATACGATAACGGGTACCGGTACTAACCCTATAACGCTTAGCTGGACAGGTGCCGATGATGCCGGCGGGTGCGGCATAGATTTTTATACGGTTTATGTATCAACCGACCAGGTGAATTACAGTATCTTATTTCCCAAAGTAATTGGTATGGATACAACGTTCATCCTGCCGCCTGATTCCAATTACTGTTTCTTTGTTCTGGCTACTGACCGGGTGGGTAATGCTGAAGCCATGACGACGGGAGATGTGCAATGTGCATCAATAGGAGGCCCGCTACCGGTTACCTGGTTATTCTTTAATGGTACAAATCGTAATTCTGACAATATTCTTAAATGGGCAACTGCCAGCGAGCAAAACAGCAAAGAGTTCAGGTTAGAAAGATCATTGAATGGAACAAGCTTTTCAGAAATAGCTGTTGTGCCGGCAGCAGGTACCAGTACGGGGGCAAGACATTATGAATATACCGACAGGAATATAGACAGGCTGAACAGCAATGTTATGTTTTACCGGTTGAAACAAGTGGACCTGGATAATAACTTCCGATATTCAAGTATAGTAAGGTTGAATTATAACAGGGTATCGAATACTCCAACAATAGTATATCCGAACCCGACAGGAGGACTTGTAACCATTGTGCTCGGGGATATATCATTGATCGGTACGGAAGCGGTAGTAATGGATATCAATGGCCGTGTATTACAAAGAGTGAAGATCACGGCAGGCAGCCAGACTATCAACCTTACACAATATATCAATGGCATGTACCTGATCCGGCTGAACAATAAGGAAACATTAAAAGTATTAAAACAGTAAACAGGTTATAATGGTATAGATATATAGTTCCCGAACCTGGATATACAAGAACCAGGTACATCTTTATGCAGTTTATTGTGTAGTGATTTTCATACAAGGGGCAACTCTCATTTGAGTTGTAAGCTGCCGGGTTCCCCTGGTGGCTTTTTTATTTCGCATCAAAATCCACTACCACTTTTTCTGTTTTTGGATGACTCTGGCAGGTTAGGATATATCCTTTTTCCACTTCTTCTTCTTCCAGGCCCCAATGAACGTCCATTATCACCTCACCCTCTAATAACCTGGCTTTGCAGGTGCAGCACATGCCGCCTTTACAGGCATAGGGGAGATCAGCGCCTTGTTTTAGGGCTGCATCGAGTATTGTTGTATCACTGGCAAGTGAAAGATCAAAATCAAAAGAACGTCCGTCAAGCTTCAAGGTTATTTTACTCCTGGCTCCTCCATCAGTTGTTTGTTGCCTGTTGCCTGTTACTTTCTTTTTCTGGCCCGGAGAAGTGAATAGTTCAAAATGTATTTTCTTTTTGTCAATACCTTTTGTTTCTAAAAAATCTTTTATGCAGAAGATCATTTCCTCCGGTCCGCAGATGAAGAATTCATCTGTACCTGCATACTCAACAAGTTTACCAAGATCATTTAATTTCTCTGTATTGATCCTTCCAGAGTTGACGGCAGTATCTGTTTTTTCCCTGCTTAATACATGGATCAGGTTAAATCTTTCCATGTATTTATTTTTTAAACCTTCCAGTTCTTCAAAAAAAATAATAGAACCGCGGTTCTTGTTGCCATAGACTAACGTAAAGGTGCTGCCTGGTTCTGTGGCTAATGTGGTTTTAATAAGTGATAATACAGGGGTGATACCGCTACCGGCTGCAAAGGCGAGATAATTCTTTTTTTGAGCGGGGTTGAGCTCGGTATAAAATTTTCCTACCGGTTGCATCACATCAAGGATATCACCTTTTTTCAGTTGTTCATTGGCGAAACCGGAAAACAAACCACCTTCTACTTTTTTGATAGCTACTTTCAATTGATTTTCCAACGGGGAGGAGCAAATGGAATAGGTTCGTCGTACTTCTTCGCCATTGATTGTGGTTCTCATGGTCAGACTTTGTCCCTGGCTGAATTGAAAATCTTTTTTTAATTCAGCGGGAACATCGAAGAGAACAGATACACATTCAGGAGTTTCTTTCTTTATATCTTTTACAGTGAGACGATGAAAATGAATGGACATAGATCAGGGTTGTTTTCGTAAACCATCGATCATGATCATTACCATATTCTCTTCCAGTTCCTGCGCACTGATCTTCGCTTTACTGCGGTGCCAGCTTTCAATACCACTGATGGCATGCAGCATAATCAGTACGGCAGTCGGGGCATCAATCTTCCGGATCTCATTTTTGGTAATACCTTCTTCAATGATGGCAGCAAATTTTTTTCTGTAATTGCGTCGCTGGGTTTGAAAATTAGACAGGTAAGGCTCCTCCAGGTGCTTCCATTCCCGGTCACTTACATAGACATCTTCATAATTCTCTGTCATTTGTTTTATATGGAAGCGGAGCAGCTGCTCAATCTTGCCAATTGTTTTTTGCTGACTGCTTTCAATGGCATCAATAGTGGTGTTATATACATTGGCCACATCAAAGCAGATAGCTTCCAGTATCTCATTTTTTGAACGGATATGATTGTACAGGCTGGCAGCCTCAATACCTACTGCCTCGGCAAGGTCCCGCATAGAAGTAGCGGCAAAACCTTTTTCACGGAACATTGCAGCGGCCTTGATCAGTATCAGACCTTTCTTGGAAGCTTTTTTTCGTTGTGCCTTCGCCATACTCAAAGATAATGAACCGTGATATTAAGAAAATTATGAGAATTATCAGTCATTTCCTGTTTTTCCGGTTGGTTTGTTATTGACTGGTTCGTTTGCCGGTTTTAAAGGGATCGGGGGTTGTACGGCTTCCACCTTTTCATTTTTTGCGGGTATGATCAGTTCATTACTCAGGTCCGGTTTAATTTGCCTGGCTGCTTTCACATCATTCTGTGAGTCAAAAAAGGTCCAGAAAAGTCCGCCATCCCAGGACTGGCCAACGAGGTATAATATGGTTGTAATTCTTTTCCCATCCCACTCAATGACGGATTGAAGTTCAATGACGGACTGAAAATCATTACCTGTTTTAATGACCTGTAATACTTTTCCCGGCTCATATATCTTCCAGGCGGCTGCTGGAATTGGTCCGAATGCACGGGCAATATAATTAATGAATTCAGAGCGGCCTCCCATGGTGCCGATAATCGATGGATTGGTGTACCGGGAAAAAAGATCCCAGTTTCTGCCTTTAAAAGCTGTAGCAAGACTATCTGCGCAAATCTTTATATTCTTTTTGACAAAGCTGGTGTCAAACTGGGCTTTCAAACCAGATTGAAAAAAGAGTATCACCGATAGAAAGACAAGCTTTTTAATAATCCCGGAACTGAACATTTGTCAAAGTTATTAAAACAACAGTTATTGCTTTTTTCAGGTATACAAAATTCATGTAGGTTTGCACGCCACGTTGGCATTTTGTGATAACAATACTAATCTCTATGTCTTTAATTACGGTCGGAACAATGGCTTTTGATGCTATCGAAACCCCTTTTGGTAAAATTTCGAAGATTGTAGGAGGTTCAGCTACTTATGTAGCATATGCAGCCAGCAACTTTGTGAAACCGGTTCAACAGATATCTATAATAGGAAACGATTTTCCGCAGGAAGAGCTGGATGAACTCCGGAACAGGGGAGTGCATCTTGATGGAGTGGAAATAGTACCTGATAAAAAGTCATTTTTCTGGAGCGGACGTTATCACGAAGACATGAATAGCCGGGATACATTAACAACCGATCTGAATGTACTGGCTGATTTTGACCCTAAGGTACCCGATAGTTACCAGGGCGCAGAGTTCCTGATGTTGGGCAACCTGGCGCCAAAGATTCAGCTGAATGTGATACAGGAAATGAAAAAAAGGCCCAAGCTCATTGCGATGGATACGATGAACTTCTGGATGGAGTCGGCCATGTCAGAATTAAAAATTGTGCTGAAGTATGTAGATATGCTGATTGTGAATGACGCAGAAGCAAGGCAATTAACGGGGTTGTTTTCACTGGTGAAAGCGGCTAAAAGTATTATGCAAATGGGGCCGAAATATGTGATCATCAAGAAAGGTGAACATGGCGCTTTATTATTCCAGGATGATGAAGTGTTTTATGCTCCGGCATTGCCATTAGAGGATGTATTCGATCCCACCGGAGCCGGGGATACTTTTGCCGGCGGCTTTATTGGCCATTTGGCAAAAACTGGAGATATCTCTTTTGAGAATATGAAGCGGGCAATCATTGTCGGCTCTGCTATGGCAAGTTTTTGCGTGGAAAAATTTGGCCCCATCCGGCTGAAAGAGATCAACCAGGAAGATATCAATAACAGGATACAACAGTTCAAAGACCTGGTGAGTTTTGATATTGAATTAGTATAACTAAAAAAATAATACAACTAACAACAAGAAAGCTGCTTTAATCTGAAGCGGCTTTTTTTAATTTATTTTCCTTGCCAGTACCACCGCATTTTTAAATTTTTCTTTCTTTCCCTGCAGGTTGAAAATTTCAGTAAACACTATATAAGTACCTATAGGTAGTTTGAGGCCTTTATCGTCCAGTCCATCCCAGTTCCAGTAGCCCTCTAATCCCAATGTGCCGTTGCGAACCAGATTTCTAACTGGTCTCCCGGAAGCATCGAAGATGGTGATGTTGGCAATATAACCCGGCTCTGCTACTTTATATTGAATTGTAGCAATGTCATCCCGGCCATCATTATCGGGTGAAAAAACTTTCGGTGTTACTGCAATTACGGCGTTAATGCTGCTGAGTAATTTGTACTGTGAATTTTTGTACGTGGGTGTTCCATATCCTGATGTGGAGGCGGCGCTGGTCCAGTTGGCAGCATCTTGTGATACTCCTGCAGGATCAATTCTCTCCAATGCTACTCCCTCGGCATTGTCAATCAATTTAAAATGCCAGTCGTCTTTGTACTTCACTTCGTCGACTACATTTCCCTGGAAATTTAATGCTATCACTGTTCCTTCATCATCCGGAAATGAGGGTGGTGATGAAATGAGCAAAACATGATCCGGGTTCTTCACCAGGTATTGCAGGGAAAGATTATCGGCATCTTCTGTTTCTACAATATAGTCACCGGGGAAAATATAAAATGGAACCGCACTTAATACTTTAATAGAACTGATCACACCGCTGCTGTTTCTGTTGGCAATATATAGCTTAGAAGCATCGAATATCTTGTTGCTGTTGTTATAAAATTCCACATAATCAAAAGCATTGCTTCGGGGGTTAAAAAGAATTTCGTTGATTATAAATTCCCCTGGAGCCGCTTCTTCTGGCAAGCCCACTCTTACATTATTGGCATTACCGATCATATTGCCCTTGCAATCTTTTATATTGTTTGCCGTGATATTGTAAACCGTATTAGCTTGTAAAGGAGTAGCTGCTTTTAACTGTACCTGGTTAAATAATGGTGCGATAGAAGCAGCACTTACCAGTGTCAGGCCTCCATCAATGGAATAGCTGCTGATTGTTGCTCCGGATAAACTGTCTACCGGTTCATCGTATACCAGTATAATGGTTACATTATCTGTTGTGTATGCCCTTTTCAATTGCGGAGCAGTTGCATCGTTGTTAAGGGCTTCAACTGAATTCTTCTTTCCGGGTGTTCCGCCTGTAGCACTGGTGCTAGCTTTCCAGTTATTCATACCGGTACAGGGATTTTTAGTATCTATCATTTCCAGTGTCCAGCCACCTTCTTTTTTTAAGTCATTCTGATACCAGCCTGCTGTGTATGCAATGGCATGAATGATAGTGCCATTGGCTGCTTTAATGAAAAGCTGATCTCCATCATTATCTAAGGACGGGAAACTGGTAACTGAAATAGTTGTTCCAAATGCTGACAGGGCAGCTACAGCACTGCCGGTACATACAATTACAAAGCTATCAGGCTGCAAAGTGAAGTTTGGCATCGGCCCGCTTTGTCCCGATGCATCTCCAATGCGCCAGTTTTGTAAATTGACAGGTGCAGCAGTAGTGTTCTTTAATTCTATCCATTCATTATTAGGTAGACCAACCTGGGGAGAAGGGTCAGCCATTATTTCATTGATCACAATGTCATACCTGTTTTGTGACAACAAACAAACAGGTGTAAGTATAAAGAAAAGTAAAAGGGATAAGGTTGATTTCATTATGTACAAGTTAAATAATCATTTCAAAATTGTACTACATGAAATTTATGATTGATTTTTTGGCTGGAACTGGCTACCCTCCTATTTTTGCACCGCAATGATTACAATGAAACATACAAAACGCAATAAGAAACACTTCTGAGGAAGGTTTGCAGCGTTATGTGTGTATCAACATAAAAGTTTAGCAGGCCTTCCATACGGAAGGCCTGATTTTTTGTCCCTAACCCTGTCTGCCGGCAGGTCCTAAAGGGAACAACAAAGTATGAAAGGGAAAACTATTTATTAATAAAAATCACTCCCTTCGGGGAGGTTAGGAGGGTACAATGAAAGTTGCAGTAGTAGGTGCCACAGGATTAGTAGGTACTAAAATGTTACAGGTATTGGCTGAAAGAAATTTTCCGGTTACAGAGCTGGTGCCGGTTGCATCTGAAAAATCAGTTGGTAAGGAAGTGGAGTTTAAAGGAAATAAATACAAGGTGGTGAGCATGGCAGACGCTATTGCTGCCAAACCCTCTGTAGCTATTTTTTCCGCCGGAGGAAGCACTTCGCTGGAATGGGCGCCCAAATTTGCCGAAGCAGGAATAACTGTGATCGATAATTCATCGGCGTGGAGAATGGATCCTACAAAACCACTGGTAGTACCTGAGATTAATGCAGATATACTTACGGCGAATGATAAGATCATTGCCAACCCCAACTGTTCAACTATTCAAATGGTAGTGGCCTTACATCCGCTGCATAAAAAGTATGGTATTAAAAGAATTGTGGTGAGTACATACCAGAGTGTGACAGGAACGGGAGTGAAAGCGGTTGAACAGTTAAGAGGGGAAAGAGCTAAAGAAGTGAAGGGAGAGAATGCTGACTATCCGATGGCTTATAAATACCCGATCGATCTTAATGTGATTCCGCAGATAGATGTGTTTCTTGACAACGGCTATACTAAAGAGGAAATGAAAATGGTAAAAGAAACCTGTAAGATCATGCGGGACGATTCGATTCGTGTTACAGCCACTACTGTCCGTATCCCGGTAATGGGGGGACACAGCGAAGCAGTGAATGTAGAGTTTGAAAAAGATTTCGATTTGAGTGAAGTGAGATCGTTGCTGCATTCAGCTCCTGGTGTAGTAGTGGTAGATGATACAACTACGCAACAATACCCGATGCCAAAAGATGCACATGAGAAAGATGAAGTATTTGTTGGCAGATTAAGAAGGGATGAAAGCCAGCCCAATACTTTGAACATGTGGGTTGTATCTGATAACCTGAGGAAGGGGGCTGCAACCAATGCACTGCAGATAGCGGAATACTTACATGCTAAAGGATTACTCGGCTAAAGACTGGTTAATAAAATTTATCACAGGTTGCAGCGTTTCAAATGCCGCAACCGTTTTTTTTACCAGGCCCTTTGATGTAAGGTCAGTATCCTTCAATGATGTCATTGCCACAAAGCTTTTCAGTTTCAGGTATTCTGCGGCAGGATTATCAGCTTCATACCCTTTAGGTAAACGGGTCAGCACATATTCAGCGTCACGGGACAGGTCAGTATATACAGATTTGAACTTTTTTGAGCTGATAATTTTCTTAAACGCTGCAAAATTGTAATCAATTTCCTGCCTTACTTTATTTAATTCAGGGGGCATGGGCATCCATAAACCACCGCCTGTGAAGCTTTGACCGGGTTCGCAATGGAAATAATATCCTGCATACAAAGATTTCTTACCTCCCCGGTTTATATAAGCCCCCATATTCGTTTTATAAGGCGATTTATCTTTTGAGAAACGAACATCACGGTTGATGCGAAACATACAGTCTTTGGCTACCAATGATTTTACAGAGGGGTCTTTTTTTGCAAGCTGGTCAATAACTTGCTGAATAAACTGGCTGAAATCTGCTTTGGCCTTTTCATATTCTTTCCGGTTTTTATCAAACCAGGGTTTATTGTTGTTTTTCTTTAAATCCTTAAGGAATTTAATAGTGGAAGGTTGCAGCATAATGAACCGAAATTTTTGAGATTGAAAATGATTATCCGGAAATAAAGATAATCAGACCGTCCTCATAATCCATCACAATGATGGAAATCCTGACCTGCCTGCCGGTGGCAGGTTCTAGATTCTTCCCCAGTTCTCACCGCTTTTGATCCGGTACATTGTCATCTCACTAACATTATACTTTTGAGCTAATTGCTTAATAGTGATACTCCGGTTCTTGTTGTTGAGAATACTTTTGATCTTTTTCACCTGCGTGGCTGTAAGTTTAAGCCCCTCCGTTTTATTAGCCTGCTTCGCCTTATAAGCGATTTTAGCAGGACTATATTGCTGATGCGCCATCATTTGATCTAAAGTGGTCCAGCGTAGATTCTTAATATTATTATCAAGTTTATTGTGATTTTGGTGTATCACATATTTATGCCGGGGAGAAGCTTTCTTTAAAAAGATCTTTGCCATTTCACGATGGATATACAAGGTGCCCTTGTTGTTAGGCCGGTGCAGGTTTAGTGTACGATAGCCAGTGGTAAGTGAACCACTCAGGGCTTTACCATCTGTCAATATATTTTTTTTATAACTGGCAATGCGTCCAAAGCTGGATACTGCATAGCGATTGCGTAATTGCCTCCATCCGGAAAAAATCAGTGGCTTCCAGATTTCACCGGCTAATTTTTTTATCATAACATTAAATTTTAGCCAGGGACAGGTTGCAGTTAATAACGTTGGTACGCAGAAGTTATCAGAGCAGTTTGTATTATTACTAAGTTAAACTAATTAATGGCAAAGGCCATATTATTTTTTACCAACCAATTGCAGAAATTCATCTTCTGAAATGATCTTTACCGTATTGATTTTTTTAGCTTTTTCCAGCTTACTGCCAGCATCTTCGCCTACCACCAGATAGTTAAGCTTGGCACTTACGCCACTTAGTATCTGCCCTCCGTTTTCTTCTGCCATTGCTTCGGCCTCACTTCGTTTTAGTGTTGGTAAGGTGCCTGTAAACAAAAAGGTTTGACCGGTGAGGTTACCGCCTTTAGTTAATTCTTTCTTTTCATTTTTTAATTGAAGCCCCAGTTTTTCGAGTTCTTCCAGCATTTTAATATTATCCTTATTGCTAAAAAAGTGGTGGATACTTCCTGCTACTTTGGGTCCCACATCCTCCAGGTTTTGTAATTCTTCCAGTGAATATTTTTTGAAATCAAGCAAATGATTTACTGCCTGTGCCAGGGTTTTAGAGGTTGTTTCACCAATGAATCGGATACCCAGTGCATAAATCAAACGGTGAAGTGGTTGTTTTTTTGAATTGATGATGGCTGTTTGCAGGTTGTCAATTGATTTTTGACCGAAACCTTCCATACCACTGATACTGTTAAAATCGAGAGTATAGATGCCGGGAATATCTTTTAATAAACCGAGCTCATAAAACTTACGGACATTGGCATCTCCAAAACCACGAATATCCATAGCATCTTTGCTTACAAAATGAATGATTCGTTCTACTACCTGTGCCGGGCATTCAATATTGATACAGCGCCAAACGGCCTCCTCTTCTTCTTTAAACAACTTACTGTTGCACACAGGACAGGTTTTGGGAAAATGGATTTTCTTTTCATGCCCGGTTCTTACATCGGCCAGTGATTTTACGATCTGGGGAATCACATCTCCTGCCCGTTCTATAAGTACAGCATCGCCAATCCGCAGATCCTTCTCCTTTATATAATCTTCGTTATGGATGGAAATACTGCTGACAGTTACACCGCCAACAGCAACAGGCTCCAATTTTGCTACTGGTGTTACGGCACCCGTTCTTCCTACCTGAAATTCAACATTGAGTAACTTACTGGTAGCCTGTCTTGCTTTAAACTTAAACGCTATGGCCCAGCGTGGATGATGGGAGGTCATTCCCATTTTTTCCTGTAAGGCAATATCATTTACCTTGATCACCATGCCATCGATCTCATATGGGAGATCATCTCTTGTAATCTCAAATTGCTCGCAATATTTTATCACAGTATCTATGCCCTTAAATATTTTCTTTTCTTTCTCAGGGCTGCGGAATCCAAGATCCCATAACAGTTTTAGTGAACCGGAGTGTGTGGTTAACTCAACCGGTAGTTTTTTTCCTTTAAGGAGGGAATAATAACTGATATGGTAAACAAATGCCTCCAGGTTTCTTTTGGCCACCTCAGCAGTGTCTTTAAGGCGTAATGTTCCTGCAGCCGCATTCCGGGGATTGGCCAATGGAGGAATTCCCTGTTCCATCAAACCCTCATTGTATTTCTTAAAGTTACTTTTATTGATCAGTACTTCGCCTCTTATCTCTACTTGTTGAATTCCGAAATCAGAGAATTTTGCTGATAATGGAAGGGAGCGGATCTGCTTAATATTGATCGTCACCTGATCACCTTCCACTCCATCACCCCTTGTAGCACCACGGCTTAACAAATCGTTTTCATAGATCAGTGAAATACTGCCACCATCGAATTTTGGTTCTACACAATATTCTATCTTATCAAGCCCGGTCAATTCTCTTGCCTTTCTGTCGAAGTCAATAAGGTCATCGGCATTATATGAGTTATTCAAAGAAAGCATGGGTACGAGATGCTGTACTGTCGGAAAATCTTTGGTCAATCCTTTTGCCACCCGTTGAGTAGGGGAATCAGCCGTTATCAAAGCCGGGTTGCCATTTTCAATTTTTTCAAGCTCCTTGTAAAGCTGGTCATACTCAAAATCTGAGATCAGGGGGTCATTTAATATATAGTACCTGTATTCGTGAAATCGTAATGCAT
>JAKQEA010000009.1 GCA_029558715.1 Bacteroidota bacterium | reverse complement strand
CTCTTTTTTGCCCGTAAAAATTCGCTGAAGTTCTTTGGCAGGTATTTTAAAATAGGTAACACTGTCTTTCCTGATGAGTTCATTGTCCTGTTCATCATTAAAATGAAATGAACGCCACCAGGTATCGGGTTCATCTTCGGTAAAACTTATTTCCAGGTACCCGTTTTCATTCCATTGAGCAGGTTTAATTTTTTTGCAATTAAGCTTTTCATCTTCTTTATTGGTTGATAGTAAAATTTTGCCGTTGAGCTTTATCTTCCAGCTGCCTGTTTGTGCCTGCGCATTACTGATGCTAAATAATATTATAATGATGCTGAATATACTTTTCATCTTTAAAGTTATGATTTACTAATATGTGATGACAAACCGGAAGTTAAAGTTGCAACCTGCCGGGTCATCACCATCTCAGCAATGCACTGGCCCAGGTAAAACCACTGCCGAATGCTGCCAGGCAAATGAGGTCACCTTCTTTTACAAGTCCTTTTTCCCATGCTTCGCATAAAGCAATAGGCACTGAAGCTGCGGTTGTATTACCGTAATACTGAATGTTATTATAAACCTGGTCGTCCCTTAGTTGTAGTTTCTGTTGAACAAACTGGGATATCCGTAAGTTAGCCTGGTGCGGAATGAGCAACCTGAGATCCCCGGTGTTATAGCCATTAGCCTGCAACGCTTCATTGATCACTTCAGGAAATTTTACAATGGCCTTTTTAAAAACGGCCGGTCCATCCATAAATGGAAAAATCTGGCCATCATCTATCATTTTATGACTGAAAAACATTTGTGCTATCTCGGCCTCATCAAAGGAGGCATATTTTTCTTCCTTCCAGTGGTTGGCATGAGTGCCGGGATTATACATGGCAAGGATTTCGGCTGATTCCCCGTCGCTGTGCAGGTGTGTACTTAAAATACCCTGGTTTTCTTTGCTGGTTGGCTGCAAGACCACAGCACCTGCACCATCACCAAAAATGACAGATACATTTCTTCCTCTTGTGGTAAAATCAAGCCCGAATGAATGTTTTTCGGAGCCCACCACCAGGATATTTTTATAGGTACCGGTTTTAATGAACTGATCGGCCACACTCAGTGCATACAAAAAGCCGCTGCATTGATTGCGTACATCCAGTGCACCGATTTCTTTCATCTTCATGGCCCGTTGCAGTAAGACACCGCAACCGGGAAAGTAATAATCAGGGCATAATGTTGCGAAAATGATAAAGTCTATATCCTGCGGTGTGATGCCGGCTCTTTCAATTGCAATCTTTGCAGCTTCAACACCCATAGTAGTGGTGGTTTCTTCGGTACGATGGGCATAATGCCGTTCTTTGATCCCTGTACGTTCCTGTATCCATTCATCGCTGGTATCCATATACTTCAGCAGGTCATTATTAGTAACTACATTGGCGGGTATATACATGCCGATACCGGCAATTTTTGTTTTTTGCATAGCAAGCATTTAAAGAAGGAAGATAGGAAATAGGCCGGAAATGCAACTGTTTCGGTTGAAACGGTTGTGAATAAAGAAGAAATCTTATTGGGAATCTGCCGGAAAGAAATGATGCTAATTTTGACATTATTACACCGCATATTTGGAACTGCTGTAATACATGTGCAGAGTGAGATGGGTTAATTTTAAAGCATAAATAAAATGAATTATGACAAAAGTTCTGTGTATACTGGTTGTTTTTTTTATAGCTAAAAACTGTCTTATTGCTCAGCAATCAGGCATAAAACAGGAGCAGAAGTATAAACTGGTGTGGGCTGATGAATTTAACTACAACGGTACTCCTGATACTGCAAAATGGCGATTTGAAGAGGGTTTTGTAAGGAATAACGAAGCCCAATGGTATCAAAAGGAAAATGCAATGTGTCAGGATGGTATGCTGGTTATTATCGGAGACAAGGAGAACAGGCCTAACCCCAACTTTGAAGAAGGAAGTACCAACTGGAAAACAAAATGGAAAAATATAAAGTTCAGTTCTGCCAGTGTAGTGATGAAAAAGGAACATGCATTTCAATATGGAAAAGTGGAGGTAAGGGCAAAGATTGATGCACAGCCTGGTTTGTGGCCGGCAATTTGGACACTGGGTGTATCCGGTGAATGGCCGTCCAACGGTGAAGTGGATATTATGGAATATTACAAGGACAGCATTCTGGCCAACTTTGCATTTGCTGCGCAAAAAAGGTATAATGGCATCTGGGATGTAGCTAAAGTTTCCATTGACAGCCTGGGCGGTAGAAAATGGGCAGACCAGTTCCATGTGTGGACATTGATCTGGGATGAGAACCAAATGCAGATTTTTGTAGATGACCTGTTGCTGAATTCCATAGACCTGAATAAAACGATTAATAAGTCAGACGGGAAAAATCCTTTTCGTCAACCTCATTACTTATTACTCAACCTGGCGATGGGTGGTAACAGGGGTGGTAATTTAGATAATACTGATCTGCCTTCTATGTATTTTATAGACTATGTCCGGGTGTTTCAGAAAAAATAAGCGATTCATAAATTATTAAGGCTGGCCAAACGGTTAAAATGTTTTCCTCATTATGTATAAGCTGGTTGTAATTTTCCTGCTGTTTTTTTTCGCAGTTCATAATAGTACTGCCCAAACCCGGTTACCGGGACTTTTTGGTGATAACATGGTATTACAGCAACAGCAGTTAGTATCCATTTGGGGCATGGACAATCCGGGGACTAAAATTTTGGTGAAAGGCAGCTGGGGTAAAACAGCCAGTGCAACAACAGATGCAAAAGGATATTGGAAGGTAAAAGTTCAAACCCCTGTTGCAGGCGGACCATATAGCATCCAGGTAAAGGGGAGCAAAGAGGTCAATTTAAGAAATGTCTTGATTGGTGAAGTATGGTTTTGTTCAGGTCAATCCAATATGGAAATGCCGGTGAAGGGCTATGCCAATCAACCGGTAATTGGCAGCAATGAAACAATATTAAACTCGGACAATGATAAAATCCGCTTTCTTCAAACGCCTCGTTCTGTAAGCCTGACGCCGCTTTACGATGTGAAGGGCGAATGGAAAGCAGCATCACCTGCTACTACAGGAAACTTTAGTGCTACTGCCTATTATTTTGCCAAAAAAATTCAAGCAGTACTGGGTGTGCCTGTTGGTATCATACAATCAGCATGGGGGGCATCTGCCATTGAAAGCTGGATGGATGCACAAACGCTATCTCCATTTAATAAAGCCATTCCTGATACACTACCGAAAACTGAGCCACAGAAATTGCCGACCCTAATGTATAACTCTATGCTGCATCCATACATTGGTTATACAATAAAAGGTGTTTTATGGTACCAAGGCGAGTCTAACCGTGAAAATGCACATGAATACAGGAGTTTGTTTGCATCACTCATCACATCATGGCGAAAGCAATGGCAACAGGGGGATTTTCCTTTTTATTTTGCTCAGATAGCCCCTTTTGAACCCGGTAAATGGAATGCTGCCTTTTTACGGGAGGCTCAACTGAAAACGATGCAGACAGTAAGTAATACAGGCATGGCAGTAACCATGGATATTGGAGAACAAAATGTTATACATCCCTCACAAAAGGAAGCAGTTGGTATCCGTCTGGCTTATTGGGCCCTGGTAAAAGATTACGATGTAAAGGGTATTGCATTCAGCGGGCCAATTTATCAAAAAATGGAAATAAAGCCTGAAGGAAAAGTTTGGTTGACCTTTAATCATTGTGACCAGGGCTTAACAAGTTTTGGAAAGCCACTTGCTGACTTTGAAATAGCAGGAGAAGACAAAGTGTTTTACCCGGCTGAGGCCAAAATTGTCAACGATAAAAATGGTATTATCGTAGTTAGCAGCAGTGCTGTAAAAAATCCTGTCAGCGTCCGTTATGCATTTAAAAGCTGGGCTGCGGGAAGCCTGTTTAATACCCAGGGGTTGCCCGTTTCATCATTCAGAACAGATACCTGGTAAAACTGGTTTATTTTGACTCTCATTTTTCTGTTTAATTGAACAGATTGTCCCCCTTTTTTGAAGCCTGTTACCGCCATTTTTTGAAAGGGCAGGTTTAGCTTTAGTAAATTAACCATTGTCAGAAACAATGACTGTTTCGATGAAGTATCTATTTTCTATTTTGGCCTGTATAATGCTGAGTGGTTCTGCAATGGCATTGAACTATTACATCAATACTGAAACGGGTAATGATGCTAATGTCGGTACAAGTATTGAAAGTCCTTGGAAAACTACCTCACCCATTGTATCCGTTCAATTAAGGCCGGGAGACTCTATTCTGTTTGCAGCTGGTCAAAAATTTTCTGGCATGTTATCACTGATAAATGTGAAAGGTTCGTTGTATCATCCTGTGGTAATTACCCGTTATATAGTTAATGGAAATAAGGAAAAACCAGTTTTGGATGCAGGTGATCAGCTTAATGCTATTCTTATCCGGAATTCTTCATATGTGCAGGTATATGGGATTGAAATCACAGGAAAAAAACCATACCAAAGCAATGGACAGATAAAGCAGGGAGAAATGCGTTGTGGTATCCTCGTTGAAGTAACAAAAGACGAAGCATTTACTGATATTTTGATAAAAGATATTGTCGTTCATGATGTATACTATCATGTACCCGGTTATAAACGTTCAGCGGCAGAAACCGCATCAGCCAACGGGACACAAAGCTATGGTTGGGGCATCCGTTTCATCAATAATTCAAAGAAAGGCCTGTTAAGTAATATTAAAATTCTACAAGCAGAAATTTTTAATGTGAGCCATACCGGGTTAAAATTTACAGCCAATGCAAAAGGAATGAAAGAGGTTGAAGTAGCGGAATGTAAAATTTATCAAACCGGCGGACCCGGTTTACAAATGTCGGGTGTTAGCAACGGGCACATTCATCACAACTCGATCGACCATTCAGGTTCTGTGGCAGATAGCAGGAACTGGGGCAGGGGAAGCGGCATGTGGACATGGAGTTGCAGCAACATTCTCATCGAACACAATCGTTTTGAAAATGCAAACGGACCAGGTGATTCGGCAGGAGTGCATATTGATTATAATTGTTCGGATGTAGTGGTTCAGTATAATATAAGTGCCAATAATGCCGGTGGTTTTTGCGAGATACTGGGAAACAATTATAATTGTGCTTATCGCTATAACATAAGCATTAATGACGGGTACAGGATAAAAGGAGTAAACGGGGCTTTCCAGGAAGGTAAAATTTTCTGGCTAAGTGGTTACCAGGGAAACAATAAAGAAAAAGTAGGTCCTTTCAACAGTTACTTTTACAACAATAGTATTTATGTTTCAGCCGGCATACTCCCAAGGATAGCAGTAAGCAGCAGTTCCAATGGTGTACTGATAGCTAATAATATATTCTATTTTGAAAATGATGCCATATTAGTGCAGGGCGATCAGAAAAAAAATGAATCAGATGCGGGAGATATTCCCAATGTAGTATTTACCAATAACCTTTTTTTAAGACCGGATAACTGGCCGAAGGATATTTCAATAAAAGATACATCACCCATGGTCGGAGATCCCGGATTTAAAAATAAAGGAGGGCTTGTAGCCACTGATTATGTACCGGATAACGAAAAATTAATTCGTAATAGAGGCGTAGTGATTCAGCCAATTCCCAGCGATAGTATAGACCTTCGTATTGGGTTAAAGCTTGAAAAAGATATATTGGGGAATTCAATTAAAGGAAAACCGGACATGGGGGCAATCGAGTTAAGTGAAACAAAGAAATAATGAACATGATTAGATCATCAATGATTTTTAAAAAAAAGTTAGCTTTCCTGCTTGGAGGTCTGCTGTTACTTTTTTTGTCAACTGCATGGACATTCAACAGAAAGGAAAAAATAGCACAACTAAATAAGGAGGAAAGGCCCAATATCATTTTTATTCTTACAGATGACCAGGGATATGGTGATGTTGGCTTTAACGGATGTAAAGATATTCCCACACCCAATATAGACCGTATTGCCAAAAATGGGGTGATTTTTACCAGCGGATACGTTAGTTATTCTGTTTGTGCGCCGAGTCGTGCTGGTCTTATCACTGGTCGTTACCAGGACAGGTTTGGTTATAGCCGAAATCCGCTTTACAGACCGTTTGATGAAAATATCGGCCTGCCTTTAAGTGAGCAAACACTTTCAGAGTTTTTAAAACTATCCGGTTATCATAACATGGCTATCGGTAAATGGCACCTCGGTGTTCATGAAAAGTTTCATCCCATGAACAGGGGTTTTCATGAGTTTTTTGGTTTTCTGGGTGGCGGTCACCGGTATTTTCCGGAAGAGTATGATATAAAAAATCCTGATAGCGCAAAGAATGAAGGACAAAGCTACAGGACAAAACTTGTGCGAAATAATAAGTTGGTAGAAGAAAATGAATACCTGACTGATGCTTTGTCAAGAGAGGCTGTTTCGTTTATTGGAAAGAAAAAGGATAAACCGTTCTTTTTGTACCTGGCTTATAATGCACCTCATTCGCCGTTGCAGGCAACACAAAAATACCTGGATAGGTTTCCCAATATTCAAAACAATAAACGCAAAACCTATGCTGCAATGGTGAGTGCTGTTGACGATGGTGTAGGGCTGCTGTTGGATAAATTGGAAGAGTTGAAAATCGCCGATAATACCATCATAATTTTTCTTTCCGACAACGGAGGTCCAATAGAGGATAATGGTAGTAATAACGGACCACTAAGAGGAGGAAAAAGTTCATTCTGGGAAGGAGGTATCAGGGTGCCGTTCGCTATTAGCTGGCCTGGAAAAATAAAACCAGGCACCCGTTATGATAACCCGGTTATCTCTTTAGACATATTTGCAACTCTCGCCTCAAATATTAGTGGTGCTGCGCAACCAAAAAACATGTTGGATGGCAAGGATATACTTCCTTACGTTCAAGGGAAAAGGAGTGGTTCACCACATGATTATCTTTTCTGGCGGCACTACGATCAAAAAAACTATGCTTTACTGGATCATTCAGGGGTAAAACAAGTTATCCTAAAGGATTCTGTCATTCATTTATTTGATCTCAAAACAGACCTGGCTGAAAAAAAGAACATAGCATCCGATGATAGAAAAACTACGGAACAACTTAAAGCAGAAATAAAAAAATGGGAAGCGAATACTCTACCGCCTTTGTTTTATGGTTTAAACCAGGAAGAACAGTATAACAAGGAGCAGAAAGAAAAATCGAAACCAAAAAACTGATTCAACAATGCCGATGTATCAGAAACTGAGGATATATATAATCGGAGCTGTATTACTTACGCTATTTTTTTCTGGCACTACTACCCGTAACGCTGTTCCGCCTGAGGATGCGCCTCCAAACATTATCATCATTCTGGTGGATGATGCAGGCTATGCTGATTTTGGTTTTATGGGATCTCAGGACCTGCAAACCCCTAACCTTGACAAGCTGGCATCGCAAGCAATAAAGTTTACGGATGCACATGTTACTGCATCCGTATGCAGCCCGTCCCGTGCAGGATTATTAACCGGCAAATATCAGCAGCGTTTTGGATACGAGTGCAATGAAGGCGATGGATATCCGGGTATGGACACTAACCAGTTATTACTGCCAAAAATATTACAGGATAATGGTTATGCCACCGCTGCATTTGGTAAATGGCACTTAGGTTATGAGCCTTCACAACATCCATTGAAAAGAGGGTTTCAATATTATTACGGTTTTTTAAGTGGTGGCCGAAGTTATTTTTATCAGCCTGAAAAGGATGACCGGAAAGGTTCAAAAAATGCTTTATTGGAAAATTATCAGCAAGTTTCGTTTGATGGTTACCTGACTGATGTGCTGGCAGAAAAAGCGGTCGATTATATCCGGAAAAATAAAAAGCATCCTTTTTTCATGTACTGGGCGCCAAACGCTGTACATACTCCCATGGAGGCCAGCAAGGATGATTTAGAAAAATTTGCTGACCACCCCAGGAAGAAGCTGGCAGCTATGACCTATTCACTTGACAGGGCAGTTGGTAATATTGTTGATGAGTTAAAGCAGCAGGGATTATTTGATAATACCCTTATTTTCTTTTTAAGTGATAATGGTGGTGCCCACAATAACCAGTCAAGTAATTTACCGTTAAAAGGTTTCAAAGGAAATAAATACGAAGCCGGACATCGGGTTCCTTTTTTAGTTAGCTGGCCAAAAAGTTTAAAAAGTAATGCCGTATTTAATGGATTGACTTCTTCACTTGATATTTTTGCTACTTCATTGGAAGCAGCAGGTGTTACCAACAGGTCTGCCATTGGCTTGGATGGAATAAGCCTGATATCGTATTTAAAAAATAAAACAAATCAGCATCCTCATCAACAACTTGTTTGGCGAAAAGATAAAGCAGCTGCTATCCGGTCAGGAAAGTATAAACTTATAAAGGTTCAGGGAGCTGGGGACAGATTATATGACCTCAGTAAAGACCCGGGTGAAACAAATGACCTGGTTGCTAAAAAGCCTGCTGTTTATTCAAGATTGAAGCGACAATTTGATTTGTGGGAAAAAGACAAAATATCTCCTCTCTGGACAGAAGGAGCTACCTGGGATACCATTACGTTAATGATACATGATGACTTAATGCATAATCGTAAAGTGAGGGTAAGAAACCCCGAAGAATTAAAGGAATTTCAATTGAAAAAATAGTAACCCCAAGCCTTAAACCATTTACCTATATGTTTGTAAAGCAAAAAAGAGGTGAATATTCAAAAAATAACCAACGGATTAGTGTAAAACTTACCATCATTTATCTCTTATTGATTATCCTGTTTGCCACACTTGTGATTTTCCTTTGAATAACAGGGAGATTTGTTGAAAGATGTATTTTCATGGGTGAAATGTGATACATTCAATATCCGGGCTACTGATTAATTGTATACTTTGTCTTACAGGTATAAAAAATATGCTTGCCTTTTATTCCTGTTGGGTGCCGCAATAGCCGGATATACCCAACAGCCTGCATCTTTTATCCATATTTCAGATGAGTTGGTGAATAACGAGGTTACTTCGATAATCCAGGATAAGAAGGGTTTTATTTGGTTTGGCACAAGAGGAGGCTTACACCGGTTTGATGGCTATGAAATGAAACTGCTAAAAAACGACTTTAGTAAATCAAACAACCTGTTGAGTCAGTCGGTCGAAGTATTGCAAAATGGCAAGAAGAATATTGTTTGGATTGGTACTAAATCCGGAGGACTCAGCAGCTATGATCTTTCTACCGGACGCATTACCAATTTTGTAAATACCTCCGCAGGAAACACCGGGTTCAATGCAGATTATATTCTTTCATTATTAGATACAGAATCTGAAAAACTGCTGATAGGGACCTGGAAAGGTTTTCAATACCTGGATAAAATAACCGGGAAGTTTAAGGTGCTCAATAGTACATGGAAAACTTTTGATATACAGCCGGATGGAAACAACGGCTACTGGCTGGCCACCAACAGCGGATTGAGGCATTTGAACAGTGAATTGATAAATGACGAGGTATATGATTTTGGAATGCCGGGTATTAATATCAGCGCCATTGTTACTGATAAAGAAAATAATTACTTATGGCTGGGTACATGGGATAAGGGGTTGATTAAATTTAACTTGCATACGAAGGAGTTTAAAAATTTTCGTCATCAGGCAAATAATAACAGATCCATCAGTTCCAATAATACTTATCGTCTTTTGCTTGACTCCAAAGGCGCATTATGGATTGGAACATGGGGTGGTGGCCTGAATCGCTTTGACCGATCAACTGAGCTTGCTGAAAAAATGGATCTCAATATTCCGGGAATTTTTACAGCAGATAACCAGATAATCCTGACTATCCAGGAAGATCCTTCTGGTTTGTTATGGGTTGGTACAGACGGGGCTGGTGTTTTTAAAATGGACCTGAACCCCAAAAAATTCTTCAATATCGGATATAAGGCAAATGTGTTTGGAGGTACTACACATATCTTATCTGTCTATGTTGACCCGTTTAATAAACTATGGCTAAGTACCAAAGGAGGGGGAATTCAATATTCAGCAGACTGGAAAAATTTTTCGAAATTGAAAATTACTGCTGCAGATGACTTAAATACACCAAATATCCCTTACGAAAGCCGTTCATTTTTACAACAAGAAGAGAATTTGTGGATTGCTACCAACAAAGGACTAATTCGTATAAAAAACAACAAGACTATAACAGGGCAATACGAATTGTTTATTCCAGATCCAATGGATTCGAATTCGATCAGCGAAAAAAAAATTAATGCCATAGTAAAGGATTCTTCAGGGAGAATATGGGTGGGTACGCAGGAGAATGGATTGAGCTATATTTCCGGGTTTGACAAGCAAAACAAACCGTTGTTTGAAAACTATCTTCCTGCATACGGCGTAAAAGGTGCATTACAAAACGAAAGGGTGAGTTGTATGCTTGTAGATTCAAAAAAACGCCTTTGGGTTGGAACATATAAGGGACTGCATCTGTATGATCCCGTAAACGATAATTTCCGCTTTTATCTACAAACGGATGAGCCAGGTCGTTCTATCAGTAATAACACCATATTATGCCTGGCTGAAGATCGGTCTGGTAATATCTGGGCAGGCACTCAGTATGGTTTAAATAAGATTTCTGCAGTCGAAGCTGATAAATTAAATGTTACCATTTATACAACAAAAGAAGGACTACCCAATGATTATATACATGCGGTGATTCCTGACAATATGGGTAATATATGGGCAAGTACCAATAAGGGCATTATCAGGATAAGCGGCAGAGATAAGTCTATAGCTGTATTTGATAAAAGAGATGGAATTCAGTCCGATATGTTTTCCGAAAATGCTTCTTATACGAGTTTGCAAAACCAACTCTTTTTTGGAGGAGTAGAAGGATTGACATATTTCAATCCTGACAGCATTACGATCAACCGGTTCTCTCCGCCGGTATATTTTACAAACCTGCGAATAAACAATAAGCCATTTGAATTCGGACAACAGAAAGGTGACAGCATATTCCTGAACCGGCCTTTTTACGAAACACAGAATATTACCCTTACACACCGGGAAAATATTATAGCCATTGAATTTGCTGCACTTGATTTCAGGGCTCCTGATAAAAATGAGTATATGTATATGCTCGAAGGCTTTAATGAGGATTGGGTATATACCGCCAATAGCAGGCTCGTATCATTTACTAACCTTAATCCGGGTACTTATTACCTGAAGGTGAAAGCAACAAACAGTGATAAGATATGGGGTGAAGCTCCGCATGAACTAAAAATAAAGATTCTTCCTCCACCATGGAAAACCTGGTGGGCTTATTCCATTTATATTGCTTTGTTTATATTTCTTTTATGGCTGACAAGGTATTTTGGATTGAAGCAGGCAGGATTAAGGAATCAATTAGCGCTGACACGATTGGCGAGACAACAGGAAAATGAACTGGCTGATTTCAAAGAACGGCTTTTTACCAATATTTCTCATGAATTCCGAACCCCGCTGACATTAATCCTCGGTCCGGTTGATGATCTGCTGCAACGTAAAAAGACTGATACTTTTGCTGAAAAGAGCCTGCGGCTGGTGCAAAAGCAATCAAAGCGAATGCTGAGAATGGTTAACCAGCTTTTGGATTATCAAAAAGCAGAAGCAGGAAGCTTAAGACTGGCTGTGCAGCCCGGTGAAATTATTTCGTTTTGCAGAGAGATATTTAATGGCTTTGTTGATGAAGCTGACCGTAGAAAAATCAATTATACCTTCACAGCGAATGAGAAATTTTTTTCTTACTCATTTGATCATAATAAACTGGAGATCATTTTATTTAATGTTATAGCAAATGCTTTCAAGTTTACACCGAATGAGGAAAGTATCAACGTAAGCATACTGAAAAATAGCGATGGAAGTTGTGAAATAATAATTAAGGATACGGGCAGAGGTATTCCTGCCAATGAACTCGATAGGATTTTTGACCGCTTTTACAGGGGTGGAAGTGACGCTGCTACGATTTCAGGCACAGGTATAGGGCTGTCCTTTGTTAAAGAGCTTACACAACTGCACGGAGGTACAATCATTGCAGAAAGTGATGGGGTAAAGGACAGCGCATTTAAAATTGTATTACCTCCTGCTGAAAATACTGCTACTAATATCAGCAGTGTATTTGATCCTGCAAATAATGTTGATCAAAATGATGAACAAATAATAAAATCAGTTACTATGCAAACGGAAAACGAACAGTTGCCCCAGGAACCAGAACAGTCAATTATACTGGTAGTGGAAGATGATACAGATATTCAGCAGTATGTGTCTGATATATTGTCGCCATCATTTAAAGTAATAACGGCGATTAATGGAAAAGAAGGTATCGAAACGGCTTTGGAAATAATTCCCGATGTGATTGTAAGTGATATAATGATGCCTGAAGTTGATGGCATAGAGCTGTGCAGGACATTAAAATCACATAAGGATACTTCGCATATTCCAATTATACTGCTAACTGCTTTAACAGATATGTCACACCATATTCAGGGCATAAGGGAAGGAGCTGATGTGTATTTGCCAAAGCCGTTTAATTCACAACTGTTGTTGATGCATATTCATAATCTTATTACTTCCCGCAATAAGTTGAAAGAACTATATGCGAAGAAGGTGTTTTTAGGTTCAGGAAATTTTGAAATACAATCTTTTGAAGAAGAATTTTTGTTTAAGGTGATGAAAATAGTAGAAGATAACATACCCAACACCAATTTCAGCAGCGATGAGCTGGCCGGTCTTATGTATATGAGCAGGTCTACTTTTTACAGGAAGCTTAAAGCCGTGACCGGCATGTCAGGGAATGAGTTTATTCGGACTGCCCGATTGAACTATGCTGTAAAACTGCTCGAGAGCGGAAAATACTCTGTAACCGATGCCGCTTATGAATCGGGTTTCAATGATATTAAATATTTCAGAAAACGATTTCAAGATCAATTTGGTGTTTCACCTTCTGACTATAAGAAATGATAGCCGTTGTTCTTTTATTCTAGTGAAAATATTGCTGACGATTTTATCCCCCTTTTTTGAAAAGCACAAAACTTATCAATTCATTACTTTGGATGGTGACAAGTATGGTTAATATCTGAATTGTTACTTTGAGGAAAACATCCATTGATATAAGAAATGGCTCAAGATGATGACTGTCACAAATAAATTACTGGTCTTGCTCTTAATACTTACTCTGCATGCAGAGGTATTAAATGCGCAGCAAAATAGCCGCCAACCCAATATCATTGTCATTCTTGCAGATGATCTTGGATGGAAAGATCTTGGCTGTTATGGCAGCAGCTTTTATGAAACACCCAACTTGGATAACCTAGCAGCTTCCGGAATTAAATTTACGCAGGCTTATGCTGCAAGCCCGGTTTGCAGCCCAACAAGAGCCAGTATACTGACGGGAAAGTATCCTACCAAAACTGGTGTTACAGACTGGATAAAAGGACGACAAGAATATGGCAAGGCAAGATCGTTTGAAAAATTTATTACACCTGCTACAGCTTATCAGTTGTCTTTGGATGAGAATACCATCAGCGAATATGCATTGGCAAACGGCTATACAACTTTCTTTGCAGGTAAATGGCATTTGGGAGAAGAAGAGAAATACTGGCCACAAGCTCATGGGTATCTAACCAATATAGGCGGCTGGAGTGCGGGTTCTCCAACAGGCAGAAAAAATGATACGACAGGCGGATTTTTTACGCCATACAAAAACCCCAGGTTGACCGACAGACCAGCTGGCGAGTATCTCACGGACAGGCTTACCAATGAATGCCTGAAGTTTATTGAACAAAAGAAAGACGCACCATTTTTTTTATTTTACTCGTTGTATGCAGTGCATAACCCCATGCAGGCTCCTGCGGATCTTATTAATAAGTATAAGTTGAAAATGAAATCTTCAACTTCTGACACGGCTGGTAGATTTGATAACAGTGAAGCATGGATGCGGTTTGAACCGGGCTGGAAGAAAAGGCTGATACAAGATAACCCTGTGTATGCAGCCATGGTAGAAAATATGGATTGGAATATTGGCCGTATGATAAGCAAGCTTGAGGAATTACAGTTACTTGAAAATACACTGATCGTTTTTACATCTGATAATGGCGGATTAAGCACAGCGGAAGGAAGTCCCACTTCTAACATTCCACTGAGAGGGGGCAAAGGCTGGCTATATGAAGGGGGTATCAGAGTGCCTTTAATTTTACATTGGAAAGGAAAGGCCGAAGCAGCAACTGTTTCAGATTTACCCGTACATTCTGCAGATATATTTCCGACACTGGCTGGTATTGTCAATAAGAATTATAAAAAAACTGATGATATTGACGGAGATAACATATTTCAAATGATAACTGAGTACCATCGCTACAAAGACAGAGTTATTATCTGGGATTATCCGCATTATAGTAACCAGGGAGGTAAGCCAGGAGCTGCAATACGTCAAGGGAAGTTTAAACTGATTTATAAGTTTGAAGATAACAGTACTGAATTGTTTAATCTTGATACTGACATCAGCGAACAGAATAATATTGCAGCCGATTATAAAGTAAAGAACCGAACACTGCGGAAAAAACTATTACAGTGGGTGAAGCAGCATAGAAAAGACGGATTCAAGCTTAACTCAAACTATCGCCCCTGATTTGTTCAAAACCAATCCTGACTGTTGAAAATAAGACCTTTAGACAATTACCTGGATGCAAAATTACTGAACTTCTTCACTTTCTTTCATCATTTTCAACCTAAGCAGGTAATTTTTGTTTAGCAAATACACAGTCTTTCTTTCAATACTTTCCACAAACCGGCCTGACTAATTTGTACCTTTTTTTTGAGGAATCCATATACCCTGTAAGAATTTATTTATTCCTTATTTAGGAGTGTAAAAAATAACTAAACCAAAATTTAAACGATGCTTGCATTTACAAAACGACTGCCGGCAAAACCTGGGTTGCTTTTCCTCCTGTTTTTATTGACAGGGTTCCAGGTTTTTTCTCAAAACATTATTATAAGGGGAACGGTTATCAATGCAAGTGACAGCACTCCTGTTGTGGGGGCATCAGTCACTGATTTGAAAACTAAAAAGGGTGTCTCAACAAACGACAAAGGTTCATTCAGCTTTCAGACAAGTACAAAAGATCCTATTATTATGATAAGCAGGGTGGATTTTCAAAGTACTACTGTTGTTTGGAACGGAGAACCCGTTATTGTGAAGTTAGAACCTTTTACATCTACACTACAGGATGTAGTGGTTGTAGGTTACGGCACACAGAAAAAGATTAACCAGACCGGATCCACACAAACGGTAACTTTTGACGAAGCTGTAAATCAGCCGGTAACTAATTCAGGTCAGCTTATTTATGGCCGTTTCTCAGGTGTACAATTAACACAGGCGAGCGGCCTTCCAGGTACAGACGCTTCTTCAGTTGTTATCCGGGGTATAGGAACTTTTGGTTCTTCCACGCCGCTGGTGGTTATTGATAATATACAATATACAGGTATGGAGGCCTTTAATAACCTGGCGCCAGCAGATATTGAAACGATATCTGTGTTGAAGGATGCATCAGCCAGTGCTATTTATGGTGCAAGAGGTGCGAATGGTGTAATAGTTGTAACTACCAAAATGGGGAAAGCTGGTAAAGTAAGTATCGTATATAACAATTATTTTGGTCTACAGGATGTAACAGTGGTACCGGAGTATTTAGGGGCAGCCAATTATGCCCGTTTAAAGAATGAAAAAGACATTAATGCAAATGGGCCCACAGCGCCTTTGCGTTATACCGATCTTGAAATTGATTCAATCGTAAATGGAATGTCTCCAGACCGGTATGCTAAAACCAAATGGTCTGATGTTATTCTGAGATCAGCCCCGATTCAAAATCATTATCTCGCTTTATCTGGCGGCAACGAAAGGGCAACTTATCATCTTTCACTTGGCTATCGGACACAAGAAGCCGTAGTTAAAGGGAAGTTCAAATCGGACCGTTACAATCTTGGATTTAATGTTAATTCAAAATTGAATAACTGGCTAACTATATCTAATGTTACCAATGCTTATTGGTTGCGGTTCAAAGGACCTGCCGGCGGACCCGGTGCTATTACCGGAGAAACAGGTATTATCAATCAGTTTCAGCGTTCAGCACCTACAGTCCCTGTATATTACAGTAATGGAGAATATGGAGCGGTTGACGGATCCTACCTGAAAGTAAATGCCAGTTTTCCTATTACACATCCCATAAGAAGAGGATATTTGGGGGATTTTGTAAGCGATCAAATTAATATAGCAGACCGTATAGGAATTAAAGTGGGCTTTACTAAAAACCTGTCTTTTGAAACAAGCGGTAGTTTTAATATTAATTATTCTTCCGAATCTAATTTTACCCCTACAAATTTTACCTACGACTGGGCAGGAAACCTGGTACAGCCGACACTGGTCAATACACTATCTAACACTACAGGCTTTACTTATCGTTTATTGAACGAAAACCTGTTACGTTTTTCAAAGGTATTTTACAAAAAACATGATTTGTCAGTACTGCTTGGCCATTCTGTAATCTATAACAGAACAGATGGGTTTGGCGGCTCGCTGCAGGGCTTTCCTTCAAATGCAATTCAGGAATTTGACGGAGGTGGTGTATTAAACCCGACTCTTACCGGAAGTGCGGCAGAGGAATCGCTGCAATCATTTTTTGGAAGGGTTAATTATGCATTGAATTCAAAATACCTGCTTGAATTTAATTTAAGAAGAGACGGGTCATCTAAGTTCGGGCCATCTGACCGTTATGGCACATTCCCTTCGGCATCAGCAGGCTGGAGGATTGGCAAGGAAAAATTTATGCGTAACATAAAGTGGATATCAGATATCAAACTAAGAGCCAGTTGGGGTGTAACAGGAAATGATAACATAGGAAATTACATTTTCGATCAGACATATAATACCGGGTTGGACTATTTCCTTGGTACCAATACGGTAGTAGCGGCTGTTGCAGTTACCCGCCTGGCAAATCCTAATATTACCTGGGAAACAGTAGAGCAATATGATATTGGATTGGATGCCGGATTTTTTAGAAACAAGCTTACCCTCGGTGTAGATTATTTTAAGAAATTAAGTTCGGATATTTTATATGCCAACTTCCCTCTTCCCCCAACTATCGGTGTGACAAACCTGGCAGCGAAAAATTCAGCCAGTATGGAGAACAGTGGTCTTGAAATATTGCTTAATTACCGTAACAAAAGGAAGGACTTTAATTATAGTATTGGAGGCAGTTTAACCTATAACATTGATAACAAAGTAACCGATCTGGGCCGGGATGCTGCCGCCACGGTTAATTCTGAAAGTGTTATCAGGCAAGGAGCTCCTTTCAATGCTTACTTTGGTTACCAGGTGATAGGTATTTTTCAAACTATAGATGAGGTCAACAACTCGCCAAGGCAATTTGGCAGTATCAATACAGCCCCTGGCGACTTTAAATATGCAGACATATCAGGTCCTGATGGTAAACCCGATGGGATTATCGATAACCGCGACAGAACACTTATCGGCAACCCTCACCCTAAGTTCATTTATAATTTCAATGGCAACTTCAGTTGGAAGGGTCTTGACTTCACTATGCTTTTTGAAGGGGTTAAAGACCTTGACAGAATATTAATGGCTAATGGACAGTTGCCTATGGAGGGCGACAGAAACAATGCATTGAATTACTGGATCAATCGCTGGACACCACTTAATCCAAATAACAAATTGCCAAGACTTGGCGGGCAAAATAACAACCTTGTTTCCAGTTTCTATGTACAAGATGCTTCCTATACGAGATTAAAAAACCTGGAGATTGGCTATACCATTCCAGAAAAAATCAGCAGGAAATATATGTTATCAAAATTCCGGGTATTTATAGGTGCACAAAATCTGTTGACTTTTACCAAAATGGAAAATTTTGATCCTGAACGGGCAAGGGGTACAAATACAGATCAGCTGACCCCATTATATAAAATATATACCATAGGCGTTAATATTAAACTTTTATAAAATGAGAAATCTGATATTATTGATAGGAGTGCTTGTACTCACCAGCTGCTCCAAAGAATTTTTGGATAAACATTCACTTACTCAATTAGCAGAGGATAACTTCTGGAAAAACGAGCAAGATGCCTATTTGGGTATAAACGGTATCTATGATGTACTGCAGGATAGGGTATTATATAGCGGTAATCTAAATGGTACTGCCGGATTCAGCCAGTACGATTGTTTTGGTGATAACGCCTTCAATGGGTTTAAGTTTGAAGGTCCGGGCAATTTTATGGAAGGAAATATCACACCCTCACACGGATTGTTTGGGGGATTATGGACTTCTAGTTATCGTGGAATTTTCAGGGCAAATTTGGCACTTGAAAGCATTCCTAAAATACCTGCAGCGAATATTGCAGAAGACAAAAGATCAATGCTGATGGGACAGGCTTTGTTTTTAAGAGCCTTGTTTTATTCCAACCTTGCCATTTATTTCCGTGAGGTACCGGTCATTTTAAAAGTATTGACTGTAGAAGAAAAGAATACTAAGAAAAATACTTACCAGGAAGTGTCGGATCAGATAATTGCTGATCTTACAGAGGCCATTGCCAAGTTGCCGGCATCTTATCCGGCATCACAATATGGTTATGCTACAAAAGGTGCTGCGTTAGGTCTATTGGCAAGGTTCCATTTATATAATAAAAATTACCAGGGAGTAGTGAATGCTACAACAACACTTATGACCATGGGTTATGGTTTGCACAACAATTATGCGCAACTGTTTACTGAGCAAGGCGAACTCTCTAATGAAATTGTTTTTTCTGTGCGGTTTTTCCAGGATGCGTTGTCAAACAATACCGAGCTTTTCTCAGCTACTTTTTTTCAGGCACCCAAGGTAGATCAGCAGCCGATGAAAAATCTCGTGGCTGATTACTATTGCACCGATGGTAAACCAATAACTACTTCTCCTCTGTATAATCCGGGTACTCCCACTAATAATGCTCCTCAAAAGCTTAACCGAGATCCCCGGTTGCCAGCTTCTGTATATTTCAGGAATGATATATTCCTTGTTGATCTGAACAGGGCTTTTACAGGTAATTTGGCTACTGGTTACGGGCAAAAAAAATACATTCGTAACAGAGCTTCTGCAACTGGTATATCTGTATTTAATCCCGGCGGGCAGGATTTTTATGTAATCAGGTATGCGGATGTGCTGTTGATGCGGGCTGAGGCATTAGTAGAATTAAACCAGCTCTCGCAAGTTTACCCGCTGGTAAATCAGGTCAGGGCAAGGGTATCAATGCCCAGTATTGAAACAGCCGAAGGACCGGGCCGGACTCAGGACCAGTTAAGAACCATTGTACAACATGAAAGAAGAGTAGAGTTAGCTTTTGAGGGCTTACGTTACTTTGACCTTAAGAGATGGGGCCAGCTGCAGCAAGCCTATCAACGGGCTATTGCTGATAATGTGGCCGGTTATCGTCCCGTTTTCCAATCAGGCAAAGCTGGTGTGTTCCCTGTTCCTGAAAGCGAATTAAATGCGAATTCTGCCATTTGGCAAAATGCTGCCTGGCAATAAATGTCTTTCAGTAACTATTTAAACAATGGTATCAAATTTTGATACCATTGTTTTTTAGCCGCAGTTGGGAATAATACAGGAATGATAGTAATAGCACTGGTAATATTTATCAAAACCTGGGTTATTCAGATTTTAGTATCACTTTTTATTACTGATATTAAGTGGCTTTTATAACCTGAACAGGTGGTACAAATCACACCCTTTTTGTACCATATTATCACCCTGTCAAAGCAAACTTTCATAATAAATTTATTTGCGGAAAAGTTAGGTACATTAAATCATATTTCTTTTTTGAATAAAGCCGCTTGCCATGGCGAAAACCAATTCTGATATCGCATCATCTTTTGTAAGGCTATTTCCTGAAAGTCAAAATTTCTTAATTGTGCGTTCACCCGGTCGTATTAATATCATAGGTGAACATACCGATTATAATGAGGGATTTGTGTTGCCCGCCGCTATTGATAAGGCTGCCTACATGGCTATGTCACTGCGGGATGACGACGAGTTACGCCTCGTGGCTTTGGATATGAATGAATCTTTTTCTATCAAACTGGCTGATTTGAAACCAATCGGCGATATTAACTGGCCTAATTATATTTTGGGCAGCGCTGCACAGTTTATCAAAAGAGGAGTGAAGCTGCCGGGGTTTAATGCTGTTCTAACCAGCGATGTGCCAATGGGTGCAGGATTATCTTCTTCTGCTGCTGTGGAATGTGCTACGGTATTTGCATTAAATGAATTATTACAGACAGGACTGGACAGACTTACCATGGTACAGATGGCGCAGAAAGCCGAACATGAATATGCCGGGGTGATGTGTGGCATTATGGATCAGTTTGCTTCCATGATGGGGAAGAAAGACTATGTCATTAAACTCGATTGCAGTTCATTGGAATATGAATATGTTCCATTTAAACTGGAAGGGATAAAAGTACTACTGTTAAATACTAATGTTAAACATTCACTTGCTTCTTCAGAATATAACACCCGAAGAAAAGAATGTGAAACTGCTGTGGAATGGGTGAGGGAACATGTACAGGGAGTAAATTCTTTACGCAATGTAACAGAAGAAATGCTTGACAGCTATGTATTGCCCAAGGACAAACTTATTGATAAACGCAGCCGCTTTGTAGTACAGGAAATTGAAAGATTAGTGCAGGGCTGTAAAGATTTGCAAAGAGATGATTTAGGGGCATTAGGTCAGAAAATGTTCGCTACCCAAGATGGCTTAAGTAAGATGTATGGAGTGAGTTGTAAAGAACTGGACTGGCTGGTGGATAATGTCAGAAACAATGCGAATGTCATTGGTGCAAGAATGATGGGAGGCGGTTTTGGTGGTTGCACCATTAACCTGGTTAAGGAAGATGCCATTGATGAAATTGTCGCCTCGTTAAAACCGACTTACGAAAAAGAAATGAATCTGCCATTAACCTGGTATGTTGCTTCAATTGAAAACGGAACAGAAATAATTGCGTAATCATGTTTGACGTAAAAGAACATTCGCATACAAGATTAAATATTCTGACAGGCGACTGGATATTGGTTTCGCCACACCGCATGAAACGTCCCTGGCAGGGTAAGGTGGAGGATTTGCCAAAAGATGACCGTCCGGCTTATGATTCCACATGTTATTTGTGTCCGGGTAATAAAAGAGCAGATGGAACCACTAACCCTGCTTACACAGAACCGTATTCATTTATCAATGATTTTTCAGCCTTATTGGCTGATACGCCTGTAGGAGGGTATGATGGGGACGGCTTATTGTTGGCTAAAAGCGAATCCGGGATTTGCAAAGTGATATGTTTTTCTCCACAGCATAATCTCACTCTTCCTCAAATGAGTGTGGATGCCATTGAAAAAGTGATTCAACTTTGGCAAAAAGAGTTTAATGAACTGTCAGCCAATCCGGCCATCAGGTACATTCAGATTTTTGAGAATAAAGGAGAGATCATGGGATGCAGTAATCCCCATCCGCACGGGCAAATTTGGTCATCCTCATCTGTACCATTGGAGCTGACTAAAGAAACTTTACAGCAGAAAAACTATTTCAAAAAAAATCAAACAAGTTTATTGTCAGCTTATTTAAGCCTGGAATTAGTAAAGAAGGAGCGGATAGTATTGGAGAATGATGATTTTGCAGCGTTGGTTCCTTTCTGGGCTGTATGGCCTTATGAAACAATGATTGTAAGTAAACGCCATATACTGAACATCACCCAATTTACGAAGCAGGAAAAAAGATCGTTTGCTGTTATTTTAAAGCAACTGACGGCAAAATATGATAACCTGTTCAGTATTTCTTTTCCTTATTCAGCAGGAATGCACCAGTCGCCGGTAAATGATGGAGAACACCCGGAATGGCATTGGCACATGCATTTTTATCCACCGTTATTAAGAAGTGCAACAGTTAAAAAATTTATGGTTGGGTATGAAATGCTGGCAAATCCCCAGCGAGACATTACTCCTGAGGCAGCAGCAGAAAAATTAAGAGAGGTAAGTAGTATCCACTATACTGAATAAAAATAGCAGAATGAGTAGACAAAAAATATTGGTAACTGGTGGACTGGGCTTTATAGGATCACATACTGTGGCCGAGTTGCAGCAGGCAGGTTATGATGTCGTGATACTGGATGACCTGAGCAATTCCAGCTTGCAGGTTTTGGATAGGATAGAGAAAATTACTGCTGCTAAACCGATGTTTTACCAGATCAATATGCTGGGTAAAAACAGGCTGAAGGAAATGTTTTCAGCAGAAAGTGATATTGCTGCAGTCATTCATTTTGTTGCTTTTAAAGCTGTGGGAGAGTCGGTAAAAGAGCCTTTAAAGTATTTTCATAACAATCTTCTTTCACTGATTCATTTGCTGGAGTGTATGGAGGAGTATGGGATAGAAAATATTGTTTTTTCATCATCTGCAACGGTATATGGTGATCCTGTTGAATTACCCGTTACGGAATCAACACCCTTTAAAAAGGCGCTTTCCTCCTACGGCAGTACCAAGCAAATGGGTGAAGAAATACTGGAAAAAACCTCGGCAGCTAAAAATATCAAAGCTATAGCCTTGCGGTATTTTAACCCCGTTGGGGCACATGCTTCCTCTTTAATTGGCGAACTGCCATTAGGTATTCCCAATAATCTAATGCCATTCATAACACAAACAGCAGCAGGATTAAGAGGACTGCTTACTGTTTTTGGCAATGACTATGATACTCCCGATGGAACTTGCCTGCGGGATTATATACATGTGGTGGATCTTGCAAAGGCACATGTTAAAAGTTGTGATCGCTTATTGCAAGCTGGTATGACTGAAAAGTATGAAGTATATAATATAGGAACCGGTAATGCCATTTCAGTAATGGAAATGATCAAGGCATTTGAAGAACATAACCAGGTTAAACTGAATTATAAAATCGGGGAAAGAAGGGCTGGGGATGCCACCGCTGTGTATGCAGATGTGAAAAAGGCTGCTCAAGTATTGGGTTGGAAGGCTGAGTTGGGCTTGCAAGAAATGGTCACCAGTGCATGGAACTGGCAAACAAACCTGATGGAAATGACAACTGTTTTATAAAGACTCATAAACGTTTTATATGGTAAAAATTGACTGGTTTATTCTGATTTTCTACTTTGTTGTAGTGTCGCTTTACGGATATTGGATATATAAACGTAAGAAGCAAAAGGAAGCAAGTTCAGCTGATTTTTTTATTGCGGAAGGAACACTTTCCTGGTGGGCAATCGGCGCATCGTTAATTGCATCTAACATATCGGCAGAACAAATGACAGGCATGAGTGGTTCGGGCTTCCAGTTAGGCCTTGCTATATCCTCTTACGAATGGATGGCGGCACTTACACTCATCATTGTGGCAGTTTTTTTTATGCCTGTTTACCTGAAGAACAAGATTTTTACCATGCCGCAGTTTTTGAACCAGCGGTATAATTCAAAAGTAGCTATGGCAATGGCTATATTTTGGCTATTGCTTTATATTGTCGTCAATCTTTTGTCTATTCTTTATTTGGGAGCAGTGGCTATTGCTGGTATTAGTGGGCTTGATTTTACTCTTTGTGTTTTCCTGCTGGCAGTCTTTTCAATCTTTATTGCATTAGGTGGTATGAAGGTAGTGGGATATACCTCCGCTATACAGGTATTCTTTTTAGTAGTCAGCGGTTTTATTGTGCTGTTTATTGCCTTAAAAATGATTGGAGGAGATGACGGAATTTTTGCCGGCTTTAAAATTTTAAGGGCCGAAGCATCCGATCATTTTCATATGATATTTAAAAAGGATAACCCCAACTATATTGATTTGCCGGGAATGAGTGTGCTGCTCGGTGGTATGTGGATCGCCAATCTTAACTACTGGGGCTGTAATCAATATATTACTCAGAGGGCACTGGGTGCAAGTTTGCCAGTTGCAAGAAAGGGAATTTTATTTGCTGCTTTTTTAAAGATGCTGATGCCTTTTATTATTGTTCTTCCCGGTATTGCCATGTATTACCTGCATGAAAAAGGCATTATCAATAAGGAATTAATAGGTACTGAAAGTAATAGGACTTATTCTGCTTTACTCACCCTCCTCCCCGATGGGATAAAGGGTGTTACGATAGCAGCTTTTGCGGCAACTGTAGTAGCCTCATTGGCAGCGAAGGTGAATAGCATCAGTACTATTTTTACTCTTGATATTTATAAAAAGGCATTTAAAACGGATGCATCAGAAAGTGAGCTGGTAAAAATTGGTAAGATCGCTATCATCATTTCCACCGCAATTGGAATTCTGTTAACATTAGGCTTAGGTGACTCATTAATGGGTGAAGGAAAACAAGGATTCCAATACATACAAGAGTACACCGGTTTTGTGTCGCCGGGCATATTCGCCATGTTTTTGCTTGGTTTCTTTTGGAAGAAAACCACCTCTAATGCAGCATTATTCGCAACGATAGGCGGTTTTATTTTTTCGGTGCTGCTGAAATTCCTGCCAGGAATGATTGACCTGGAGCCACTTTACAGTGTCGGCTTAGCTGTTCCAAATGCAGCGGGAGTTTTTGAAATACCCTTCCTGGATCGTATGGGCATTGTGTTTTTGCTTTGCATAGTTGGTATGTATATAATCAGCATTATTGAAAATAAAAGAGGAGTGAAGCCCAATAGCCTGGAGATAGATGCGTCCATGTTTAAAACATCAACGGGCTTTGCAATTGGTTCAATGATCATAATTGGCCTTTTGGTGGCGCTGTATACGATGTTCTGGTAATCATTTGATTCCAGTAGCGTAATGATAACAAAATCAAATAAAAAAAGAGGATGAAGAAAAGTCTTTGTATTATTTTACTTGTAGCAGCTCAGTATTGTAACGGGCAATCTTTCAATTTCACAGAATGGGAGAATGAGAAAATTGTGGAGATTAATAAAGAGCCGTCACATGTTGATTTTATGGCTTACCCAACCGTGCAATTGGCCATTGAAAATGATTTTAAAAAGTCTCCCTGGTATAAATCATTAAATGGTACCTGGAAATTTCACTACACCGATCAGCCAAAGAACAGGCCGGTTGATTTTTACAAAACTGATCTTGATGATGCTGCCTGGAAAACAATTCCTGTTCCCGGCAATTGGGAACTAAATGGATTTGGCTTACCCATTTATACTAATATTGTTTACCCATTTCCTAAGAATCCTCCTTTCATTGATCACCAGTTCGCACCGGTAGGTACTTACCGTATGAATTTTACTGTTCCGGAAAACTGGAGTGATAAAGATGTTATCATTCATTTTGGCTCGGTAACAGGGGCTATGTATTTATATATAAACGGCCAGCCGGTTAGTTTTTCTAAGGCAAGTAAATTGCCAGCTGAGTTTAATATCACAAAATTTCTTGCAAAAGGAAATAATGTTTTAGCAGCTCAGGTATATCGCGGGCATGATGGCAGTTATTTGGAAGACCAGGATTTCTGGCGATTAACAGGTATTGAAAGAGATGTTTACTTGCTGGCAAGAAATAAAGTTTTTGTAAAAGACTTTGAACTCAATTCAGATTTGGATGCAAAATACAGCAGTGGTCTGTTTAATGCAACCATTCATGTAGGTAATGCAGGTAATGAAGAAGGAACTGCTTTTGTGGATGTGCTTGATAGGGAAGGTAAAAAAATTGTTTCCCTGAATAAAAAATTTACTGGAGCACAGTCACAGGTATCTCTGTCAGCTGCTATTAAAAGTGTATCTAAATGGAGTAGTGAAACACCCTATTTGTATACCACCGTAGTAACATTAAAGGACAGCAAAGGCAATACAATTGAAGCCGCTTCTCATAAAATTGGATTCAGAAAAGTAGAAATAAAGAATGCACAGCTGCTGGTAAATGGTAAAAAGATAATGGTACATGGGGTAAACCGGCATGAGCATGATGAAGTACTGGGGCATGTTCCTACGAGGGAGCAGATGCTAAAAGATATCCAGTTGATGAAGCAACATAACATAAATGCTGTTCGCCTTGCTCACTATCCCAATGATCCGGAATGGCTCCGCCTGTGTGATGAATATGGTTTATATGTGGTGGATGAAGCCAATATTGAAGTACACGGAATGGGAGTATGGCCCGGTAATTTTGATAAATCAGTTCACCCCGCCTATCTGCCATCCTGGGAACCGGCTTTTATGGACCGGATTAAAAGAATGGTGGAAAGGGATAAGAACCATGCATCCATCATTATCTGGAGTATGGGAAATGAATGTGGGAATGGCAAAGTATTTTTTGATGCTTATAAATGGATAAAGGAGAGAGATAAATCAAGACCGGTTCAGTTTGAACAGTCGGGAGAAGAAGCCAACACAGATATAGTGTGCCCGATGTACCCGCCAATTTCTTATATGAAAAGTTATGCGGCAGATAAAACAAAAACAAGGCCCTTCATAATGTGTGAGTATGCCCATGCCATGGGCAACAGCAGCGGAAACTTCCAGGAATATTTTGATATTATCAAATCCAGTCCGCATATGCAGGGTGGGTTTATATGGGATTGGGTAGACCAGGGAATTAAAGCAAAAGATGCAAACGGAAAAACATATTGGGGATATGGCGGAGATTTTGGTGCAGGCCATCTGCAAAATGATTTAAACTTTTGCGCAAACGGATTGGTAGCGGCCGACCGTTCTCCTCATCCGGGTATTTATGAAGTCAAAAAAGTTTACCAGGATATTATTTTTAAGGATAAGGATTGGAAAAAAGGATTGATTACGATTGAAAATAATTTCAACTACACGTCGCTGAGTGCTTTTGATTTTAAATGGGTGCTGCTGAAGAATGGAAAAGAGCATCAATCCGGAAACTTTGCGGTTGAGCTGGCTCCGGAATCAGTAAAAGATATTCAATTAGCTATTCCTGCAGTGGGCGATGATGCTGAATATTTCCTGAATGTTTTTGCCCATACTAAGAATGCAGCGCCAATGGTGCCTGCCGGTCATGAAGTGGCAAGAGAGCAGTTTGGCGGTGATGTGAAATACAACTTTGCCTATGAAGGAAATAATACTGGCAACCTTACAGTTAAGAAAAATAATAATTTCATTGAGTTTAGCAGTGGCGATATCACTGGTAAGTTCAATACAACAAACGGAAACTGGGTTAGCTATACTTATAAGAACCACCCTGTATTAAAATCATTTCCGGAACCTTATTTCTGGAGGGCACCTACTGACAATGATTTTGGCAGTCATATGCCAGAACGATTAGGTATCTGGCGGAGTGCACATACAAACAGGAAAATGACGTCGATAAAAGCAGGCGAGCAAAATTCAGAAGGAATGAAAATAGAAGTGAAGTACGAACTTACTGATCTTGCGGCGGCCTATACGGTTATGTACTATGTAATTAATAGCGGTGCAGTAAAAGTTGAGGCTGTTTTTGAAGCCGGAGATAAAAGATTACCCGAAATGCCCCGTTTTGGAATGCGGTTACAATTAGACAAGAGTTTAGAAAATATAAGCTTTTATGGCAGAGGTCCATGGGAAAATTATGCTGACAGAAACACTGCATCCTTTCTTGGAGAATATAACCAGACCTTGAAAGAGCAGTTTACCTGGAATTATGTGCGGCCACAGGAAAATGCATATAAAACGGATGTGCGATGGGTTAAACTGAATTCTCAAAATGGAAGCGGTATTAAAATTTCGGGATTACAACCCATCTGTTTCAGTGCTTTACCTTACACGGCAGAAGATTTTGACCCGGGTATTACCAAGAAGAACCAGCATCCGTCAGACCTTAATGAAAGGAACTTTATTTCACTTCATGTAGATTTAAAGCAAAGAGGTGTTGGGGGTGATAATAGTTGGGGAGCCCTGCCCCACGAAAAATACTTATTGAAAGCGAATAAGTACAGCTACAGCTATATTATTGAACCATTAAAGAATTAATTATGATGCAGGCAAAAAGAAATATTGCAGTTACCGTTCTGTTATTGGTAGTAAGTTTTGTCATTCATGCACAAAAGAATTCAAAGCCCAACATCGTATTGATATATACAGACGATCTCGGTTATGGTGATATTAGCTGTAATGGGTATTCGGCCATTCAAACTCCGAATATTGATAAGCTGGCGAAAAAGGGTGTAAACTTCACGAATGCTCATTCGACATCGGCTACCTGCACCCCTTCCCGTTATTCCTTGCTTACAGGCCAGTATGCCTGGCGAAAAGACGGAACGGGTATTGCACCCGGTGACGCTTCTTTATTAATACCTACTACTATTACTTCACTTCCCGGTCTGCTTAAAAAGGCAGGTTACCAGAATGCTGTAATTGGCAAATGGCACCTGGGGCTTGGGGGTAAAGAAGGGCCGGAATGGAATGGGAAAATTGCTCCGGGTCCACTAGAAATAGGGTTTGATTATTCATTCCTTATTCCGGCAACCGGCGACAGGGTTCCCTGTGTGTTTGTCGAAAACCATCATGTAGTCAACCTGGATCAGAAAGACCCTATTACAGTCAATTATAAAGAACCGGTAGATCCAAATGCGCCTACCGGAAAGAATAATCCGGAGTTGCTGAAAATGCACCCTTCTCATGAACATGATAATTCAATTGTAAATGGTGTCAGTCGCATCGGGTATATGAAAGGGGGAAAGGCAGCACTTTGGAAAGACGAAGATTTTGCAGACGTTTTTGTAAGAAAGGCTGGTCAGTTTATTACTGATAATAAATCCAAACCATTCTTTTTATTTTTTTCTACGCATGATATACATGTGCCGAGGCTTGCACATGAAAGGTTTGTTGGTAAAAGTGGCATGGGGCCAAGGGGTGATGTGCTGCTTCAGTTAGACTGGACAGTAGGCGAGATTTATAAAATTCTGGAAGAAAATAAATTACTAAAAAATACACTTATCATTTTTACCAGTGATAACGGACAGGTAATAGATGATGGCTATAAAGATGAGTCTGTAGAAAAATTAGGGACTCATA
Organism: Bacteroidota bacterium; assembly: GCA_029558715.1. Lineage (GTDB taxonomy): Bacteria > Bacteroidota > Bacteroidia > Chitinophagales > Chitinophagaceae > JJ008. Next base: position 7,805 of record JAKQEA010000009.1, on the reverse strand, counting down.
AGCCCGGAGGAAACTTCAGGGGAGGTAAATACAGTGCCTTTGAAGCGGGTACCCGGGTGCCATTCATTGTATCCTGGAAGGGAAAAGTAAAGGCAGGCAAAAAAAGTGATGCCCTTTTCAGCCAGGTTGATTTTTATGCCTCTTTCGCCAAACTTGTGGGTGTGCCGGTGGAGCAAAATATGGCAGCAGATAGCCGGGATTACTTATCTACCCTTTTAAACCAAAAAAGCATGTCAAGGGAATACCTGGTTGAGCATTCGCTGACCAATACTTTGTCTGTCATTAAAGGCAATTGGAAATACATTGAACCTTCCGGGGCAATGGCTTTCAACAAAAAAACGAATACCGAGCTGGGCAACCTGAAAGCGCCGCAACTGTATGACCTTAGTACAGATCCGGGAGAAAAAAATAACCTGGCAGAAAAATACCCGGAAAAACTGACGGAAATGAAAAACCTGCTCGAATCTGTTAAGCAAAAGAAGTAAGAGTAGTACTATTTGATTTTATTTGCATAAATCAGAGATTCAAAATGGCGCAGGTGCGTAATTATAGTTTTTTTTTTATTGGATTAATAGCGATCATTTCCTGTAATGATGCAGAAAATGCTGCATCAAATACAAAAAAAGATACAGTACATTCCTGCACCACCGTTCCTCCAAGGTTTACCACAGCTAATGTATCGGATAGTATTTCGTTCAGCGGCGATACTTCTACCGCAGGGATGGTCTATATACCAGGTGGTATTTTTGAAATGGGAGCCGACAATGAACAGGCTTCTGCCGATGAATATCCAAAACATAAAGTGCAGGTATCTCCGTTTTATATAGATGCCACGGAGGTTACCAATGCAGCGTTTAAAAAATTTGTTGATGCCACTGGATATATAACTACTGCAGAAAGAAAACCTGACTGGGAAGAAATTAAAAAAACGGTACTGCCCGGAACACCAAAGCCACATGATAGCTTACTCGTAGCTGCTTCATTAGTGTTTGTTCAGGCAAGCGGTCCAGTCAATTTGAATGAGTATTTTCAATGGTGGAGTTGGGTGCCGGGTGCAGACTGGAGACATCCGAAGGGACCAGCAAGCAGTATTGCTGGAAAAGAAAATTATCCTGTTGTTCATATAAGTTGGGAGGATGCCATAGCTTATTGTAAGTGGGCTGGAAAAAGATTACCTACGGAGGCTGAATGGGAATTTGCTGCCCGCGGCGGGTTGATCAATAACATATATCCCTGGGGAAATGAACATGTCAATGCTGGTAAAACAAAGTGCAATAGCTGGGAGGGTAAATTTCCTTATTTGAATACAAAGCAGGATGGATTTGTTACTGCAGCACCTGTAAGATCATTTGCACCTAACGGATATGGTTTGTACGATATGGCAGGAAATGTTTGGGAATGGTGCAGTGATTGGTATGATGAGAAATATTACGCATCATTGGGTACAGCAATTACTTTAAACCCAAAAGGCCCCGGCAAAAGCTTTGACCCTGCAGAGCCCTATTCTCCTAAGCGGAGTTTAAGAGGAGGCAGTTTTTTATGTAATGATGCTTACTGTAGTGGTTACAGGGTATCCCGGCGAATGAAGAGCAGCCCTGATACAGGGTTAGAACATACCGGGTTCAGGTGTGTGAAGGAGACAAAGTAAGATTTAATGAAATGAACAGTTTCTGCAAAATACCCTTTCAATAGTCCGCCATCAACAATGTTTCATTAGGCGAAAAATTAGACTTCTTTTTTCAAATCCATCAGGTATTGCACAAGGTTTATTTCTGTAGGCAAAGCCATTTTTTTCCGCAACCTATACCTGCTTATTTCAACTCCACGAACAGAAATACTCATCAATGGGGCAATTTCTTTACTGCTCAGGTTCATTCGTAAATAGGCGCAAAGCCTCAATTCATGTGGTTTTAAATCAGGGAATTTACTTTTAAGAATGGTTAAAAAATCGCCATGCACACTGTTGAAGTGCTGTGAAAATTGCTCCCATTCATCATCAAGCTTTTCTTCTTCCGACAAGGCTTTTAAAATCTTTTTAAGCTCAGGGTTATCGTCTCCCACTTTGACAGCCTTCTGTAATTGCTGTAACTCTGCTTTGAGTTTTAAAATAAATTCTTTTTTCTGTACCAGGTTCATGGTGGCACTGGCCAGTTCTGCATTTTTATGCGTTATCTCTGCTTCTAATTTTTCGTTTTGTAAACGGATTAATTCTTTTTCTGACTTCTCGAGTTCCAGGTGATGGCGGTAAGCAGTTTGCCGTTGCTCTTCTTCAAACCGCTGCTGATCAGCTAGTCTTTTAGCTTGCAATTTCTTCAGGTGCTTTCTTGCCTGGTATTTTAAAATGGCAAAAAGTAATGCACCAGCTAACAGCACATAGAAAGCATAGGCCCATATAGTTTCGTACCACGGAGGCTTGATAGTAAAAGTATATTGATATATAGCCGACTCATGTGAAGGGCTGCTTCTTGCTTTTATATGGAAAGTATAAGTGCCGGCAGGAAGGTTGGTATAATCTTTTTCAGCATTACCGCTCCAGTTACTCCATCCATTATCAAAACCTTGTAAATAATAACTAAACTCCAGGCTGGAATGCTGTCCGAAAACCGATGCCGCATAGGCGAAATGCAGCGAGTTCATTTTATAGGGAATAGTTAAAGGCTTTATATTTTCAGTACTGTCAAAAACATAGCCGCCAAATAATACACTATCACTTGAGCCGATTGTTTTTACAAGGGTAAGATAAGATGTAAATGGCCTTATTGTCTCCCGGTATTTTTCATAATTAAGATGATAAAAACCGGTTTCACCACCCACCAATATATTTTTTATGTTGTAGGGAAAAATATTTTCGAAGCCGCTGAGTATTTTGTTTTTTAGTTCGGGTATATAATGTATAGTTGGTTTGCCGGTGCTGTAATCTGCCACCCCGACCATTTTATCCTGCACAAACCAGATATTCCCCTTTTCATCCTGCTTCATATAGCGGATGGGTAAATCACCGAATAACTCTGCATAATCATTTGCTTTCCTGATTTTATTATTGGCAGCATCATATTCATAAATCCCCGCTGAGGTGGCAAATACTATTTTGTTTTTTATTTTAAAAACATGGTTGTCCAAATCAGCGGGCAGCCCGTCTTTTTGGGTATATAATGTAACAGCATTGCTGCTTATAGTTATTTTATAAATGCCACGGTAGGGATGTGATACCCAAATCGTATTATTTTCCGTTTCCACATAACGGCTGGATTCTGTAAATTTTTCTACCCCGCCTTTGCCTATAAAGTTCCCTTTATCTATTTCATACAAATCAATGCCCAGGTAGTTACCGGCCACCATTTTTAAAGGAGTTGTCTGCGGAATGGACTGGCAGGTCCAATAGCCGGTAGCTTGCGCAACAGGGGCAGCCTGGTAGTTATTTATCTTATATAAACCATCATCCCGGCCAGCCAATAACTGATTACCGATTATAGAAAGGTTCCAGGTTAATCCGCCTAGTATGCTTTTTGGCTCATTAGTAACAGAACTTATATCTGCAGTTGATTGGATGGGCAGCCATTGCAATCCCGTAGAGAGGGCAAAATATAAATCCCCGTTCAGCATTTTTACATCATAGCCAGCGCCGTTGTTGAACGCATACGGGTTTATTTGTTTAATAACATTGTTGTAAGCAAAAAATGCAATACCATTATCCAGTCCCGTCCAGGCATTGCCGCCGTTGTCGGCAAAAAGACAGCGAACAGTATTGTTTGGCAAACCATTTTTTGTGGAAATATTTTCAGATACGATACCCTGACGGGTAATACGATAGATACCATTGAAATAAGTACCAGCAAGAAAACTTGCATCATTCAAAACTGACAGCGAGGTAAAATGCTGGTAGGGATTAATGCCTGTTGATTGAAGGGGGAAAGGAATTAATTTATTTTGGACCAGCAGGTACAAACCGTTGCTAACGGTGCTTAACAAGCTGGTATCTTTTCGATAAGGAATTAAATCGGTGATAAAAAAGTTTGCAGGCAGTGAGCCTTGTTCAATAAATGGCTGCCATTGATTATTTTGATAAACAAACAGACCCCTGTTTTTATCATGTAACAATACCTTTTCCTGGTGTTTGTGTAAAGAGAGCCAGGATGACTGGGCTGGATAAACGGTGAACTTTTCTCCGGAAAGCTTAAAAATCCGGGAATCAGTTCTGAAGAATACATCGTTGCCAGCCACTTCAAGTTGCCACACATCTGTAAAATTTCTTTCATGGGAGGGTAATTGGTTTTTTAAGGAGGTGAATTGAAGCCGACCTACCTTGTCCGGAGCAAAATATCCTATCTCATCCTGTGCCCCCCCATATAATTTTCCGCCTGTTCCAAAGCCAATAGACCGTAATATGGTTTTATTTGGCACCGGAAAAACCTGCCAATTTGTACCATCGAATACCAGAAGACCCTCATTATTGGCTATATACAATCTGTTGTTCTTATCCTGCGCCATGGCCCAGTTTTGGGTGCCGGCTCCATAGAGGTCCCGGGTAAAACTTTTTACCTCATTCTGGCCAATCAGGCCCTGAGAAAATCCAGTGTTATTCAAAAAAAGTACTACTGAACAAAGTAGCAATACTTTTTTTGCTAAGTAGCCTTTTGAACCAATATGGGTGTCCAGATGTAGTATAGATGTATTGGTTTAAAGCTAAATATACTATTTATTGATTTGGTAGTAGTACTGATGTAGTGTTTTTTTTGGTATTGCCAGTACCATGAGAGTATTTTTAATCTGCTTCTTTTTACCACATCCGGATAAAAGGAAAGCTATAAAAGATTGCTTTAAAACAATAGCCGGCTTAGTCACAAAAGAAACAACTGGTTATTTATTAACTATCACTTAAAACTTGCTATATGAGAAAGCTGATTGCTGCATTTTCTTTCCTTTTTCTGTGCTATTTATCCTCTACAGCACAGTCTGAAAAGATTTCCGTCAAAAAGTCAGGCGATGATTTTGTTCTCGAGACCAACGGGAAGGGTTTCTTTATTAATGGTATGAACTGGGATTATTTTCCCGTGGGCACCAACTTTAATTACAGTTTATGGAAACAGTCGGATGACGTCATCCGGGCTGCCCTGGATTATGAAATGCCATTGCTGAAGAATATGGGTGTAAATACCATCCGTCAGTACACAGGTGTACCGGCAAAGTGGATTAAATACATCTATGAGAACTATGGCATTTACACTATGCTCAATCATTCCTTTGGCCGCTATGGCCTGACAGTGAAGGGGAAATGGGAAGCGAACACTGATTACTCTAATCCTTTAGTAAAAGAGTTGTTGCTTAAAGAAGTAAAGGATATGGTTAGCCAGTATAAAGGCACCCCTGGAATATTAATGTTCCTTTTAGGCAATGAAAATAACTATGGGCTTTTTTGGAGAGGCGCAGAAACAGAAAATATTCCTGTGCAGGATCGTAAGTCAACCAAAGACGCTTATCATTTATATAAGCTCTTTAATGATGCAGTAAAAGAAATGAAAGCTATTGACAACAGTCACCCAATGGCTATCTGCAATGGCGATTTATTGTTTGCAGATATAATTGCTAAAGAGTGTACAGATATTGACATACTTGGTATCAACACCTATCGCGGCCTCACATTTACTGATTTATATGACCGGGTAAAAAAAGAAATCAGCAAACCGGTAATGCTCACAGAATTTGGTTCGGATGCTTATAATACACAAGCTAACAACGAAGACCAGGAATACCAGGCAAAGGTTCTGGTAAGTAACTGGAAAGAAATTTATGCTAATGCTGCCGGTATGGGCAAGGCCGGTAACAGCCTTGGTGGTTTTACTTTTCAATTTAGTGATGGCTGGTGGAAAACTGGGCAAACAACAAATTTGGATGAACATGATGCAGCCGCATCTTGGTCAAACGGCGGATACCTGAATGATTATAAAGAAGGTGAGAACAATATGAACGAAGAGTGGTTTGGTATTTGTGCAAAAGGCAGAACCAACGAAAGAGGTATTTATGAACTATATCCCCGTGCTGCTTACTATGCGCTGAAAGAGGTACACCAGTTTAACCCATACAGTGCGGATGCAAAGACACAAATAAAATACCTGAATAACATCCAGATAACGGATGCTGCCTTAAGGGCAAGGGGCGATAAAGCGGCCTTGCAAAGTGAAGACAAGGGTAAATTATACCTGAGCGATTTGCAGGCAAATTTTGTTACCTACAACACTGGAGGCAGTTTGATTTCAACGCCCAAAGAAGATGACCCAGCCACCAATGGCTATCCCAACAAACTGGGCTTTGACCATATGCAGTCATTTAATGTTGGGGTAACTGCAAAGCCTGCTCCCAATATGATCGCCAATGTACAGTTTAATGTGTTGGGCAATGTAGCAGAGAATCCCATTGATGAAGTATTTTATGAAAACAGGGGAAGAAGAATTACAGTGAACACTCCTAACGGTCCGCAGCAAATCAATTCTAACAATCGTATTCAATTATACCGGGCCAGTTATAACTGGGATGCTAAATTATTTAAGCTTACCGGTTTTTACAGAACAGGGCATTACCATTGGGGATATGAAGGTGATTTCTTTGGCCTGTATCCCGAAGCTAACTACGGCCCCAACATTGATATATATAATGGTGAAGCGCCATTTGGTTTTGAAATAGAAGGAAAGAAAGCAATCAAAGGATTAAAACTTGCCTTCGGCCCTGAGTTGTGGTGGGGCGCAAACCCGGCAATTTTAGCTAAATACAGCCGCACAATTGCAAAGTTTAATGTAACGGGAATGTTTCATGAAGACTTAACGCAGCGCAGCGGCCTGCAAAGTTCCTTTGCTGTACCAACTCCGAAAACAAGAAAAGCAGCATTAAGCATTTCCCGAAAATTCGAAAAATTCGGAATTGATATAGGCGGTCTTTGGGCGGGACAACCCCTCAATGGAAGAACCTTTCAATTGATGAGAGATGGAAATGTATACCAGGATAAGATAAAAACAGAAGATAATTTCGGCGGCAAAATAAAATTAACCTATGCGAGCGGGATAGTACAATGGTATGGCCTTGCTTCTTACATGGGTCTTGTTGCCAATGGTGGTGTTGATCAAACCAGAACATTTACGGGCTGGCGGCTAAAAGATATAGGCAGCGGTAATATGTACAATGTATTGAGCGGATTTACGGTCAACGTGGGCAAATTTCAGATAGCACCAAACTTCTTATATCAAAAGCCTATTGAAGGCCCGATACCAGCTGATGTGTTAGCACCCGGCAGGCCAAGAAATATTTTAGACGACCCATTCTCTGTTCGCAGCAACAGAGAAACAATTGGTGGAGAATTATTGCTAACCTATGACCCCACACCCGGCACCTGGATGTATGAATGGGACAACGACCGTGCAGAAGATGCAAAATTTGCTGTCAGCGCTGATGTTGTTTATCGTCACTTACCTACTGTTCAGGATGCTGCCATTGGTATTTTAGGAAACGGAAGAACAACATTTGTATTTCCCGGTTCAGCGCCTGCACAGGATTTATGGGAAGTAAATACCCGGGTTGTTTCTAAAGTTAATCCTAACCTTGGCTTAATTGCCAACCTGTATGTGGGAAATGGACAGGCAAATGGTAATGATAAGAGAACCATTGATCGGTATGGATTCGATCTTCGTACAATCTACAGGAAAACTAAGTTGATTGCTATTGGGAAGTTTAATGATTGGGGACCTTTTGATTACCACCGTGATTTTAACCTTACGTTCCCCATGCAGTTGATTGCTGATATTTCCACAGAGATTGGA
>JAKQEA010000008.1 GCA_029558715.1 Bacteroidota bacterium | reverse complement strand
GCCTGGAAGACCTTTCAAAACCCTGATGAAACCATCAACTATGTTCTCCGGTTGAAAGGCCTGTTGCAGGAAGAAGAAAAATATGAACTGCCTCCTGGTTTCCTTATGGAAGTGCTGGACATAAATGAATCGTTAATGGATGTTGATGAAACAACTATTCCCCAACTGGAATCCCGTATCAGTGAATTACAAACTGAAATTTATGAACCAGTAAAAAAATATATTGAAGACTACCAGGATGACAGGGTTACCGAAAAAGAACTGTTGCAGGTAAAAGAGTATTATTACAAGAAAAAATATTTAGACCGCATCCGTCGTCAATTAGCTGGAATGGCTTAATATTGCAGCCCAATTCAATGCCCGGGTGGCGGAATTGGTAGACGCAGCAGACTCAAAATCTGCCGTTCGCAAGAATGTGCTGGTTCGATTCCAGTCCCGGGCACTAACCTCATCAAATATTGATGAGGTTTTTATTTTATCAACGCATCAAATAATATTTCTACCGGGTGCAAGGCTATTTTACCCGTTCCATCCTTTACCTGGTGCCGGCAGGAAGTACCTGAGGCAGCAATGATATCATTTTCTGCAGCGGCCTTTACGGCTGGATAAAGTACTAATTCACCTACCTGTTGTGAAATTGCATAATGCTCTTTTTCATACCCAAATCCTCCTGCCATACCACAGCATCCAGATGGTATTACACTCGTTTTATAATTAACGGGTATTTCAAGACAGTTGCTTATATACTGTTGTGAGGATAAAGCTTTTTGGTAACAATGTCCATGTATCAAGATATTCTTACTCTCCGTTGTAAACAAATTCCTGTCGATCAACCCGGCCTTAAACTGCTGCGCTAAAAATTCCTCGATAGTGAAAGCAGCTTTTGCCAGTTCAATTGCCTTGGACCGGTTGGTCTCCATAGCAAGTTCAGGATATTCATCCCTGAATGTAAGGATAGCGGATGGCTCAATCCCTATCAGTGGCGCTTGTAATGTAACAAAGGGTGACAACCGTTCGATATTCTGGTTAGCAATTTCAGCAGCTCTTTTTACCAGACCTTTTGACAAATAAGTTCTTCCGCTCTCCAAATGATCAGGAATAATCACCTGGTATCCCAGTGCTTCTAATAAAAGAATGGCCTTTTTCCCTATTCCTACATCATTATAATTAGTAAACTCATCGCAAAAAAAGAAAATGGTATCCCTTTTCTTTAAAGAGAGATTTGAATTTTCTTTATTCTCAATTTCTCTACGGTATTTATGCTTCCGATACCAGGAAACCAATGTCTGGTTTGCCAGTTTTGGCATCGTTCTGTCAGGATGAAAGCCCGTTAACCTGTTAGCTGTTCTCCTGAATACAGGAACTCCATAAAACCAGTTAAACAACCCTGGAAATTTTGATACCAGTTTCATTTGTTTACTAAACCCTGCAATCAGCCTTGCCCGGAACGGAACACCATTCCTGTCATAATACTGCTGTAAAAATTCTGCTTTCATTTTCGCTATATCTACAGAAGAAGGGCATTCTGTTTTACAACCTTTACAACTGAGGCAGAGATCCATTATCTCTTTAATTTCCCGATGATTGAACGGCTGCTCATCGGTTTCATTACTTAAAAACTGGCGAAGCAGGTTGGCCCTTGCCCTTGTAGTGTCTTTCTCCATTCTTGTGGCCATATAACTCGGACACATTGTGCCGCCGGAGATAGGCATTTTCCGGCAATCCCCGGAACCGGAGCATTTTTCCGCCAATCTTAAAATACCGCCGGAGGATGAAAAATCAAATGTTGTGTTGATGATTCTCGTTATTGGTCTTTGCTCCACCCGCAGGTGCGTATCCATGGCCGGAGTATCCGTAATCTTCCCGGCATTGAAAATATTATGTGGATCAAATATGTTCTTAATTTTTTTAAACAGCCGGTATGTTTCTTCTCCCACAATAGCCGGAATATATTCTCCCCTTAATCTGCCATCTCCATGCTCACCCGAAAGAGACCCATTATACTTTTTGACCAATGCCACTGTATCAGCCAGTATATTTCGAAAGGTTTTTAATCCTTCTGCTGATTTCAAATTGATGATCGGCTCTACATGCAACTCTCCGGCTCCGGCATGAGCATAATAAGAGGCCTGTACTTTATGCCTGGCTAATATTTCCTGTAAGCCGGATATGTAATCCGGCAGATCATCCGTGCTGACAGCACAGTCTTCAATCAAATTAACTGGTTGTGCATCTCCTTTCAGATTACGCAGTAAACCCAATCCTGCTTTGCGAATATCCCATGCAGATTTGGTTTGCTCATTATACAGAACCGGGTAAGCAAACCCAAGTTGCTCTTCCTTTAGTGAATTTATTAACTGCTGCGTTTTTTTAAATGTCTCTTCTTTATCATTATCCATGAACTCCACCATGAGGATAGCAGCCGGATCTCCCTCAATAAAAAAACGGTTTTTTCCATATTCAGGGTGCCCGATAGTAAAATCCATGATAAACTTATCCACCAGTTCTGAAGCCATAGGTTTATGCTTCAACACAACGATATTAGCTTTCATTGCTTCAATGATTGAATGGCAATGAATACAAACAACGGCTGTCTCCTTTGGCGGCAGATCAATCAGGTTTAGCTTCGCTTCTGTAACAAATGCCAATGTTCCTTCGGAGCCTGCCAGCAGTTTACACAGGTTAAACATTTCACCATTGTCTGTATATGGACGCATGGCCAATAAACTATCAAGAGCATAACCGGTGTTCCGCCGATGAATTTTTGAAGCAGGAAAATTGTTCCGGATGAGTTCCTGGTTATGTTTTTCTGACAACAGTACATCAAGTGCTGAATATACCTTTCCTTTAAATGATATGTCCTCTTTATTGTTACGTATATCTTCTTTACAGAAAACTGCCTCTGAGCCATCGCTTAGTAAGGCTTTTACTTCCAGTACATGATCTCTTGCCGACCCCCACACAATACTATGTAGCCCGCAGGAGTTGTTCCCTAACATCCCTCCAATCATGGCCCTGTTTGCAGTGGATGTCTCAGGACCAAACATTAACCCATAAGATTTTAAATAATGATTCAGGTCGTCCCTGATCACTCCGGGCTGTACCCTCACCCATTTTTCTTCTTTATTCACTTCCAGTACCCGGGTAAAGTATTTCGATATATCAACCACCACACCATTTCCTACCACTTGCCCGGCCAGGGATGTTCCGGCAGCCCTTGGAATAAGTGTGGTTTTATTTTGTGTGGCAAATTGTATCAGTTTTATTATATCAGAAGTATTGGCTGGTATTGCTACAGCCAGTGGCTTTTCCTGGTAAACAGATGCATCGGTGGAATAAGCCATCAACTGTGCCTGGTGTATAGGTGTATCATCAAAAAAAAGCAATCCCTCAAAAGATTTATCCAACTGAGCTAGTTGTTCCTGCATATACCTCATCATTAATGGCTGACCAAATTTAGCTGCTTTCTATATGAATACCGATAAATGAATACGAATAAAAAAGACCGGTTTAGTGACCGGTCTTTTTTTCTCAGCTCATTGCCTTCTTTTGCTTTCTTAAATTCTTTTTGAAGAGCCGGAAAGCATCATCATTAAAATAGTCCTGAACTTTTAATATAGCCTGTTTCCTTGTCAGCTTATCTGTTGTTTCAATACTTACCACTTTTGCTTTTATGTCATGTTCTTTTTCGATCGCATTGTTCAGGCTTTCCTTGGCCATTCCCGGGCCGAAGAGATACAAAAAATCATCGTCATGAATCAGGCCGATAATTTGTTTAAAGAATTTGTCCCGCTGGTTTTTCTGGCGGTGTTGTTTTTTCTCCTGGTCATCCAGGTATGATTGACCAAATCTTGCAGAGACCTTTCCTTCCCCTGCATACCTTATCCTGGATTCCACACCCGATTTCAATCTTTCCACCACTGGCTCAGCATCTCCCGTAATATGAATTATAAATGCATTTTCCTGATCAAGCCAGACCCCGGCTTTTTTTTCAGGCGGCTTAATTTTTTTCATTGTATACAATTTAAAGGTTATGACTACTTATTTACCAAATGTCCATCTATTGACTGCCATATAAAAAGAACTACCCTCAGTAACCAGGATGATGTTACTCATCCCAATCACCTACTTCAATAGCCTGTATACATCCTTATAATAAATAACTTTCCCTTTGGCATCGGTCATCACTGGCATATACACCACAAAAACAGGAACAGGTGCAGACAGCGGTTTATAAATTGGTCTTTGTTCTCTAAAACAAGATTGCAAGAATGCAGTGTCAAGCTTATTTGAAAGTACCCGGTTACCCAGGTCAATAGGTTCTTCCAGCCGGATGCATCCATGACTAAAATAACGGGAAGCTGATAAAAAGGCAGTCTTATTATTCGTATCATGCAGGTATACGCCATAGGGAGTATTAATATTAAACTTAATTACCCCGAGAGCATTATCACAACCGGTGGATTGCCTGATCGTATAGGGGAAATATCCGGTATGAAACGATGACCAGTTCAACGTATGATGATCAATCACTTTTCCTGAACCATCAATCACCTGCATATTTTTAGCGTCGAGCCAGGAGGGATTTTTCCTGATAACCGGCAGGTACTCATTAAAAGTGATGCTGCGTGGTACATACCAATAAGGGTACAGGATCACCTGGTCACACCAGGCAGCAAACCTGGGGGTTGGAGTAGATGATTTACCAAGCACAGTTTTCATATTTAATACCAAACTGTCCTTTTCAAAATAATGCAACCGGGCTGCCGGCAGATTAACAACTATCATCTTATCGAAACTAAAATGGTGCATCCAGCGGTAATAATTCATAGACAACAATACAGCAGCAGCCGAATCATTCCTGTTCTTCTCCTTCTGTCTTTTTAGTTCCTTTTTCATCGCCCTGTAATTGATGTCATCTGGCTCAAGCCGGCTGGCAGTAGTTCTCAATTGGTCAGCGGACCGTATATAGAACAGACATTTAAGCAGGTATTCATCGTCGCTTTCCGCATATTTAGCTGATACCTGGTCAAAACCAATCCAGGGTTTCATTTTATATCCCTGGTAAATATCTTTGAAGACAGCAATCGCAGCATCCGTATACATTCGCTCCGTAGCTAGCATAATCAGGCTATCAGAGAACAGTCCTTTGCTGTTTGCTTTTATCTCACTTATATGATAGGCCCTTTCAATGAGCCCGAAATAAAAAGATGTGTCAATCAGCGCTGATAATTCCTCCCGCAGGCTAATAGCTTCGGCATCTGCCGTAAACCATAAAAACTTACCATCATTCATTTCGTAAAACCTATTGACCAGTAAAGGATGAAACAAACCCTCCTCATTTTCGGGTATCACAGTAAAAGATGAATTGATCTTTTTCGGCCTGTTGTCAAACGCTGTTACAATACTTATCAGGAACAGGAAAAGGGCGGATAATAAAAAATTTCTCATTACCTCAAATTTGAGCAAATACGGGGTAAAATCAAATGAAACCAGTCAACCGGGAACATGATACATATCAACGGATGAAGCCAGGGAGCTCTTCAAAATACTTTGATTGTTCCTTATCAAAAAGGTGATCTTTTACCCCAAATACAAAAGACTTAAACGCAGTAAATATTTCCCGGTTAAAATTCAACAATGTTGTTATTTCTGTTTCTCCCAGTTGCCCGGCTGTATTTTCCTTATACAACTGGGTAAGTGTCTCTGTATAGCTGCTGGTTACAGAGTGGTATATGGATGTAAGTTCCTCAAAATGCAAATCGGGTTTAGCTATCGTCAAATGATACACTTTCTCGCAAAATTCACCAATGGCTTTACGGGTCTGGTGATAAAAATTATATTTTACATCATTAGATGAATTCTTAAGCTGTTCCATATCCGGTATAGCATCCTTTATACTTTTAGCTGCATACATAGTATTGCGAACAGATGATATCAACCGGTCAAGTTTTTCCATTTCCTCCTTATCTGATATATTCTTTTGAAGTTGTATAAAGAAACTATGTATTTCCCCGTGCAAAAATTTAATATACTCATATTTTTCCTGCGCACTCATCCCCGGAAAATCTTTATGCATTTTCAGATCTTTCCAATGTTTATTATCAAGGCTAAAGCATCTCAGTGTAAAATCGAGTACAACATATAAAAAATGACGGTTCTCATTTTCCACAGCCACCAGGGCTGCCGCAGGAACTTGTGAAGTAACCTTATGAATGAACATCGTTTCATCCTCTCCTGTTTTGAACCTGCTTTCCAGGAAACGGCCGAAAATACCCAGGAAGGGGTAGAAAAGAATAATTCCCGCAATATTAACCAGGCTTTGAAAAAAAACCAGGGCAATCAGTTTGTCTTTTATGCCGATCACATCAGTAACCAGCCTGCTTAAAGGGAAAAGAAATACCAATACCAATGAGACAGTAATGGTATTAAAAAGAAAATTTCCTAATGCCACCCGCCGTTTGGCTGCAGCCCCGTTTATACTGGCCACAAACAACTTGATAGTAGTTCCCACTTCGGAACCAAGAACAATGGCGATCGCATCATTAAATGTAACTGCACCCGCATACAATGCACTTAGTGTTATAGCCATAGTGGCAGAACTACTCTGGATCAGTGAAGTAATAATAAAACCAATCAATAAAAAGATGATCAGCGGGGCATCTGCATACTGCACCAGTTCAATATGCTTCACCAGGCCTTCGATACCTGCTTTCATATAACCCAACCCAACAAATAAAAAACTAAAGCCAAGTAAGAAACGACTCCAGTTATACCATTTACCCGGCCTGTTGAATATGGCAAAACCCAAACCAGCTATACCCGCCAATGGCAAAGCAAGATTCTCAATATTAACGTTGAACCCAACTGTTGCCACTATCCAGCCTGTAATCGTAGTTCCCAGGTTGGCACCCATGATCACGGCCAGGGCATTTTTCATATTGATAATACCGGCTCCTACAAATGCAAGGACCATCAGGCTAACTACAGAACTGCTTTGTAAGATACCAGTTACCAATGCCCCGCCGCCAATGGCTTTCAATTTATTTGATGTCTGTTTTTTTAAAAATAATTTGAAAGGCCTGCCTGCTAATTGCTGTAAAGACTCTTCAACAAACCTGACCCCCAACAGGAAGATGGCAACTCCGGCCAATATTCTCCATATATCAAAAGAATTGTTCAATTGAGGTAAGTTAACCACTCTAATATATTGCTTTAATTGAGATGCGTCAAACGGGCTGTTGATTAAGCTCATAGCCGTAATTTAGAGATACCAATAGATTTGATTTTTATACCGTCAATGAGCCGTTTAAAAAAATTGATACGACAGGGTTATTCCAACCGTAACCGGGTAAAACTGGTGAAAGGGGGGAGAGAATTCTTTTTGCTCCTTCAACAAATGATCGATAAAGCTGCCCACTCTATTCACCTCCAATACTACATCTTTCTTGATGATGAGACCGGTAAAACAATCATTGAGGCATTAAAAAAAGCTGCGGCCCGTGGAGTAGCAGTTCATCTTCACCTGGATGGGTATGCATCCCAGGGCTTACACCAAAAAACTGTCCAGGAGATGCGGGAACATGGAATTTCTGTTAAATGGTTTGAACCACTTTTTAAAAGCAGGCATTTCTACTTTGGCCGAAGACTGCATCACAAAGTGGTGGTAGTAGATGGAGTGTCTTCGCTGATTGGAGGTATAAATATTTGTGATCGTTATAATGATATGCCCGGTCAGCCCGCCTGGCTGGATATGGCCGTCTATTGTGAAGGTGAAGCGGCATATATAGCCTATCATAATTGCCGCAGGATGTGGTCCAAAAAATTTACATCCCCTTCAGTAAATTGGAAAGAGGTGGATGAATTTTGCGAAAGTATTCTTCCCGGTGAACAAACAGAAGTAAGAGTCAGAAGAAACGACTGGGTGAAAAGAAAGGTTAATATATGGAGGAGTTATCTTGAAATGTTTAACAAAGCAGAAAAAGAGATCCACATCATGTGTAGTTACTTTTTGCCCGGCCTGCTATACAGGAGAAAGCTCAGCCAGGCCGTTAAAAGAGGTGTAAAAGTAAAAGTAATACTGGCAGGAATTTCGGATATCATGATAGCAAAACATGCAGAACGATATCTCTATGACTGGATACTAAAAAATAAAATCGACTTGTATGAATACCAGAAAACGGTACTCCACGCTAAAGTGGCCACTTACGACAGCACCTGGACTACTATTGGTTCATACAATATCAACAATATAAGTGCCTATGCCAGTCTTGAATTTAATATGGATCTAAGGAATAATAACTTTGCGATGCAAACAGAAGCTCTGCTGAATGATATTATCAATAATCATAGTAAAAAGATAACCTGGGAAAACTACACATCCTCTACACACTTCTTCAGACGGACATGGCAACGATTCTGCTACTGGTTTATAAACAGTGTATTAAAACTGTTTACCTTTTATTTTAAACAGGAGTAACTGCAATTACTAATGTCCTTTAATTCTTTTTAACAAAGCAATAAAAGCTTCTTTGTTCCATCCTGCAAAACGTCCCCGCTGTACCACCAGATCATTTTCGCCAGGATGTTGTAAGAAATAATGAAAAGCAAATCTTGCTCCCGGGTCCTTCCACCCTATCATTTGCCCAAACCGGAGATCATTAAAGACCAACGTATCATTCCACTGCTGTGCAGCATAAAATCCCTTGGAAAACCTGATGAGTTTTTGCAGATCCTCATGATCACTAACCTGCTTCAACAGGTTGTCGTTTTTAGGGATAAAACGAAAATCTATCTTTCTTTCCTTATCGAACAAAGAACGATAACCTATATTATATCCTGAATCATTGGCTGCCACCACATACCAAAGCCAGTTATTAAGCGGGGTTGGTGTGGTAAAGTATTTATTATATGTTATTTGCTGCTTCTTAAACACATCCTTTACATCATTATCAATCTTTATTTTATTGAGACCACAGTATAGAAGATAGATAGTGCTCATTCCTACTCCGAATCTTACCCACCAACCCCTTTTTGGGTGGCTTCTTTTTAATACCAGTAATACAAGGAAAGAAATGCCCAGCCACACAGAATAAAAAGGATCAGCTACAAATATCCAGTTATATGATACCCTATGATGACTAAACGGCTCAAACCATCCTACACCGTATACATTCATTCCATCAATGAGTAAGTGAATAAAAAGCTGTACCCCAAAAAAAACAATCCATTTCTTCAATGAAATATCATGCGGACGATGCCATCGTTCCGCCAGCATAGCGAGGAGTGGTGCCATTATGATAGCGAACAGGATGGAGTGAGTAAATCCTCTATGAGCCAGTAAATTTTCAGCTGTACTGCTCCATGCAGAAGCAATAAAATCAATATCCGGAACGCTTTGTGCTACCGCACCCCAGAACATTGCCTTCTTACCAAGCTGCTTTCCTGCAAAAGCATCTCCCAGGCAAGCTCCTAATGCAATATGAGTAATTGAGTCCAATGATTACTGCTGTGTGCTGTAAATATATTCCAAAATGCCTGACTGCTGGCTGATCCGGATTAGAAACCGGGTATGATTTATATCAGGAATAAAAATTATTCTCTTATTTTTTGTTTTGAAACGTGGAAATATTACTTACCGAAAACTTTCTTCCGATAGAAAGTTTGAATATGTCCGACTACTGAATAAATGAAAGTATAAACAAGAAATTTTATTATTTAATCTTATTCCCCTTCGTTTCACGACCACCCTGGTACAATATAAGATGTGTAACTTTCCCGGAATCATCTTTAAAAAATTCAAGCTTTGCATCCACTTCTTTTGGGAAAAAACGGGTCGCTGTTTCTGCAAATACTTCCAGTGCTGATTGCCCTGTAGCTTTTACCATTAATTTATCTCCCTCAAGGCTCACAGTCATCACAAAATTCGGAGCCAGCTCATACTCTCCAACATAAGCTGCAAGTGTTGCTACATCCAATTTAATAATGTCCGGGCCGGAAGGTATTGATTTACCTGTTTTCTTCCATTCACTTTCTTCTGTCCGGCTTTTAAAATGTGCTTTTTCAATTTGTCCTGCGGTATTCCTGGTAAAGCGAAGTGAAGAGAGTGAGTTTTCAAAAAAGAATTGATCCTTCGCAAAGGGCTTTATCCTGTACTTACTGCCACCAGACCTTTGTGAAGTAAGTTTCGTTCCTTCTGCTGTAATGATACGCTGCTCTCCTGCCTCATTCTCGTACACACCTGTATACTCCTTTGCCGTTGCTTCATCAATTGTTATCTCTTTCTGATCATATGGCTTTCCTATAATAAGGGCGGCCATTTTGGGTGCCAGCATATCTAAGGACCTGCAATCACAGTTGGCAAAAACGGCAATGAAGATATCCTCTGCAGGAAGATAAATTCCATCTGTAACAAATCCGTTTATACCACCACCATGTTCAATCGAGGCACTTCCCTGTATATCCCCAAAAGACCATCCGTACCCATACCGGGTAGATTTTCCATTACTTAGTTTATAATCAGTAAATGCTTTTTGTAAGGACTCTTTCGATACCAGTTTATAAGAATGTAACGCCTGGTTCCATTTCCATAAATCCTCTACGGTTGAAATCAGAGAACCTGCTGCATAAGGCAGTGTCATACTCAGGTACCTGGCATTTTCAAACCCATGCTCGCCCCCCTGATAGCCTTTTGCCCTGTTTAGAATAATTCTGCTATCATTACCATAACCTGATCGGGTCATACCAGCAGGTGTAAATAAGTTTTCCTGCACATATTGCTCGTATGATTTTCCTGATACTTTTTCAATGATATAACCGAGCAATATATAACCCGAGTTGTTATAATTCCATTTCGAACCCGGTGCAAACTCCATAGGTTGGCTTTTGAAAACATCAATCAGTTCCAGCGGTTTCATATCCTTACGCATCATGGATTCAAACTCCGTCATCCCTGTATAACTTTTTATTCCGGAAGTATGGGTAAGTAGATGTTCTACCGTTATAGTGTATCCATGTGTTGGATAATCAGGAATAAATTTTTTGATATCATCCTGCAATGACAGTTTCCCTTTTTCAACTAATTGCAGGATGGCTACCCCGGTGAATTGTTTACTAATGGATCCGATACGAAAGATCATATCAGCCTGCATTGGTACGTTGAGTTCCATATCAGCCATGCCAAAGGCTTTTTTATAGATCACCTGGCCCTTCCGGCTAATGATAGCTGTAGCACCCGGTTCATTGGGTTTAAAAGCATTCATCAACAAAGTATCACATGAAGCAAGTAGTTGTTTATCAGCTTTGGAAAGAGGTTGTGCAACTGTTGCTATACTAAATGTAATAAACAGTAATACAATAGAAAATTTACCCGGCATTGCTAATAGTTTTGTTTATGAGGGAAGATACGTCTTTCAGCAATACTGTTATTCATTCATCCTGTATCATTATATTAATTCCTGCCAGCCTCTTTTTCCATCAGCATACCGTCAAGAGCTTTTGAGAATGTATTCAGAAAATCGGCCTTTGCCTCTGGTTTATTGATAATATCCAGCATTCTTTTTTTCTGTTCGGGGTTCAGGAAGGCCATGATTTCCTAAAGCAGGCCTGTAACCTGGGTATAAGCATTGCCAATTATCCGGATAGTTTGCTTATCCAAACGCCTGTGCTTTCCCGCACTTGGATTTTCCTGCAACAGGTTTTCAACATACAACCTCAATTGCTGAAGCATAACATCCAGTTTGGGCTGTAATCTGGCAAGCAATGAATCTTTCTTTGCAGCTACTATTTCCAGTTTCGGGTTGTTGCTTTTTCCGGCCGGTTGTGGTTGCTTCCATTTCATCACCGTATCTGTAATGCTCTTCCCATTTTCTGCATAAAAACGCCGGTTGCTGATATTACTGTCGTTAACAGCGATCTCTACCCTATCCCAGTTCCCGGCGGTGTATTTATATTTATACTCCATTTTATCAAACAACGGAAGAGTGATGGAATATACTCCATCGCTTACTTTATGCATACGGTACAATGAATCGCCGGCATGCCAGTAGTTAAAGGAGCCGGCAATATAAACTCCTTTGTCATTCTCTTTCCCTGAAGGAACATGCACAGTAAAATTTACTGCTGCTACCTGTGCAGAAAGATGGCCAGTATACAAAAAAATAAGTATCCAAAATGTGACCTTACAGAATTTCGGTATCATATATTACTCCTTTAGGCAAATTTCGGATGTGAAGAATCTTTTCAAGATGATATTCATCAGGCAATGATCTAATTTCGGATTATGAATTAGATAGAGTGATCTAAAATAAAACGACACAATAAATGCAGGTTCATCACTTGTTTTCTTAATTTACATAGTTCAAAAAATAGTGATATGCATATTGAATCAGATATTAAGCTGGGTTTTAAAGATGTCATGCTAAGGCCCAAACGCTCCACTCTCAGCTCCCGTTCTGAAGTATCATTAAACAGAAAATTCAAATTCCGGCACAGTGAACTTACCTGGGATGGAATTCCGGTAATGGCTGCTAATATGGACACGGTGGGTACTTTTGAAATGGCTATTGCCCTTGCACAGCACCAGCTATTCACTGCC
>JAKQEA010000005.1 GCA_029558715.1 Bacteroidota bacterium | reverse complement strand
CGGCTGTTCAGAAAGTTAGTAAGTCCTGTTTGCAGGGTTTGAAATATCTTTTTATCTATCTGTGTACTTACCTTGCTTGTAATAACTGAGAGGCGGGCCTGTATCTCCTGCCCATTACTACTACAAGCTAAAAAAACAACCATACAAAATATCAATACTTTTTTATACATAGTATAGACGGATTATAGTTTCAACAATATCCTTTGCCACTTCATTTTTTGGTTTGGTGTCAAAGCTGAATTCCTGGCCGCTTTTATCGAAAATAGTTATCTTATTGGTATCATATCCAAACCCGGCGCCTGCATCCTGCATAGAGTTCAGTACAATCATGTCAGCTTTTTTCTTTGATAATTTTTCAATGGCATTTCTTTTTTCATCATTTGTTTCTAATGCAAAGCCAACTAATACCTGGCCGCTTTTCTTTTTCTCACCGAGGCTTTTCAGAATATCTTTTGTTTTGGTCAATTCCAGCGTAAGTGTATCAGTACTTTTTTTAATTTTTTGGTCTGATCTCATTACCGGCGAGTAATCTGCCACGGCAGCAGACATAACAGCTATATCAGCTTGCCCGAAGTAATCCATGCAGGCACTATACATTTCTTCAGCAGTTGTTACCCGTTGAACTGAAATTCCGTTTGCAGAAAAGTCCAGTTGTGATGGGCCCATGACAAGTGTAACGGAAGCTCCTCTCTTATGGAATTCTCTTGCAATAGCAATGCCCATTTTCCCGGATGAATGATTGCCTATAAAACGAACCGGGTCTATTGGTTCGTATGTCGGGCCTGCTGTCACCAATACCTTTTTACCGGTGAGTTCTCCGGTTTCAGGACTGGTCAAAAAAAAATTAGTACTGATAAAATCAATGATCTGTTCAGGTTCTGCCATCCTTCCTTCGCCATGCAGTCCGCTTGCAAGGTCACCTTTTTCTACCGGGATTATTTTATTACCAAATTCCTCCAGCCGGGCCAGGTTATTACGGGTAGCCGGGTGATGCCACATATCCTCATCCATAGCAGGGGCCACTACCACCGGACACACAGAAGAAAGATAAGTGGCCAGCAGCAGATTATCGCACAACCCATTAGC
Source organism: Bacteroidota bacterium (assembly GCA_029558715.1). Classification (GTDB taxonomy): domain Bacteria; phylum Bacteroidota; class Bacteroidia; order Chitinophagales; family Chitinophagaceae; genus JJ008. The sequence continues at coordinate 63,914 of JAKQEA010000005.1, read as the reverse complement.
CATTTTTGCTAAGGTGTTACAACTGAGAGGTGCTATCACCATTACATCGGCCCACCGGCCCAGCATCACATGATTGGCCCAGCTTTGTTCATCAAAAAGATCAACCGTCACTGTATTCCGGCTTAGAGTGGATAAGGTCAGGGGAGAAACAAAATCCTTTGCAGAAGGTGTCATAATCACTTTTACTTCTGCTCCTGCTTTTATAAGCAACCGTACCAGGTAAACAGATTTATAAGCAGCAATGCTGCCGGTGATCCCCAATAATATTTTTTTGCCTCTCAGCATTGTCTTCAAAAGTACCATTTACTTGCAAAAGCTCATAACAGAACAGACAATTAGCTGTTAAAAGTAAAAAAGCGACGGATACCCATCGCTTTTGCTATGAAAATATAATTACTATTAGCTGAAAAGTTCATCTTCGCCTTTACGGAAATACACTTTATCCTCCAGGAATTCCTGTGTGGCAAGCAATGCCGGGTTGGGCATTCTTTCATATGCACGGGAAATCTCAATTTGCTCCTTATTCTCATGAATCTCTTCCAGGCTGTCTGTATGGCTGGCGAATTCTTCCAGTTTATTATGCAATTCTTCTTTTAAGGAGATATTGATCTGGTTTGCCCTTTTACCAATTATGGAAATAGACTCATAAAGATTTCCTGTTTTACTCTTTATTTCATCCAGGTTGCGGGTTTCAACATTGTTTGTAATGCCTGCGCTAAGCTGGCGTCTTAGTTTGCTCATTATTTAAATTTTTGATATTTGTCTGTGATAAATTTAAAAATTCGTCTGCCTCTTTTTTCAACTTACTGTCCGGAAACCTGTCAGTAAATTCATAACATTCATTGATGACCTGCTCAAACCTCTCTACTTTCTTTTCCTCTATACTTAACTCTGCAAACCGGTAATAAGATTTAATGATCATCAGTTTATATTCATCACCCCTGAGTGATTCAGGATATGAATTCATCAGGGCGGTGAAAGCTACTCCGGCAGCCCTGAACTGGCCGATATCATAATAAAGCTGTGCGCTTTTAAAATCCTTCAACTCAAGCTTTGCACGGCAAATATCAATGATCTCAGTCGCTTCTTTATTTCTTGGGGATCCCGGGTGGGTATTGATAAATGTCTGCATCATACCCATTGCCTTTATAGTACTGGTCTGATCCAGCTCAGGCTTTGGAGATTGCTTATAATAGGAATAAGCCCTCATATAATCTACTTCCTCTGCCTTTGTACTGTTGGGGAATATTTCAAGGTAACTTTTAAAAAGGTTTTCTGCATTCATAAAATCCCCAAGGTGATAAGCACAATATGCATACTTGTAATATATATCTTCAAACTCCTTGCTGGCTTTATAATATGGCATTACATCCTCATATACCTGCTGAGCTTTAGTGTATTGTTTTTTTACAAAGAATTGCTCTGCCATTCTGAGTTTGTAAGCCGGGTCGGGATTTTTCAGCAGCTTACTTATTCCTTTACTGCAACTGCTCAATAAAATGCCTGTAAAAAGCATTCCAGCCACTATAACGAGGAGACTACGATTACGTTTCAAGACACTGGTAAACATACTGATCATAAAGGTTTGCAAAGTTAACAGATACCAGCAAAACTTACACAAAAAAGATCAGCCGCCAAAATCGGCCAGTTAAGGTTATTATAAAGCTGCCAACCAATGATTTAACTGAAACAAAAACCCTCCCCCGATTAATCGGGGGAGGGTATATTTAAGCAAAAAGTATCAACTATTAGTTCTTGCGAAGGTTCGGGTGAGGTGGCTCTACCCTGTTTGGTCCTTCTTCACCTTCGGCCGCAGCACGGAGGTCAACTGTATTACAATCGCCACCTTCCTGACCATAATTGAAGATAAACCTGTCCTGGCTGATGCCTTCTTTATCAACCATGTGGTTGATAACGGCATTTACATGATCCCAGCTCAACTGCTGTTCTTTCTTATTAGAAGAACAATATCCAACCACCACCACTTTACAGCCGGGGTTGTTACGCAGTTTAGAAGCTACTGTAGCTAATACAGCTTTAGCATCATCGCTCAGTTTGTTTGAACCAGCTTTGAAAGAAACGCTTGGTAATGCTCCGAGTAAACTGGCGCAATCATTTGCTCCTTTCTTAATATATCCTTCGAAACATTTCTCATCAGGGCAAGGAATCGGGCATTTACCAACTCCATCAGCATCTACAGGCTGGCAATAAGTTGGAGTGATCAATTCTTTATCCTTACAATCAGGAACACCGTCACCATCAGTATCAAGACTTACACCATGAGAATCTACAGGACAACCTGCAGGAGTTTGCTCACGGTCAAATTGGTCAGTTACACCATCACCATCAGTATCAGGCAATACTGGTTTTGGCAAACGCATCAAGCGGGGATTGCGAATCTCGCTGTAAGCATAATCCAGTGGATTTAACCACCATAATGGCTCAACAGATTTAGCACCAAGATTAATATTCAAACCTACACTTAAGTAGTTATAAGAATCGAAATCACGGGTTAAAACGGCATCTCCTACAGCATGTTCCTGCCAGCGCTGACCATCAAGTAAATCATCCTTTACAAAAGTCCAACGATCTTCGATAGCCAGGTTCAACCTGTTACTAAGTTTGAAAGCAACTCCGGCACCAACAGTACCAGAAGGTTTGAATGTATCACCAAAAAGTTTGGGTCTGCGGTCACCCTGATTTTCGGCAGGTGTTTCGAAACTATCATCCAAAACATTATTCTTCATGTTTTTGATGAAGTCCTTACGGTTTTTATAAGCGGCCTCGTTAATTGAGTTAAAATTATATTTAGTAGAACCATCCAATGCATTCACCTTAGTGTCATAAACGCTTCCTCCAATACCGGCAAATCCATAGAAATTAAATCCTGTTTTGGCTTTATGGAAACGAATGTTATTCAATGTCACTACTCCCTGCAAAGAAAGATCCTGAACTTTGGTTTTGTAGTTATAGAAAACCTTCTCATAAGGCCTGTTTCGATCAGCAAGATTGCCTGTCCATTTGTAAACACTTGAATATTGGTTTACCGGATTTCCAGGACCAGGTCCTGCCTGGTTATATGGCGCTGAATACATCTGCGCAGCAGATCCTATGTTGCCACCCCATGCAGGATTTTTTGCATAATTCTCAGCTTGCCTGAAAGCATATCCTTTACCAATACCATAGAGGTATTCAAGGCGCATTGAGAAAATATATCCAAAGGCTTTTCTTACATGAGCACCAAAACCTGGTGAAACAAATTGAGCCGGTACATCTCCACTTACCTGGAACAAACCACCTTTAATACCAATTTCCCATTGGTTACGGGGTTTAGAAGGAAAGTTATATGTACCATTAAGGAACTCAGTGTGCTGAGGCATTCTTTTACCGGGTACAAGGGAAGAATCTTTAACGTCATAACTGGCTCCTACCCTTTGAGAGAAACCATAAGACGCCAACAGACAGAATGTGACTGCCAGAAATAAGTACTTTTTGCTTGCCATAACTAAGGATTAAGATTTGTGAACAATGTCCTAAATAATACGCAAAAATAGAAATTGAGTACTAATTACCAAATTTTTAAATGAATTATTTGCCCTTTTGCCCTTTATTTTTCAATTACTTAGTCAATTTTTGATAGTATTTTGATGCATTGGCAAACAATTATTTTTTTGCCCGTAAATTGCCCCGATTTAGGCAATGCAACTACCCACAGAATTAATAAAAAATGAATTGGCCGTCTTTGAAAGTCGCTTTAAAGACGCTGTTCGCAGTCAGGCACCATTGCTAGATCGTATCATGAGGTACGTTGTGAAAAGAAAGGGTAAACAGCTGCGGCCCATGTTTGTGCTACTTTCTGCCAAACTTTGCGGTAGTATTAATGAGCCGGCTTACCGAGCCGCATCACTGGTAGAACTCCTTCATACTGCTACACTTGTGCATGATGATGTGGTAGATGATTCTATGGAAAGAAGAGGTTTTTTCTCTACCTATGCCCTTTGGAAAGCCAAAGCAAATGTGCTGATTGGTGATTATTTGCTGGCCAAAGGTCTCTTGCTTTCTCTCGATAATAATGACTACCAAATACTTCATATCCTCTCCGATGCGGTCAGGAAAATGAGTGAGGGGGAATTGCTGCAATTGGAGAAAGCCCGAAGCCTGAACCTGAAAGAAGACATTTATTACGACATTATCAGGAATAAAACGGCCTCTTTACTGGCATCCGCCTGTGCTGCTGGTGCCTGGGCTTCCAGCCAGGATGAAGCAACTACTGAAAAAATGAGGCTTTTTGGCGAAACTACCGGCATGGCGTTCCAGATTAAAGATGATCTCTTTGATTATGCCAGTGAAAATGTAGGCAAACCCACCGGCAATGACATTAAAGAAAAAAAATTAACGCTGCCCCTGATTTACACGCTAAACAATACTGACTCTGCAACCAGGAGAAAAATAATTTACATTGTAAAGAATAACAATAACGATAAAGCGAAAGTAAAATGGGTGATCGATAAAGTGGTGGAAACAGGAGGTATTGCTTATGCAACAGGTAAAATGAACGACTTCAAAAAGGAAGCGCTTGCTATTTTACATCAGTTTCCTTCCAGCGAAGTAAGACAAGGCCTTGAAGATATGGTTCTGTTTGTAACAGACCGCAAATACTAACCCCTTTTGCGCAGCTAAAACTGCCTATCTAAACTGTTCATGCAAAAAAGATGGAACATACTGACTGCTGATCAATTAAAAACGGATGCATTGCAGCAATCATTGAAGATTAATGCTGTTGTCTGTAAAATTTTAGTACAAAGAGGAATTGAGACCTTTGATGAGGCAAAAGATTTTTTCCGACCCTCACTAATGGCCTTGCATAGTCCCTGGTTAATGAAAGACATGGACAAAGCCGTTCAAAGAATAATAAAGGCTTTCAATACCAATGAAAAAATTCTTGTATTTGGTGATTATGATGTAGATGGTACTACAGCCGTGGCCAGTATGTATCAATTTCTTAAAAAGATACATTCCAATCTTGATTTTTACATCCCTCATCGCTATCGTGAGGGTTATGGTGTGAGCAAAGCAGGAATTGATTTTGCAAAAGAAAACGGCTTTACTTTGATTATCTCGCTTGACTGTGGTATAAAATCCGCCGACCTGATTGCCTACGCTAAAGAAGAAGGTATTGAGTTTATTGTGTGTGACCATCACCTTCCCGACGAAATACTTCCCCCTGCAATTGCTATATTAAATCCAAAACAAAAAGACTGTGGTTATCCTTATAAGGAATTATGCGGATGTGGTGTCGGTTTTAAACTAATGTGTGCACTTGCTGAGCAAATGAACTTGCCGGAAAATGCGGCCTTTGAGTATCTTGATCTTCTTGCAACTGCTATTGCAGCAGATATTGTACCGATGACCGGCGAAAACAGGATCCTCGCATTTCATGGATTAATAAAGGCTAATAAAAATCCGAATTACGGCATAAGCGCCTTAGCAAAACTCAGTGGCCTGGTAAAGGAACTGCATATTACAAATCTTGTCTTTATGATTGCGCCAAGGGTTAATGCAGCAGGAAGGATGGATGATGCACGGAAAGCTGTAGAAATGTTTGTAGCAAAAACAGAAGAGGAAGCATTACATTTTGCAGAGCAGTTACATAATGATAATACTGACCGGAAAGAAGCAGATAAAAATATTACAGAAGAAGCATTGTCATTAATTCAGGAAAACCCGGCGTGGAGAGACAGAAAGTCCATCGTAGTTTTTAAACCGCACTGGCACAAAGGAGTGGTCGGTATTGTTGCATCACGATTAATCGAGCATTATTACAGACCCACTATTGTTCTTACACAATCTGGAGAATACGCTGCAGGAAGTGCAAGAAGTGTTCCGGGATTCAACCTGTATGAAGCTATCCATGCCTGCAGAGAACACCTTCTTGGCTACGGAGGTCACTTTGCCGCAGCAGGAATGACTTTAGAACTGGAACAGGTGGATGCTTTCCGTGAAAAATTTGAAGAGATTGTATCATCAACTATTCAACCGGAATTACTGGTTCCTGAAATTATTATAGATGCAGAAATATCATTTAAAGACATACGGCAATCTTTTTATGATATCATTTCCCAAATGGAACCATACGGTCCTGAAAATCTTCGTCCTGTTTTTATGACTAGGAATGTGGTCAACAGCGGGTATTCAAAAATTGTCAAAGAAGAGCATATACGATTTTCACTTCGTGAAGAAAATGTAACGATGACCGGTATTGGTTTTGGCATGGCCCGGAAATTTCATCTACTGGAACAGCAACAACGGGTTGACATTGTATTTACCATCGATGAAAATGAATGGAATGATACCAAATCTCTTCAATTAAGAGTAATAGACTTCCGGCCTGCCCAACCGTAACATTTCTTTCGTTGCTGACAGTTGTGTTCCCTTGTTTTTCTATCATACATTTGCCGTTGAAACCAGGAATATGAAAAAAAATCTACCTCTCCTATTTTTTGTGATTTTTTCTGTGATAATGGATGAATCAAAGGCCCAAAGCAGCACCAGTACACTCGATGTGGTGAGCTGGAACCTGGAATTTTTTGGTGCCCCTTTCAATAGCGGACCGACAGATAAAGATCTCCAGGAAGTAAATGCCAAAAAAATAATGCGCTACTTCGATGCTGATATATACGGCCTTGTAGAGATAGTGGATACTATGCGTCTTCGAAAACTCAGAGATTCTTTAGGTACCAACTTTGAATATATAATAGCTCCTTATAGCACGGATGGACCCATTGGTACCAACGGGTGGAGACAAAGCCAGAAACTTGCTTTTTTATATAAAAAAGATATTTTCAGCAATATAGCCACCAGGGGTATGATGCTCAACAGCTCAACTGCAATTTTTAACTGGGCAAATGGCAGACTTCCCTTCCTGATGAGAGCAGATGTTACCATTAATGGTATCACAAAAACTGTCAATTTTATCCTGGTACATGGCAAAGCAGGATCTACTGCTTCAGACTATAACAGACGGCTCGCCGGAGCACAGGAATTAAAAGATACCCTTGATGCTTCATTTTCCACAGCGAATGTTCTTATCATAGGAGATTATAACGATGCATTGGTACAAACAATATCTACCGGCTCAGGGCCACAAACATCATATCAACCGATTGTTGCAGACTCAACAGATGCCGATCATTACAAATCTATCACCCTCCCACTCGGACAAGCTGGTCAGACGAGCATGATCAATTTTCCAAACGTTATAGACAATCATGCGATTTCCAATGAAGTCACGGCATATTATGTACTCAACTCTGCACAAATCAGAATAGATGTAACAACAGTAGTGCCTGATTATGTTACAGCCCATAATACCTCAGACCACTATCCTGTTTTTTCAAAATTCAGCCTCGCTGGCATTATTACCGGCCTTCCGGTGGTGAATCCAACAGAATTTGGCATAAAGGTTTCGCCCAATCCTTTTTCTCAAACTATTACCCTTACAGCTACAAAAGCGGTAACCAATCTTCAGCTTAGATTGATAAACATGCAGGGACAGGTGATCAGTTCTCAATCAGTCGGTATGATGACAGCCGGCTCAACAGTACAGCCTTCTTTCCCGAATATTCCCAGGGGAATTTATTTCCTGCAACTAGAAACAAAACAGTACAGGACAGTAATTAAACTATCCCACTTATAACATAAAATTTACTCTATTTAAAAGCCCCGTTATTTTAACGGGGCTTTTAAACAAGTTTCTTACTGTGACTGATTACTGTACAAGAATTGTAATTGTTCCGATTATTTCCAGGTGATTTGTAAGATTAGCCCTGTATATGCCTTTTTGCAAAGTGGCCGGAACAGTAAATGTCTGGTTAATAAAGTTTGATTGTATATTCATATTTCGCTGGTACACCAGTTGTCCCCCACTATTGAATAATAAAAGACCATAATAGCCTGGTGTTATACCTGTCATGGTGATCCTGATATCAGTTCCCCTGTCAACAGGATTTGGATATAAACTGAATCCATCTTTAATGGATAATACAGTAAACGATTGCTGAAGGCCATAGGAAATACCACCATTATTGATAGCATATGCTTTGTAATAGTATGTTGCTCCTTGCACAAGACCAGATAATGATACTGAGAAATTACCTCCGGCAATATTTGAAGAAGCTACTTGTGTTCCGGAACCATTTGCAAATCCGCTTATACTGCTGTATTCAATACCATAAACTGTTACATTAGAACAACCATTACTGGAAACAGAACCGGCCAGTGTTGCCGATTGTGTGGTCAGGGTGCTTGCAGCACCCGTAATTACAGTAGCAAGTGTGTTAACTCCACTGCCAACTGCTGCTACATTTGCCGCAGTTGTAGTTCCTCCGCCTGTAACTGGTATATTGCCGTTATATGATTGAACCAGTGTTGGGTTAAATTTTACATAAACAGTTTTACTGAATGTTCCCAACGGATGCGGAATACTCAATGATGCAGAATAAGGTCCTGTAGCAATAGTATCAAAACTATATCCTGCTAGTGGACCTACGTTGATATTGGGCGCCGTCAGATTCACTCCGTTGATAGTAAAAGACTCCGGTCCTGCTGTAGCGTTTATACAAATACTTCCAAACGGATTTAAACCGGTAACAGTAATTGCAGGAGGCGGCGGAGCTGCTGTAGTAAATGATTGCTGGGCACCATAGGCAGTTCCTCCTGCATTAGTAGCATAAGCCTTATAGTAATAGGTTGTACTGGCGGTTAAACCACTAAGCGCCGAAGTAAAGTTCCCGCCTGAAATATTGCCTGACGCAACCTGTGTACCGGTTCCGTTTACGAAACCATTGATTGTGCTATACTCTATACCATACGCAGAAACAGCCGTACATCCTGAAGCAGTAACAGATCCGGCAAGTGTTGCTGTAGTGGTGGTGATAGCACTGGCACTACCTGTAGTAACAGATGCTGTAGTATTTACACCAGCACCTGATGCAGGCACATTTACAGGTGCAGCAACACCTCCTCCGCCAACAACTATATCCCCACTATATGATTGCACAACTGTTGGACTAAACCTGACAAATATTTCCTGCAAGAACGTTCCGCCTGGTTGTGTAAGAGTTAAAGATGTTGTATAAGTACCGCCGGCAGTTGTTGAGTATGTAAATCCAGCTAACGGGCCTACTGTCACATCAGCTGTTGTAAGATTTGCCCCGGATATTGTAAATGAATTAGGACCGGCAGTTGTATTAATGCAAACATCGCCAAAAGCAGTAAGCGGCGTCGTGGAAATTGTAGGGTTAGGTGTAGCAGTTGTGAACGATTGTTCAGTTCCGTAACCTGTACCCCCTCCGTTAGTTGCATACGCTTTGTAATAATAAGTAGTACCGAATGTAAGACCTGTAATATCAGAAGTATAATTTCCACCCCCAATATTCGTGGAAGCCACCTGCGTTCCGGACCCATTAGGAAATCCGCTGACAGTACTGTACTCAATACCATAAGCAGTTACGGGTGTGCATCCATTGGCAGTAATTGTACCAGCTAATGTGGCTGACACTTGCGTTATAGCCGTTGCATTTCCCGTAGTAAGTGAAGGTATAGTGTTCACACCTGCACCTGATGCTGCTGCATTCACCGGTATTGTTACACCACCTCCTGCTACAGCAATATTGCCATTATACGATTGCACGGCAAGAGGGTCAAATCTTACAAATATCTGTTGGTTAAGAGTGCCTCCGGGTTGTGTGATATTTAAAGTCGTTGTATAGGTACCTCCTGCAGTTGTTGAATAAGTATATCCTGCTAAAGCAGCTACTGTAACATCTGCTGTAGTAAGATTTGAACCGGTAATTGTAAATGAATTGGGGCCGGCAGATGTATTAATACATACGTCACCAAATACAGGCAAAGGGGACGAAATAGATAATGTGGGAACAGCTCCTCCTGGAGTAACTGATGTCCAGGTAGTACCAACCCTAATTTCATCAATTTCTACGAATGGCGTATTTGTAGCATTATCCTGCCTGATAAATATTCTCTCAATGCCTGCTGCACCGAGGTCGGTTCCAGCGACCGCTGTAGCATCTGCAGCCGGCTCTGCACTTCCAATAGCAGATGTGTTCAGCCAGATACGAGCTACGTCATTAGCAGAGCCGGCGATAATATCATATGCCCCCACAACAAAATATGAAGTTCCAGGATCCAGGTCTGCAGCAAGCCAACTCACAGCAGAATTACTTCTGGTAGAGATTCCAATATTATATTTACCAACAGTTGTACTTAGCCGTGTCCTTATTGTTGCCCCGAATGCGGATGTTGATGCAGTCTGCAATAACCCTGTAAAGTATCCGCCAGTAGTAGTAAGACTGCCTAATGCAGACAGATTCAGAATAAAAGAATAATAAACAGAGCCACTTGTAATTGCTGTTCCAAAAATCCGGTAATTATCACTTCCCGTTCCATCAAAAGCTATCTTATTACCAGTTGATACTGGCAGTCCCGGATAAGAGAGACTCCCGCTGGTAACCAAAATAGAGTCGCCTGTGTTAATTCTAACCCAGGAACCACTGCTTTGAGTATAGATTCCATTAGTGGGGTCAGGGGTATAGCTGAAAGGTTCATGCGAAAACTGTCCCTGGCTGTTCAGTAAAACTGTAGTTAAGCCAATCAGTAATAATATTTTTTTCATTCAATAACTTTTATAGTTCAAATTGTTTCTATTCTTTACATAGTTAGTTCCAGCTGAATTTCACATCATCTACACCTGTTGAAGGCCTGTTACCACCGCCTGATGTTGCTGTTAGTGTTACAATACGAATCCATACTGGCTGGTTAATATTATTCAACAGGTTACCAAAATTTACAGTTACAGTATTGTTTAAAAATCTTCCATTCTTAGTAGTTATGGTATCCGGGCTTGTAGTAACTGTAGAGAAGAAAGCGGGATTTAAACCCGTTGCATAATCTACCCGCCAGGTTGTAGTTCGGTTTTGCGTAACCGGTGCATCTAATGATTGCAATTTAAACTCCAGATTCAGGTTAGACTTACCAGCAGTATTGGCCAGCAAGAAAGCAAAAGCTGCTCCAGGATCACCAAAAGATCCTGTTTGCCTGTAGCCAAGAGCCCTGTTGGTGGCAGCTGTTTGTACAGCTGTAGATGCAGTGGAATCAAGACCTGTCGCTGATGCAAAATTCTTAAACCCGGCAGAGGTCTGGTTCCATGGAGTACCGTTGTTAAAATTAGACTGGTAAACAAACCCTTCGTTACCAATATAAGAATTTGAAGCCCCTTCTTTTACATATACTCCGGCTGGCAATCCGGCTGTACCAAGGTTATCAAAACTAAAAGTAATGGGTGAAGTTGTCAGGTTTATTTGTCCGTTTCCGCTGGCAGTAGGGCAACGGGGATTGATAAATCTGACATCAGTTGTATCTCTTATTGTAAGCTGCTTTGTTGACCCGAAAAATGAATACACTGCAATGATCTCGCCATTGCCCTGGGCTACGGGCAATGTGGCAAAATTGCAATAATTGCTGGTACGCAATGTTATCCTGTTTGATGTCAGGTTGGAACAATTCTGTAAAATCCTGTTACCCGACTGGGCATCATCTGCGTAATTTTTTGATCTCTCAGAAGAAGCAAACTCATATCCTACTAACTTAATCAATGTACTTACATACCTGTCCTGCAGGCTGGTGGTAAGCTGAGATACTGTAACCACTTTAGGAATCAGAGGCTGATTAAGTGCCCCTTTTATAATATGTTTATCGATCAGGTTAGCAGCCAGCAATGTAACACCTCCCTGGCTGATATAAGCGGAGTCAATGCCCCCGCCAAACTGCAAAGTACCGTTGTACTGACCAAGATACAAACCTTTCAACTTTACATATACCTTACGGCCAACCGGGTAATAGTTAAAGAGGTTAAAACTTCCCAGACGAAGCAATACTCCGCCAGTAGAATCCTGTATAGCTATTTGCTGGTAATAATTACCACTTTTATCATCACATGAAACTATGCCTTCTATAATTGCATCATCAGTGATAAGCACAGGCGCCCCTGATGTATAACGGGTTTTTATATCCTTGATACTGATATTGGCCACCACATCCGGCTCTCCCAATGGTGGGGGATCTGTAAATTTTCTTTCGCAGGATATAATAAACAAGCTGGCAACAATGATTATCCCTGCCAGGCTTATCTGATTATGTTTTCTGTTCATTTGCATAAAAATATTTTTCAGCGTTTCTGTGTATTAGTTTATTGAATGTCTGCAGCGGTACGAATACCGACCTGTGTTGTTGTATTATAAATAGAAACATAACCTGTAACGGAAGTGCCGCTTGTATTTACCGTGATACCGGATGTGTTCCTTATAAACATTGATAAAGTACCGGTGGCATCTGTAACATTGTAAGTCACACCAGTTGAATTTGAAGAGGCCTGGACAATAGAAGTAACATTGTTGATCTTTACCAATGAGGAAGCCCATGTATTTTTATTAGTAATTATGTCGGCTACAGTTGCTACCCTTGGGGCGATTGATATAGTGCCGCTAACCTGTACAATATTTGCCTGGGGCACACTCATCAACTCAAGATCACCATTATACAAAGTGAACTTTCCCCCGCCTGACGGATTAATATCCAGCACAGCCCCCATTGGATAAACAGGCGATCCGATTACAGTATAAAGGTATATTCCGGCACCACTTTCATCCTGCAGACGATAACTACCAGAAGCTTCATTGGTATTATTGGAAATAACAATACCTCTGATATGCTTGGTACCGGTTGGAAATAAATAATCACCGCTCCCCGGGTATAAAGCTCTGAAAGCTGAGAAGGTCATATAATCGCCAGGGCCAAGCGGATCCGGTCCGGTAGGGCCAACAGGCTGCTTGTCGCAAGAAACAAACAACACATTTGTCATAAGCAAAACAAAAAGTGCAGTAGTGAATTGTTTTATCTTACTAAATCGCATATAATTTTTTTTATTACAATTAATAAAGAATTAAAACCTGAGTGTCATACTGGCAAAAAAGTTCAGCCCATAAGCATAATAAAACTTAGGAGGGAATTTGCCTGCACTGACAGGATCAGAAGCAGCTGTTTGTGCATCGTACCGAAGTTGTTCAAATCCTCCTGTAACAATATCCTTATTGTTTAGGATGTTATTAACACCAAGGTTAAATACCAGGAAAGTTGGTTTTTTATCAATTTCGAAATGTTTTGGCATTTTTATCGAATAACCACCAAAGAAGTCTACCGTGTATTGAGCATCAAATTTGGTCTGATTAAATATCTCATTATATGCATCGCTCTTTGGAACCACAAACTGTAATGCATCCCAGGTGCGTCGCAGCGGATTCATACTAAGATAAGACTGGTCAAAATAATTACCTGTCAGGCTGATAAACCAGAATTTTGGCGAACGGTAAGTAGCTCCAAAACTATATGCTTCCATTGGTGTGGAAGGAACTCTGAAATTTTCAGCATATACAACCTGTTTGCCAAGTATAGATGCGCTGTTATCTACAGTGATGACTGCATTCTGCTTGCTGTCGTAATAATAACGGCCTATTGCGGCAGCAGCATTGATAGTGATTGTTGGTGTTATTTTAGCCTCCATACCAAATTCACCGCCAAAATGAAGTTTATCAATACCATTGATAGCATAATTTACAAAGTTCTGGTAGGTATCATGATAGAAAGACATTACATCCATCCCATCTTCGAAACGGGTATAATAACCCCCAAGTCTTATTTTGAATTTCGGCGCATTCATGATATATCCTGCTTCAGCAGTCTGAATGGTTTCACTCGTTACAATATCCTGCTGGCTGTTTCTTGTGCGGGGTGAGATATATACATTTTCAAAATAAGGTGCTCTGGTCTGGTAGGAGCCGTTTGCGAAAATATAATTACGGCCATCAATTTTGTACGTAATTCCGCCTTTACCAGCATAGTTGGTAAACTCGTTTACGGTGCCTTTTCCTTTTGAATTATCCGGGAAAAGGCCATTTCTTGTATTTCCTTCTCTGTAAAATTCGGTGAGTGAAACAGAGCCTGCCAGGAAGAAATCAACTTTATTGAATTTGAAAACACCCTGTGCCCAGGCAGCTATCCTTGAGATATTGATATTATAATCGTAACCAAACTTGTCACCCTCTTTCAAAATACGGTTAGGTACATCCAGGTCAAACTGGTTAGCGATATTATCTACAGGAAAATCTCTTTCGGCAAATTGGTTCACATTCACATAAAATTCGCCGCCGAGCAGATCATCTACTTTTTTATAGTAGTGATTGTTCTGCTGCTGATAAGAAGCACCTGCAGTAAAATCAATATGATCGCCAAACTTAGTATTCAATACAGAGTTGGCATTGAAACGGGTGGTATTAATGATCCTTTCTTCAATAATATACCGTGAACGGAGGCCGCTTACAGCGTTACCGGCAATGCCATTTGCATCATTGATAGTGGCAAAGCTGGCCCGGTTCACATCATATAACCGCTGCCAGTTAATCTGACGGGTATTGATATCATCCTTCATCAGATCATATAATATTTGTCCCTGCACCGGATCGGGTGCGCTGGCCCAGATAGAAATATAACTGGGCAGGTAGCGATAATAGTCAGGCCTTGGGTCGGCTGCATTATACCAGTCAAGAGCAGTAACACTTCTGTCACCAAAAGAATAACCAAGCGCCGTTGTAAGAGTAGTATTATTATTGATCCGGAAATCATGAGTAAGAATCGCAACTGGCTGGTGTGTTTTACCAACACTGGCATTTCTCTTTTGGCCATTCTGATAACCCCAGTTGGGATTATAGTAATTGGTACCTGCCAGATCAAGCATTTCCTGTACTGCAGCACCCTGGCGGCCGTTCTCTGTTGGAGCACCAAATGCAGTAAAAGAAAGTAAATGATTTTGACCTATGCGCTTGTCAACAGCGGCAAAATAACCCCAGCCGTTATAATAGGTTCCCGGAACATATCCTTCCTCTGCCCAGCGACGGCTGCCACTAAATGTAAATGCCCATCCTTTTTTACTTAAGCCGGTCGAATGGGTGATCATTATCCTGTTATTATAATTTCTGTTGGCCGCTGCATAGCCAATACTTGTCTGTGCCCTCTGCCTGCTGGCCCGGGAATCAATATTTGTATTCCCTCCAATATCACCAAACGTGAAAGTATTATAACGAAGCCCCCAGGATATATCCCTGTTGCGCATCACATCATTCAGGCCACCCCACAGTCCGAATGGAGTAAATCCATTATCCAGGTTATCCATGGGAATACCGTTCATGAAAGTGCTGAAATGATCGTTATCATATCCGCGGATACGGAAACGAACAGCGCTGAAATTAAAAGAGGCAGCAGAATAAAAAGGATCTCTGCCCGCTGTAAGAAGGGATGAGATGTTTTGATTACCCCCATCACCTAAATCGTTCTCATCCAATGATACAGTAGGAATATTATCTAATACTCCGTCCTTCAAATCATCAATGATAGCTGTGTCTTTTTTGGCTGTGGAATCAACCTGCGCTGTCGTTACCAATCCGGCACACAATAGCAGCAGTAGCAGTTTGGTTTTAAGCATGATTATTTTTTTAAACAAGACGGCAAAATTAATGAGGATGTACCTTCCGTTCTAAAAAAGATAGACACATAATGTTTTATTAATGCTTTGCCTCTTTTTACAGCTTGCCGGCGTCTTTTGTTTCAGTATGTTTGCGTCCTGCTTTTAATTTATGAAAAGAATAATCGTAATTATACTTCTTTCGGTTTCAGTGACTGCGGCGATTGCCCAAAAAAAGGATTATAAAGCCGCCATCGTTGCCTTTTATAACCTTGAAAATCTCTACGATACGGTTGACAACACCCTCACTAATGATGAAGAGTTTCTGCCTAAAGGGGTTAGAAATTATAATACGGCCATTTATTTTGACAAATTGGGAAAACTCGCAACCGTAATTTCCCAGATAGGGGCAGAAATAAATGCAGACGGCCCGGCAATTTTGGGTGTGGCAGAGGTAGAAAACGATACTGTTTTAAATGACCTGGTGAAACAACCGCTCATAGCCAAAAGGAATTATAAAATTGTTCATTATGATTCCAGGGATATCCGTGGAGTAGATGTTGGATTGCTATATAATCCTAAATATTTTACCGTGGAAGCGAGTGATAAATTGTTTGTTCAGCTTCCGGGAGGTTCAAAAGATGCTTACTTTACCCGTGATATATTATGGGTAAAGGGCAAATTAGGCGGTGAAACGATTCACATATATGTCAATCACTGGCCCAGCCGAAGCGGAGGAGAGGCACGAAGTGCTCCGGCTAGAAATGCTGCAGCCCAGGTTTGCAGGAATCATATGGACTCTATTGCCAGGCTGGAACCCAATGCCAAGATAGTTGTAATGGGAGACCTGAATGATGACCCAAACAATGAAAGTGTGGAGGGTATCATTAAAGCAAAGGGAAAAGAAAGAGATGTAAGAACTGGGGGGATGTATAATCCCTGGATGGATCTGTATAAAAAGGGAATCGGTACACTGGCGTACCAGGATGCCTGGGGGCTTTTTGACCAGATTCTGATTTCCTATGCCTGGCTTAATAAAGATCAAAATGGTTTCTTCTTTTACCAGCAACATATTTTCAATAAAGAGTACCTGGTGGAAAATAAAGGCCGGTACAAAGGATATCCTATGCGTACATGGGATGGTAATACATACCGGGGTGGTTACAGTGACCATTTCCCTACCTACCTTATTTTCCTAAAGGAAATTAAAGACGGGAAAAAAGGTTTTTAGATAAATAATTCTGATAATCAATTTATTATTACCTTCTACTTATCCTATGTAAGGCAAAAAAAGCACTCAAAAGAAAGCTTTCTTTATCGGCATAAACTCCTATCTTTGCCGCCCCAAATCTGTATTCGCAGATTCTTTGATCGAATGATCAATGTCCGATGGGATAAATCGAATTTTTAAATTAAAAAACAGGTAAATGAACAATTACGAATTGATGGTGATTTTTACCCCTGTTTTGAGCGATGATGAATTTAAAGCTGAGCAAAAGAAATATGCAAAGCTTGTAACCGATGCCGGTGGATCTATCATAGCTGAAAACCCCTGGGGATTGAAATCACTTGCTTACCCGATCCAGAAAAAGACCACTGGTCTTTATTGGGTAATGGAGTACACAGCAAACGCTGATTTCAATGAGAAACTGAAGATTCAGCTTCTGCGTGACGAGAGTGTTCTCCGTCATCTATGCACTAAACTCGATAAATACGCCGTCGAGTACAATGCCAAAAAGAGAAGTGGTGTAAAAACAGGAACCGAAAAAGCAGTGGAGGCTTAATATCATGGCAAAAAATGAAATTAAATACCTGACCGCCATTAAAAGCGACAAAAGAGTTAAGAAATTCTGTCGTTTTAAAAAGTATGGCATACGTTACATCGACTATAAAGATGTAGAGTTCCTGAAAAAATTTCTGAATGAGCAGGGTAAATTATTACCCCGTCGCCTTTCTGGAAACAGCCTGAAATATCAGCGCAAAGTTTCAGATGCAGTGAAAAAAGCCCGTCAGATGGCATTATTGCCTTATGTAACAGATCTTTTAAAATAACCTCACCCTAACTTCCCGGCTAACGGGAAAGACAGTCTGAATAAAACAACGACTGGGTTGGTGAACAAAAAGAAAACAATGGAAGTAATATTAATTCAAGATGTAGATAATCTCGGTGCTGTGAACGAGGTGGTAAAAGTAAAAAACGGATATGCCCGCAATTACTTATTACCCCGTCAACTGGCTGTTGAGAATAATCCCAGTAATAAAAAGCAACTGGAAGAAAGAATGAAACAGGTGCGTAAGAAAGAAGAAAAAATGCTGGCTGAAATCAATAGTGTAATCGCTAAGCTGAATGAAGCACCTATCAAATTGGGTGCGAAAACAGGTACAAGTGGTAAGATTTTTGGCAGCATAACTTCTCTTCAATTAAGCCGTGCCATCCGTGAGCAAAAAGGATATGATATTGATCGTAAAAAAATGAGTATCCCGGAAGATGTAAAAGAACTGGGATCTTATAAAGCTGTTATTGATTTTGGCAATGGTAAATCAACAGAAGTCGAGTTTGAAGTAGTAGCAGAATAAGCAGCTGATATTTTTTTAAAAGTCCCCCGTTTCGGGGGATTTTTTTTGCCTCTTTGTTCGCTAAATTGTTAAAAATCAATGATTTTAGCATTCACTATACCAAACAGAGAATAATTTGGTAATATCTAAAGAAAAAATCCGTTATTTTGTCTTGCTTTTGGTGCTCTTTCAGTTTCACAAGTCCTGAACGATTCGAAAAACCGTAGAATGTTCATTGGGTACTGTTTACTGTTGACACTTTTATTTTTTTAAAACCTCTCAAAATGAACATTTACGTAGGAAATCTCAGTTGGAACCTGAAAGATCAGGATTTATCTAACCTTTTCGCTTCACATGGCGAAGTAGCGTCTGCAAAGATTGTTACCGACAAATTCACTAATCGCAGCAAGGGCTTTGGCTTTGTAGAAATGCCGAATGATGACCAGGCACAAGCAGCAATCGCTGCGCTGAATGGTTCAGAAGTTGATGGCCGTAACATTGTTGTCAATGAAAGTCGTCCTAAGCCGGAAGGCGGTGGCGGCGGTGGCTTCAAGAAAAGAAGCTTTGGCAGTGGTGGCGGTGGCGGCGGCTACAAAGGTGGTGGCGGCGGCGGCTACAAGAAAGGCGGCGGCGGTGGTTACAACCGTGACCGTGGTGGATACAATAACGATTATTAATATCAATTAATAACGTCCCGATAGCTATCGGGATCACGAAGCTTTAATAAGTCTGGTTCGAAAGAGCCGGACTTTTTTTATTTTCAGAATATGAAAAACAAATTACAACTGTCCCCAATAGTAGCCGGATGTATGAAATGGGGACAATGGGGTGCCCGATTTACAACAAGGCAGTTTGCTGATATTATTGCTGCTTGTATTGATAACGAAATAACCAGTTTCGATCATGCCGATATTTATGGCGATTATACAACTGAAGAAGAATTCGGAACTGCATTAAACCAACAACCTTCTATCAGGAAAAAAATACAGCTAATTACAAAATGTGGTATTAAGATGCCCGTTGCAGGAAGGCCTGCGAATAAAATGAAATCGTATGATACAAGAAGCCAGTATATCATACAATGCGTGGAAAGGTCACTAACCTGCCTATGCACTGATTATATCGACGTATTTCTGATTCACCGGCCGGATCCACTCATGAATCCCGAAGAAATTGCTGAAGCATTTACCAGGTTAAAACAACAGGGTAAGGCGTTACATTTTGGTGTTTCAAACTTTACTCCTTCTCAGACAAACCTGCTTAATAAGTATTATCCTGTCGAAATAAACCAGATTGAAATATCTCTGCTGCATCTTGATCCGTTTCATAATGGCCAGCTTGATCAATGTATACATGATAACATTCTGCCTATGGCCTGGAGCCCTCTTGGCGGTGGCTCTTTACTTACTGATTTTTCGTCTGAAAAAAATATGAGAATACAAGCGGCGGTTAATTTGTTAAGGCTGAAATATAAATCAAGCTTTGAAGATATTCTATTGGCTTTTCTCAGGAAGCACCCTTCGGGAATAATTCCTGTGCTTGGTACATCTAAGACAGAACGTCTCATCTCAGCAATACAATCCAAAGAACTTCAACTTGAAACAGAAGAATGGTTTATGTTATGGGAAGCTTCTGCAGGCAGATCAATTCCATAAAACGTAAACTGGTAAGGAACTAACCCTAAACTTTCATTTTCGCTTTTATATGATCCGAAAGTCGTAAAGAAATGGCTACGACTGTGAGAGTTGGATTAATAGCCCCTCCCGTAGTAAAGCATGAAGATCCGGCAATATATAAATTGTCAATTCCATGCATCTTGCAATTTGCATCAACGACTCCTTTCTTCGGGTCTTCGCTTATCCTGGTTGTACCCATATGATGCCATCCCCCGCTTGTGAAATCAGGCATAGAAGTATCATTCTCATCTAACAGAAAATCATACAATTTAACCCGACCAATACCGGCTGCCCCCACCAGTTGACCTATCAGCTCATTCAACTTTCTGACGGTTCTCTTATCAATAGGTAACATTGCCCAACGCAAATTTGCCCGGGGAACTCCAAGCGAATCCTTCTCATTACTAAGCTCCACACGGGATGAGGGATTGGGAGCCTGTTCGATTCTTGTATACAACTCAAAAGATTGAAATATTTTTTCTTCTTTTTTGGGCGAAAAGCGGTCTATTACCCGTTGAAAAAAACTTTTCTTGTACGCATCACCATAATCATTCTGATTCTTCTTCAGACTTTTGCGAGGATCTTCTTCATTCCATGTCCTGACATTAGATTGTACCTTCCTGGCCAATGGTAGCGGATTCAATGAAATTGTTCCGTTCAATATTTTCAACTCCTTCTGTACTTCAGGAAAAACAGCAAGTTCTGCCCTTACTTTTTCAAATTGGTACAGTTTCAATTCATCGGAATAATTAAGCCATAGTTCGCCTGTCTTTAACTCCGGATGCTCCATAAAATACCGGCCCACCAGGTCATTATCATTCCCTAAACCGGCCGGTGCCTGTTTATTAGAAGCTAATAATAATCTTGAATTCTGGATAGCACAGCAGGCCAGAATAAAATACTTTGCTTTGACAGTATGTTCCTTTCCGGCATAGTTCTTAACCGTAACACTATTAATTGACGATATATTGTCTGTTGCCTTTATATCAACAACATTAGCATAGGTATACAAGTGAATGTTTTTCGCATTAACGATAACATCGCGGTATTTGGTGCCAAATCTCGTCGGAGGGCTGAAGTGCCACATCTTGTTCCAGACTATTTTGGGGTCCAATGGCAATGGAATGCATTTAGGGTCCTGCTTCATCCAATAATTGACATCCCATTCATAAATTCCAAGGTCCAGTATATTATGCGCCGCAGGATAAAAAGTAGCTATGGCATCTTTCTTAATGGGCCAACCACTATGTTCTACCCAATCCCTTACTTCAAAGTCGATATCATCAAATGTTGAACACATCCCTCCCCAGTGCATACTACTTCCTCCGAAATAATGAAGCCGGCTTGATTTCATTGGATAATAATTCTGCCCTGTCAGTTTTCCATTATAGAGCTCCTGTACCTGGTCATCATACTCAAAACCTCCGCCTTCCAGCAGAATTACTTTATGAGAAGTGTTAATCCAATCGAAAGCAATGCTTATTCCTGCAGCACCAGCGCCAATAATACAAATATCACCTTCAATCAGTGATCCATTGTCCAGTTCTCTTGCATCAATATGCATATTTTTTAAATCTAGGTGGTTAATGAAAAGAGTGCACACTGCCGGGCCTCAGTGATAGTAATGATCCATCCCTTTTCCACAATTGTTTTATAAGCCCGAAATTCTTCCAGTATTTTTTTATTCAGCAACTCTGCTACAGCAGATTTATCTGATGAATCAACTTTCTTTCCTGTATTGTCAGTTAAGAGTAACTCCGTTAATTTATCCTTATCATCCTCTCCTTTTACCCTGCTCCTGTAGCGATCCCCTATTAACCGGATTTCAGCCTCGTCACAAAACTGCCCAAGAATTTCCGGCATCACCAGTGGATGGTATGATTTTCTATTTCGCCGGCTGAAATAAACTATAGGGACTGTTGCAACTACCGCAGTGGCAGCGGCAGCCAAGATGAAAGTTCTCCTTTTCATAGATAAGCCACAAAATAATTTTAATATTTCATAGGACAAAATATAGGCACACCTGACCCCAAACTTTATTTTCTGAAGCTAAGAAGAAGTATTTTTACGACAAGTATAAACCGCTGTCCGTTTAAAATATTATTGTACTTTCTTAACGCTGCCTGCCCCGCTGACTTTTTGATTAACTGTAGCATTCCCTTTATACTTAACATCTGCTGCACCTGTTACCCGAACATCTAATTTTAAGCTGGCAAATACTTCAGCATCTCCGGCACCTGATATTTCTACGTCAACATTCTCTGCAAGCAGATCAAAACATTTAATATCCGTACTACCTGATCCATCCGCCAAAAAATCCCTCGTTTCGCCTCTTAGAGAAATTGTTCCTGCCCCCGACACATTAGCATCAATTTTTGGCGCCTTTAACTCCATTTTTATATCACTGGCCCCGGTCAGATCGATTGAAATTTCTTCAGTACTGGTTATTTTGCTTTCACCGAAAATATCACAAGCCCCGGAAGCTTTAAAATGCGTGAAAACAGGGCTGCTAACAAACACTTTTATGGCCCTGGAAGGCTTTAAATTGATACCACTCTTTTGGTGAATCTCCAGCATACCACCATCATTTTCAATTATTATATATTCCTGCAAATTTTCATCTGCTTCCACTCTAATTGATGCTACAGAGTCTTGCCGCACATATACGTCTATTGAGCCACTGACATGTACCCCTTCAAACTGACCTGCCGAACGATTCTCTGTTTTTATTGTTCCATTTCCCCGGATCCTCTTACCGAATACCTCCCTGCAAGAACTGAAGAACAGCACAGAAAAAACTGCCAAAATAAATATACGTTTCATATTGTTATAGTTTGAGATACTAAAATTACCAAGCTTTAGCCGGTTTTCTTAAACTTTGACGCTCCTGATAAAAAGGGGTTACATAAAGGACCAGGAATTCAGTTAATTCAGGTGTCAGCTACTCCCTTAACCTCACCCGGTTTTCTTTACCTTCGCAGCATCATGACGGAAAAGATACTCATCCTCGATTTTGGCTCCCAATACACCCAACTGATTGCCCGTGCTGTGAGAGAAGCCAGCGTTTATTGTGAAATAATCCCTTACCATAAGCATTTTGAATTCGAACCCGGCCTGAAAGGCATTATCCTTTCCGGATCTCCCTTTTCAGTCAATGAAGAGCATGCCCCTGATGTGAATGTGCAACAGTTTATCACCAAAGTTCCTGTATTAGGGGTATGTTATGGAGCCCAACTGACGGCAAAACGTTTTGGTGGTATTGTGGCAAAAAGTAATAAAAGAGAATATGGCAGGGCAATTTTACAACGAAAAAAAGAAGATATATTACTTAGGGATGTATCTCCTCAAAGCCAGGTATGGATGAGCCATAGTGATACAATAAAAGAGCTACCTGCCGGATTTGAGTTGTTAGCCAACACGGAGAGTATTCCTGTTGCTGCTTTTAAAAAAAATGGAAGCGATTCAAACCCACTATACGGTGTTCAATTTCACCCGGAAGTGTATCATTCAAAGGAAGGAAAGAAAATTCTAAAAAACTTCCTTGTAAATATCTGTGGTTGCAGCCAGGACTGGACTCCCGCCCATTTTATAACTGATACCGTGGCTTCTTTAAAAACCCAAATTGGTGACAGAAAAGTGATTATGGCGTTGAGCGGAGGTGTTGATTCCACAGTCGCTGCCACACTCATACATAAAGCTATTGGCGACAGGCTATATGGAATATTTGTCGATAACGGGGTGCTCAGGAAAAATGAATTTGAATCAGTACTCAAAATGTATGACCAGCTTGGCCTGAATGTAAAGGGTGTTGATGCGAAAGAACATTTTTACACCAAACTGGCAGGTAAAACAGACCCCGAGACCAAAAGAAAGATCATTGGCAGTTCATTTATTGACATATTCCAGGAAGAAGCAAATAAGGTTGATGGAATTGGTTTGCTTGGACAAGGAACTATTTATCCTGATGTGATTGAAAGTGTGTCAGTACATGGCCCATCTGTTACTATAAAATCTCACCATAATGTTGGTGGCCTGCCTGACCATCTTCACCTGGAATTGGTGGAGCCATTACGTTCACTGTTTAAAGATGAAGTAAGAAAAGTAGGCCGTGAATTGGGGATACCCGCAGATATGATTGACCGTCATCCCTTTCCCGGACCCGGACTCGCTATACGGATATTGGGAGAAATCACTGAAGAAAAGGTACAGTTGTTGCAGGAAGCCGATCATTTATATATAAAAGCACTGAAGGATAACAATTTGTATGCAACGGTTTGGCAGGCTGGCGCTATCTTACTCCCGGTAAAAAGCGTTGGGGTAATGGGCGATGAAAGAACGTATGAATATACAGTAGCATTGAGGGCTGTAACCAGTGTAGATGGTATGACAGCTGACTGGGCTCATTTACCCTATGATTTTTTAGCCAATATTTCCAATGAGATCATTAATAATGTAAGAGGTATTAACCGGGTGGTATATGATATCAGCAGTAAGCCGCCTGCAACAATCGAATGGGAATAGCCAGTATTTGTTAAACATATATCTATGAGAATTTATTTTTTCGCTTCTCTTGTCTTACTTGCCATTTTTCAGGACCTGAAAGCACAGGACTCCCTAACTAAACATAAGATTGCCATTTTTGTTCCTTTATATCTTGATTCAGCATTTGACGGAGCAAATGAATATCGCTATGCAAAAAATGTTTTTCCGAAATTCATCAATCCCGGATTAGAGTTCTACGAAGGAGCTCAGCTGGCTCTGGATTCTTTGAACAAAGAAAAAGCTAATCTTGAAATACATGTATTTGATACCCGATCTGCTACTGAGACAGTAACTCAGCAGTTAGGTAAACCTGAACTAGAAAATGTTGAGTTAATTATAGCCTATTGTTCGGGTGCAGAAGTAAAAACATTTGCAGATGCGGGCTTACAGAAAAATGTACCTGTAATTAATGTAAATCTTCCTAATGACGGGGGAGTAACAAGCAACCCCTTTTTTGTAATGCTGAATTCCACTCTTAAAACCCAATGTGAAGGTATTTACAGGCATATACAGAAATATTATTCTTTAAATCCGATAATTGTTTTTCGTAAAAAGGGACAATTAGAAGATAGAATTAAAATGTATTTTGATGAATTTGGGAAAAACACTCTATCTATACCACTGAAACTAAAATATGTTGATCTGACGGATAGTTTTACTGTAAATCAGTTAACGCCCTATTTAGATACAACTAATCAAACATTATGCGTCGCAGGAAGCCTGGATGAAAATTTTGGTAAAAGACTGGCATTACAACTTGCTGTACTAAAAAAACAAAAATACAAAGCTGCTGTAATGGGCATGCCCACATGGGATGCTATAAAAGACTTCACAAAACCTGAGTACAAAGGCATTGAAATCATATACAGCACTCCTTTTTATAATCCCAGAACTGATAAGGTCAGCATGAGCATTACTGATTATTTCAGTACAAAAATGTATGCCCGCCCAAGTGATATGGTAATGAGAGGATACGAAACTGTTTGGCGCTTTGGCAAATTATTGATGCAATACAAATCAGACATTGCCTCTAACCTTACAAGAAAGGAATACAATATTTTCAGGGAATTTGATATACAGCCGGTACTCAATAAGCAGAGCATGACATTAGATTACTTTGAAAATAAAAAACTTTATTTTCTTAAGTGGCAGGATGGGATTATAAAATCTGTTAATTAATTTATTCATAATCTTGTGTCTCAATTCCGGTAGTGGCAGTGCGGCAATCTAAAGGATATACTATTATTACAAGTTGGCTTGAAACAAAAGGTTTCAGGCCTTTTTTATTCCAGGAGCAAACATGGGAAAAAATAATTAAAAAGGAAAGTGGTCTTGTAAATGCTCCGACTGGCTGTGGTAAAACGTACTCTGTATTCCTGGGTGCAATAATTGATTTTATCAATCACTATCCGGAATCATATACCACTAAAAGTAATACTGGTCTTCAGCTTTTATGGATTACGCCTCTAAGGGCTTTGGCGAAAGATATTGGCAGGGCAATGGAAGAAGTGATTCAGGAACTTGGCATGAAATGGAAAATAGGAATAAGAAACGGTGACACATCTGTTGCAGAGAGAAATAAGCAAAAAAAGCAAATTCCTGAAGTGCTAATTATTACTCCTGAAAGTTTACACTTATTGCTGGCGCAAATAGGATACCCGGAAAAATTCAGGACATTAAAAATAATTGCCGTTGATGAATGGCATGAGTTACTGGGTAGTAAACGGGGAGTACAAGTTGAGTTGGCTGTATCAAGAATGGTCAACAGCCAATGGGATTGGGCAAATACAAGACCCTCTGTATGGGGAATATCTGCTACTATTGGCAACCTTGAAGAAGCCAAAGAGGTTCTTCTGTATCCATTAAATAAAACCGGAACAATAGTAAGGGCAACTGTTAAGAAGGAACTTGAGATTGAGTCTGTTTTTCCAGACGAGATCGAAAAATTTCCCTGGGCAGGGCACCTGGGAATTAAACTGGCAGATAAAATAATCCCCATTATTCAGCAAAGCCGCACTACACTCATTTTTATCAATACAAGAGGGATGAGTGAAACATGGTACCAGACATTATTAAATGTCTGTCCTGACCTTGCAGGCTTAATTGCACTGCACCACAGTTCTATTGATATGGAATTAAGAACATGGATAGAAGACAACCTACATAACGGAAACCTTAAAGCTGTCGTTTGTACGGCAAGCCTGGATTTAGGCGTTGATTTTCGTCCTGTGGAAACAGTTATTCAGGTTGGCTCTCCCAAAGGAGTCGCCAGGTTTCTTCAGCGGGCAGGCCGGAGCGGCCATAGTCCTGATGCAACAAGTAAAATCTATTTTCTTCCCACACATTCTCTTGAATTGATAGAAGCAGCAGCACTCAAGTCGGCAGTTAAAGAAAATATGATCGAAAGCCGGGACCCGATGATGCTTTGCTATGACGTGTTACTTCAATATCTTAATACTATTGCTATTTCAGACGGTTTTATTGCTGATAAAATATTTAAAGAAATCACTTCCACTCATTGCTACCAGAATTTGACTCAAGAAGAATGGGAACAGATATTGCATTTTATTACCGAAGGTGGCAATGCTATGCACCAATACGATGATTTTAAAAAAGTGGAAATTGAAGATGGTATTTACAAAATAAAAAGCCGGAAAGTAGCTATGCGGCATCGCATGCATATTGGAACCATTGTCAGCGACGCTATGCTTAAAGTAAAATTCCTGGGCGGAGGTTATATCGGTGTGATTGAAGAATATTTCATTTCCAGGCTTGAGCCCGGAGATGTGTTTACCCTGGCAGGAAGAAATCTGGAATTTGTCATGATAAAAGACATGACAGCATTGGTCAGGAAATCAACTAAAAAGAAATCTATCATCCCAAGCTGGGTTGGTGGACGGATGCCCTTAAGTGCCAACATGGGTAAGAAATTAAGAGCAACATTGAACCAAATGGCGACAAAACAGCGGCCACAAGTTGAGGAGCTGGAAATATTAAAACCACTTTTTGATTTGCAAAGGCAACTTTCACATGTACCCAAAGAAAATGAGTTATTAATTGAGCAAATCGAGACTAAAGACGGTTTCCACCTTTTCGTGTATCCATTTGAAGGAAGGCTGGTACATGAAGCGATGGCAGCTATTCTTGCCTATAGGATCAGTCGTACCAGGTCTATAACATTTTCTTTTGCTATGAATGATTACGGGTTTGAGCTGCTGAGCGATCAACCTATACCAGTAGATGACACCAATGTGTATGACCTGTTTTCCCCGGAAGATTTACTAAACGATATTCAGCGGAGTGTAAATAATACTGAGATGGCCAAAAGGAAATTCAGGGATGTGGCTGTCATTGGTGGTCTTATTTTCCAGGGTATACCGGGAGAAAAGAAAAAAGCAAGGCATTTGCAATCATCCGCTTCATTGTTGTTTAATGTTTTCAGTGAATATGATCCCGGCAATCTTCTGCTCCGGCAATCTTACCAGGAAGTGCTGGACCAGCAAATGGAAGAAGCGAGGCTAAGAGATATGTTGCAAAGAATTCAGCAATCAGATATAATAATTACTTTCCCGCAACAGCTTACACCTTTCTGCTTCCCCATCAAAGTAGATAGTATAAGGGAAGATCTTTCTTCTGAAAAACTGGAAGATAGAGTAAGAAAAATGCAACAACAACTAGAAAAAGGAAAATAGTTTTTATATAGATTTGCCACTCAATTTTTCATGCAAAATCCCGTTCCACATATTATTCGTAATCAAACATTTTGGGTTTCACCCGAACGTTGTTTGCTATGGGAGGAACAAAACACATTGATCGTTGCAGATCTTCATTTGGGCAAATCGGGTCATTTCCGCAAAGCCGGTATTGGTATTCCGCAAAGTATTTATAAAGCGGATCTGCAGAGGCTGATGGCACAACTTTATCTTTATAAAGCAGAACGACTTATTATTGCGGGAGATTTTACCCATAGTACGGCCAATAAGGAACTTGATCTGTTTCTAAAATGGAGGAAAGATTTTTCATCTCTTCATATTGACCTTGTAAAAGGGAATCATGATATTCTGGCTGACAAATGGTATGAAGAAGCAAACGTAAAAGTGCATAGCTGGAAAATGGAAGCCAGTTCCTTTATTTTTTTACATGACCTGAAAGCTGAAACTAAGCTTTCAGTTGAAGAAAGAAAAATGTACCGTTTCACAGGTCATTTGCATCCTGCTATCAACCTGAAAGGAAAAGGCAAACAATCACTCAAATTTCCCTGTTTTTATTTTACTGAAGAATATTGTGTACTACCTGCATTTAGTCGTTTCACCGGTGGATTTCAGGTAACCCCTGCAAAGCATGAAAAGATCTTTGCAATCGTTGAAGATGGTATTATGCAATTACCCTAGCGTTTTTTTCGAAGCTGGTTGTAATCAAGAAAGTAAATGAACCTGATCGTAAATTCATTGCCATGTCGAAGATCAAATATTTCACCAAGGTTTTTCAGATATGTATTCCCTCCAGAGTTAATATTAACTGTTTCATCCTGACCCAGCCAGTTTTTGTAACCAAGTATCAGGCGGCTGCCAAGTCGAAAATCCCAGGTAAGGAAAGCATCCAGGTTAAAAACGTTGAAATTTTCATTCCTTCCATTGATGAATGCCCGTGAAAGCAGGTATCCATTTGCATCAACATTATGAAAGCTGATATAATTCACCCTGTTCCAGTAATGCCGTGCCCTTAGTGTCAGATTAAGACGGTAAGCAAAATTGTATATACCTGACAATACTGAAGTAAAGTCACGGTTATCACGGAAGCCAACAATAGGCTCTCCATTCGTTTCACGCATAAAAGCATAGCCAAGCTGGTTCTCTTCAAAATGAGAATCTGTCTGAAAATCCAACGAAAACTTATTACTGAAACGATACCGCATTCCCAGGCTCACACCACTATAAACATTATCATACTTGGGCGCTTTAGCATAAATGCCTCCAAAACGTACAAATAGTTTCTTACGGCTATCAGTACTTCCTTCGACCTGAAATATGTAATTGGATGGATAACTTAGCGGCCTCCCGTCTGTTCTCAATTCAAAATAGTTCCTCTCCCAACCGGGAATAACATTAGTAGTAATGGAAACGTCCCAGAAATTCCGGAATATCCAGAATGCCGTGCCTGTTACATCAAACTTACTGTAGGCATAAGGCTCATACAAATAAACCAATCTTGGCGAAAGGCTGTAACTATAGGTAATAAAATTTTTTGTTGGAACAAATTTCTTGTATGAGATAGTTCCACGATATGAAATCTCATTTGCCGCAGCCAGAATTCCTAAATCATTAGGATCATAATTCTTTGACTCAATATTTCCCTGCAGAGAATATTGCCAGTTACCACTGACCTTACCATACCGTAAAGTTGTATTATAGCCATCATACGGATCGGTTCCCCAAATTTTGCTATAGCGTACCGTACCTTGTAGTGCATGAATATTTCCCTTGTCGTATAAAGCGATATCTAATGCCGATACATTTGCATCTCTGGCATTCCCGTTGCGAAGCACATTGGTATTGGTGAAAGTGAAATAAGAACGACCTTTTAATGCCTGGTCTAAAACCAGTATATTATAGTTTGCAAGCGGCTCTGTTTCAATTCTTGTTTCTTCGTTTGTTAATCTGTTACGAATAATTGCATGCATTGGTGCAGTAACGGCATTAAATATTCCAATACCAAATTTCTTTCTGTTACGACCTGAAAATTTAATGGCATTATATAATTGTGTACTTGATGGGTTTTTTATGATTTCGATATTCGGATCTGCATCTGCTGAATCCAGAATTCCAAAATAACCTCCGGGCATTGCTCCCACCCTTCTTGAATAAAAAAGTTTAGCTTTATTGAATATCTCAGTTCCTTCAGTAAAAAATTGCCTGTTTTCCTGAAATTGGACTTCATACGGAGTCAGGTTGTTAACCACATTGTCGGAAATCACCTGGCCAAAATCCGGGATTAATGTTGCATCCAGGGTAAAGCTTTCATTAATTCCATATTTCACATCCATTCCCCCATTCCTTAGCCATTCATTTAAATAAGTATTGCCTACTGGTGAAGTTCTGTAACCCGTAGTTACATACGGAGAAAAACTAAGGCGTAGAGGCGGCTCAATCTTTTGTAAATTGGTAAATCCACCAAATTGATTAACGAAACCATTAACCTGGGGGTTTACAGGGTTCCAAAAACTGGTCTCATTATTACGCCTCATAAAACGAAGTAGCTGAAGACCCCAATCCTGCACATCTTTTTTGGCAAACCTCAATGAGATATATGGTATCCGTATTTCCACTATCCATCCATCTGCTTGCGTACTAACCTTGCTCTCCCAAACAGCATCCCAGGTCTTATCACCATAACTCCCAAAATCACCTGTATACGTCGGTGTAACTCTTGCATCTGTTTGTACATTGGCTGAAGTAACCAGAAACTGGAAGCCGTTTTGCTTATCATTATATGTATCGAAGAAAACAGAAAAATAATCAACATCTGTTTGTTGTTCTCCATCCCGGGCTGTGAATTGTTTTCTTATCAAAGAAGGGTCGTCATACAAATAAGCCCCAACATATACGGCTGAGTTATCGTACAGAATCTTTACAGCGGTTCTTTTAGAACAAGAACCACCATAAAGCGGATAATTTTGTACAAAATCTTCTAATACCGGAGCATTGGTCCATGCCGCATCATCCAGCAGCCCATCAATTTTAGGGGGTTGATTTGTTTTTACAGCCTGTGTTGTTTTAACCTGTGCAACTGATTGAAAACAAAGGAGTAAAAGAAATATACAGATATGACTATTAAGCCTCATTAAGTGGTTACCGCCTACAAATATAACAGACAAAAGTGAAGGATGAAAGGCTGCCGCAGAAAAACGCATAAAAGCAATTTTTCAGCCCCTAAACCGGCTAATTCATACGTTTTTTTAAAGAACTTACCTGTTGTTGTAAGTCTGAAACCACATTTGCCAGCTGATTCATATCCCACCTGTTTTGAGTATTTGTTCTTGAAATGACGACCTGTGCCTGCCACATCTCAAGTACTTCCTCTGCATTCACCGTATATGGATGAAAAGTGGGGTTATCGCTAACAAGTGTCAATTTATTTTTTTGCCGTCCATTCTTTTGTATCCTTTTATAAACTATCCCTTCATTCCGTGAAATTACAATACAGGCGGCATTATTTTTAAGCTCTTCCAGGTTTTCAACCTTTTCGCCGACAATAACTGATCCGCTTGGAGTAGGTAACATGGAATCTCCAATTATCTCAAAAGCCCTGTAATTGCCACCTGCCAGCATAGGCAATGTAAACGTATTTAATTCATCTATGAATTCAGGATCAGCATATCCGGCAAGGTAACCTGCAGCTGCCTTAACAGGAACGAAGGGGATATCAGGTCTGCCACTTACTAATTTCATAGCCCGCCTGCGGGCCAGGTAATTACTTTTATTATCGCTAAGATCTTTACGTAAAATATCATCAAGAGTAAGCTTAAACATATCACATACCACTTCTAATACATCAATCCTTGGCTCGGCCCTCTCCTCTTCATATGCCCCAAGTAGTGATCTTTTAATACGCAACTTATTGGCGAATTCTTCTTGTGTCCAGCCCCTGAGTTTACGGAGGTATTTTAGATTCTGGTTAGCAATAGCCATAACATCTAATTTATTTAGTTGCAAAATACTAATTATTTTAGACTTTCAAAATTCTTTATTAGCTTCCTTTTGGTTAAGCCGGAAAAAACAAAGATTTTTGCTTTGTATGAAAAAGAAAGCCAAACCTACTCCTAAGAAAAGTTCACAGGCCAAACCTTCAGTCAGGGAAAAACCTGTTATTCTCATTACAAATGACGACGGGATAACCGCTCCTGGTATTCGAAACCTGGTTGAATCTGTAAAAGATATTGGAAAGATCGTCGTTGTTGCCCCGGATAAGCCGCAGTCTGGCATGGGCCATGCTATCACTATTGGTCAGCCGCTGCGTCTTCATAAAGTACATGTATTTGAAGGAATAGAATCCTATGCCTGCACAGGTACACCTGTCGATTGTGTAAAATTAGCAGTAGATAAAGTACTTCACCGAAAACCAGATCTTTGTCTTAGTGGCATTAACCATGGTGCTAATCACAGTATCAATGTAATCTATTCGGGCACTATGTCTGCTGCTGTTGAGGCTGCGATTGAGAGTATTCCGTCTGCTGGCTTTTCTTTACTTGATTATAGCATCGAAGCAGACTTTACTGGCGCCAGGAAATATGCAAGACTGGTCGTTGAAAAAATGCTGACCACCAAGCTTGACAAGCATACAGTTTTGAATGTAAATGTTCCTTCTAAACCAGTTGATTTGCTGAAAGGATTAAAAATCTGCAGGCAGGCTTATGCAAAGTATGAGGAGGATTTTATAGAGCGAAATGACCCGCATGGCCGGCATTACTATTGGCTTACCGGTGAGTTTGTAAATTTTGATAAAGGAAAAGACACAGATGTATGGGCTTTGGCTAACAATTATGTAAGTGTGGTGCCGGTACAATTTGATCTGACGAACTACGTTTTAAAAGCCAAACTGGAAAAAAACTGGCAATAATGATATTTACTAAAGATAACCTTAAGCTCGGATTGATACTTGGTTTGTTTGGGCCAATTATTGGTCTTGTAGTAGTCTATTTTTTTAAATTCTCTTCGTTCCCATTCATTGAATTTCTTGATAATTTTATTCATGAGAACAGATTGATCACTTCTATTGGTTCCCTGAGCCTGCTGGCCAATGCCATTCTTTTCACTATTTATGTTAACACTCACAGAGATAACACTGCCAAGGGAATTTTCATTATTACACTGATTTATGGAATTGGCATCCTGGTATTGAAAATTTTTAATTAATCTACCGAAGCTGGCTATGAAATACTACATCATTGCAGGCGAAGCATCCGGGGATTTACATGGCAGCAATCTTATTAAGGAACTAAAAAAACTGGACACTACATGCCTGATTCGTTGCTGGGGAGGTGATAAAATGCAAAATGAAGGAGCTGAGCTAGTAAAACACTACAGGGACCTTGCTTTTATGGGCTTTGCAGAAGTGATTATGAATCTTCGAACCATTTTTCGCAACCTGGCCTTCTGTAAACAAGATATTCTCCTGTTCAAACCAGATGTGCTTATACTTATTGATTATCCCGGGTTTAACCTCAGAATTGCAAAATGGGCCAGGAAAGAGGGTTTAAAAATAATATACTATATCTCCCCCCAGGTATGGGCATGGAAAGAGAACAGGGTAAAGATGATGAAGCAGTGCATCGACAAAATGCTTGTCATTTTACCATTTGAAAAAGCTTATTTCAAAACTAAATGGAATTGGGAGGTAGAGTATGTTGGACACCCCTTAGTGGAAGTAACCGAACAGGAGAAAATAAAGAAAGAAGGCGCAAAATTATCAGAGAAAAAGATAGTTGCGCTGCTTCCGGGGAGTCGCAGACAGGAAATACTTAAGAAACTTCCTGTTATGCTTGAAGTAAGCAAATCCTTTCCCGAATATCAGTTTATAGTAGCAAAAGCTCCGGGAACCAGTGAGGAATTTTATAATGATCTTTTAAAGAGTTACGATAATGTTTCCTTTGTTGCCAACAAAACTTATGACCTCTTGAAACAATCTCAAGCTGCCCTGGTTACATCCGGAACAGCCACTCTTGAAACTGCATTGTTCGAAGTTCCAGAAGTAGTTTGCTATAAAGGATCATGGCTTTCTTACCAAATAGGGAAGAGGTTGGTAAAAGTGAAATACATTTCTTTAGTAAATCTGATAATGGATCGTTTAGTTGTAAAAGAGTTGATACAAGACAACCTTACTGTTGAAAATCTGAAAGCAGAACTAAATGATTTGCTCTTCAATCAGGAACGAATCGAACAGATAAAGAATGATTACCAACTACTTAAAAAAAATCTTCACAAAGCAGGAAATGCCTCCGAAGAAGCCGCGATATCCATAATTCAATTCTTATCAGGTAAGTAGTTTTATAGCCAGGATAACGAGGCAAAGAATAAATATCAAAAGACTGATACGGTTGATCCCATGCATATACCCAATCCATTTGTCTTTTGGCCTGTTCGGATCTTTCTTCTTCAGGTAAAGATATTCGGCAATTTGTTTTAAAACCCCCATAACCGTTTATTAAATATGCAAAAATAAGTACATTTTATATCCCTCTGCAAAGCTAATAAACACTGAAATTGCATATTTGTTCAATGCAGTTTTGCCCTTAACCGGCTGATCCTCTTTTGCTTTTTAAAATTGAAGTAAATATTATACAATATAAATCCAGCCGATATCCCTAATAAATTACTTACAATATCCAGTTGAGTAAACGTTTGGCCAGGGATTATTAACTGCAGTGCCTCAAAAAAAATTGAAAAAAAGAAAATAAATAAAAAGAAGACTGTAGACCGTCTTTCCTGTGGAAGCAAATAAATGAGGAACAAAGTCAGTAAAAGATAGTACCCCCCATGCTGAAACATATCAAAATAAACATTGTACTCAATACCCAGGATTTTCTCCGTATGAAAATCCGAAAGTGAACTCAATAATCCCGTTATTATCAATGCAGATAAAGCTATCCACTTGTTCTTCTTTTTAACTGTGGTATCCTTAAATACTTCCCCGGTTTTTCTATTTATGAGTACTCTTTTCACTTTATACTATACCATGACTTTTCCGGCTAATCTTAATAGGCATTTTTATCCCCTTTAATTGTGACGTAAATAGTTAAAAAAATGATCCGGAGATCAAGCCACAGGCTCCAGTTCTCCAGGTACCATATGTCATGCTCAATTCTCTTACGCAACTGATCCTTTTGTTTTATCTCTCCCCGGAAGCCATGGACCTGGGCCCAGCCTGTTACGCCTGGTTTAACAAAGTGACGAATCATATATTCATTGAGAACCCTTGAGAAATCTTCTGTATGTCTTAGCATATGCGGACGGGGGCCAACTACTGACATACTTCCCACAAACACATTAAAAAACTGTGGTAATTCATCAAGATTTGTTTTCCGCAGGAATTTACCAAGTCGGGTAATCCTGGTGTCGTTAAGTGTCACTTGTTTTGTATCAGCCTCTTTATTGACCTTTAAAGTCCTGAATTTATAACAGGGAAAAGCTTTATTATCTCTGCCAGAACGTAATTGCACAAAAAATACAGGTCCTTTTGAATTTAGCTTAATCAATATAGCCATCACTGGAACCAGCCAGGATAAAATCAGTGTAATTACAAAAAAACTGAACACAATATCAAATAGTCGTTTTTTTATCCTCGCAGTTATGTCATCCAATGGCTCTGAACGTAATGACAGGATGGGTATATCATCAACAAAATCGATGTGGATATTCCTGTTCACAAACAAGTGAAAATCAGGTACAAATTTGAATCGTATCATATTTGTTTCAGCTGCCTGAGCCAGGTCGTATACATAAGCATTTGATTCTGGGGAGATAGTTGAATAAATTTCATCGATATCATTATCAATAGCGTAAGAAATACAATCCTTCCTGTTGCCAAGAATCGGAAATATTGATAGTTCATGAACTTCATGAGGATCTTCAAAATAACCCTCAACCGACAGGTTCTGGTTATTTAACAGAAAATGACTGACTAATCTCTTCGAGAGGTCATTGTAACCCAAAACAATTACTTTCTTATTGAATTTATTCCCTTTTTTCAGGAAAAAGGTTAGCATCATAAATAAAAGCCGGGTAAACAAGATGATCAGTCCAAAACCCAAAAGATTTACGAGAACAAATAACCGGGAGTAGTCATAATTATATAAAAAAATAAATACAAGAATACTTACTACAAAAAACAGGTAAGCTTTTATAGACTGTCTTCCAAAATACTCAAAGTTAAAATGATTACTCCGGGTATATACTGCATTTACGTAAGCTGAAAGCATCCATGCCATATTACTGACAATGAAAAAAACTGTATATGCATTTCCTGTCCTGTCAATCCTACCAATGATAAGCGTTAATACAAGATGCACGGCATTGAGGGCAAACAAGTCCATGCCTGCAAAAAATAAGCGAAACATACTTTTGTTACGGTTAGACATGCGAAGATTTTTTTTTCTAAAATTTCTGATTATATCTGTCTACCATATGGATATTGCAAATAGGTAATAATTTTAACGGATACTGGTCGCAAATAAGGCCCGGGATTTTTTAGAAGTTACCCGGATATTAGTCTTTTTTACCAGAAAATATTATCTCATGCTGTTCTGTTACATTGTCCCAGTTAAACTCCTTTAATGCCCTTTCCTTTGCTTTACAGGATAGAGCTTTCATTTCCTGATAATTAGATTCGGCAAATTCGATTTTCTCACAAAGGGATAAAGGATCTCCTTTTTTGAATGTTATAGCTGTATCCTGTACTGCATATATATTTTCATCAATATCACTAACAATAAGAGGAACACCTAATCCCATTACTGTTAACACTACAGGAGATAGTCCTTCCACATCTGAAGGCTGTATATAGCAATAAGCATTATTCATTAGCCGGGTTACATCTTCTCCATAAACAAATCCGGGAAATATTACATTAGGGCTCGCCATTTCCTGTATTTCTTTTTCGTAAGGTGAAGGATTCGGTGAGCCTCCAACCAATACCAGTTTCTTCTTGGACTGGGATTTTTCAAAGGCTGGCAACAAGTAATGCAATCCTTTATCAGGAATAAACCTGCCTACAAACAAATAATATCCTCCTTTCTCGATCCCCAGTTTCCTAAGAATTGAATCATCGTCTGTTACCTTTTCCACTTCACTGCCAAAGGGGATGAAAGAAAATTTCTTATTGAACCTTTTTTCAAAATATTGCCTGGCTATTACATTGTCAAAAATGATATCATTTGGAAAATAGGCGCTGATATAGGAAGATACTTTTAAGTATATTTTACCATACCATGGCCATTTATCTCTTTTCCAATCAATACCATCCTGGCTTATATAAACTTTCTTCCTAAACAACCGTAGTGGTAAAGCCCAGATACTATTTCCGCCATTCTGAATATGAACCACATCTGCGGTATTCCTGAATATAATATGACAAGTACATTTAAAAGAATGCAAGAGTGTATCAAACCCTTTTTTCTTTACTGTTTTGAAAGTCTTCACTTTTACTCCTTTATACTCATCAATATCAATATGTACATCAGGGTATCTTCTGTTATAAGCTATTACACTGTGCCCTTGGGCGGCCAGCCGGGGAAGTAACTCCATGGCAAATTTATCAGCACCTGCAGCACCTTTTGCAGGCGGCAGTGTTCTGAACCCAAAAGCGGCTATTCTAAGTTTTTTCATTTCTAATCCAGATAACCTTGGTAATATCTATCAATATATTGCTTTAAAGCAACCGGCCATTCCTGCATCAGGTTCAGGTTCCTTAACTCAAGTTTTTTATTGATCAGCCTCTCGCATGGTGGCCTTTCTGCAAAATATGTTTCCCTGAAAAAATCAGATTTTACACTTGTAATCTTTACCTTGTCAGTGAGGCCAAGCAACCTAAGTAATTCTCCTGCAACTTCCAGCCTGCTTGTTTGTCCACCACAAACCATATTATAAAGCCCCCAATATTCTTTCTCGATTAATGCTTTTACATTCTTTGCAAAATCATGCGTATAAGTAGGAGTACCATCTTTATCATCCACAATGAATAATTCTTTCTTGCCATCCTTAAGCTGCTTCATCAGCTTTTGTATAAACTTCTTATCCTTTGCTGGCCCCGCACCCATCATCCAGCCTGCACGGCAGATTAAAAATCTTTTGGCATTCTCGGCTACATATCTCTCGCCCATATATTTTGATCTTGCATAAACACCCAACGGGTTTGGAAGATCCCAATCGTCATACAGCTCCTTTTCCCCGTCAAAAATTCCTGCTGTACTTATATACAACAGTGGTATATCCAGTTCATTGGCCAGGTAAACAGCATTTTCAACAGACATAGTATTTGTAGCGTAAGTATCATCTACATTTTGCTCACAAAATTCCAGGTTAGTGTAAGCTCCCAAATGGAATAAATAATCAGGCTTAAAAGCTGTGACATCCTCCCTATAGGCATCAAGGTCACGAAAGTCGAGGAAGGAAAGCCAGGGTTCATTTACGTCTTTATCAGTACACTTAAGATCATAAAAATCTTTAAACTGATGATAAAATGCCTCGCCAAGCATACCACCTGCTCCGGCAATGTAGATCTTCTTTTTCATAATGCTAATGAGTCGATTTTAATTTTTATAAGACAGATTTAATTATTCTGTGATACTATACCAGTAAAACTATTTTTATACTTTATTCAGTTTTATTAATAACATTATTAATTATTCCCGCATTGGTTTTTGTCGAAAAATTCATTTTTAAAAATTCCTTTAAGTTCTCTGCAAATTTTCTCTGCATTTGCTCGTCAGTATATAAGGATAACAGTGAATCCTGCATTTGCCTGATATCACGGATTGCAATCAATTTTCCTGTTACGTTATTCTGTATATAATTTTTTGTAGAGGCCGTCTCTGTAATAATTACCGGCTTTGACAATAAAGCGGCCTTTATCATAACAATCAACCCGCAGGGTGCCAAACTATTTAGTGGCAGAAAAACAATCCTGCTGTCCTTCAATAGCGAGTAAAAATGAACGGGATCAATATCATAATACATTTTTAAATTAGCCGGTATATTCTTAGCAGAAGGAAAATTCTTCTTCCTCGCCACACCTACAAACTGAATCTCAGGAAGGTTTACAGCACATTGAATAAGTCCTTCCCAATCCCGGTAAGCATCTCCCCCGGTAAAAATATAATCCGATCCTACACTAAAATCACTTTGCTCATAATTATCATAGAAAATATCATGCAGGACAAATATCCGGTCAACAGGAAATTTAAATTGTCTTGAATAAATTTCAATGAGCTGTTCATCATTAACGGAAATCCATAGATTCTTATTACGGAAAGCAATATTGTATATAAATTTTCTGAGCACCGTGTTCAGAAATCCCTTCTCATGAGCAATCATATTCAGGGAAATAATCTTCCTCCTGATTCCAAACACCTTACAAATAAAAGCTGCAATTGCTCCCACTACAAAGTTCCAGCTTACCAGCACATCTCCTTTACGGGTTGTTCTTATTCCTGCTATTGCTAATTTGAAGTACTTAAACCACAACTTTATTTTACCCCAATTAGTCGTATCATCTTTAGGATCATAATCAGGAATACCTTTTAAACTAGTACTGTTGCCGAGTTTAATCAATTCATCTTTCAACCAAAACTTCGTTTCAGTTGTAACCTGCCAATCGACTAATACTATAATATTCATCTCTTTAATTCCTGCTTATATTTTTCTTTATTGCTGCTCTTATTCCTTATTCATTA
The DNA here is from genome assembly GCA_029558715.1 of Bacteroidota bacterium. Lineage (GTDB taxonomy): Bacteria > Bacteroidota > Bacteroidia > Chitinophagales > Chitinophagaceae > JJ008. The sequence continues at coordinate 24,109 of JAKQEA010000005.1, read as the reverse complement.
ATTAGCCTATTTGTTCTTTTTTTGAGACTACGCTTTCAAAGAGAGTCAATAATTTGCTGTAGTGGCTATCCTCAGAAAACTCTGTGTTTAATCTGCGATAGGCCTTCTCGCCCAACTCAATACATTTTGCCTGGTTTGAGAAAAGCTCATTAATCCTTGTTTTCAATAATGTGACATCCCTGATCGGGAACAGAAGCCCCGTTTCATTGTTGCTTACAATTTCTTTAAGACTTCCTGTATCTGAAGCAATCACACATTTCTTAAAAGCAAAACTCTCGAGAATAGAATTCGGAAAATTATCATACCATTCAGCCGGCATAACTGTAAAAGAACATCTGCTTAAATAGGACTGTATCTCCTCAAAACTCATCAATCCCAGAAACTCTATATGATGATCCTTATCAGCCAAATAGTCTTTCAATACCTTATCAAAACCAGAACTCGAAGCGCCAATAATTTTCAGGTTATAGGGAGAATTTTCAAAGGCTTTAATCAATGTCATTATTCCCTTTTCCTCCTCTACCCTTCCTACATACAAAGCAAATGGCTCATAGCTGATTGACAGATCATTTCGGGCCGATCTGAAATTAAAAAAAGTCGGGATATGAAATGTCTTCCCGGCAGGAAAACCATATGCCTGAAGTTTTGTAATTGTAAACTTTGATGGGACAACAAAAGCATTAACTTTTTTTGTCAGCCTGAGAGTTTTCTGCAACTGTAATGATGCAACTTTAACTGCAGAGTATATATATGAATTAAAAACACATTTGTTTACAATTGCATTAATCTTTGAACCGTGGAGGCATCTTTCACAAATATCTTTTTTATTAAACCGGTAGAAAAGACCGTTAGCACAAATTTGTCCAAAGTCCGATATCCGATGGATGACAGGCACATTGTTCCTGACAGCTGCGTCAAATATACTTACCGAAAGTTTGTTTTGATAGTGAAGAACATAGATCAGATCCGGTTTTGTCTCTTTGATCAGCGCATCCAGTTTTTTCTTCGCTTCAAATGAATAAAACATCCTGGAGAAAGCTTTGCCAACCGTCCTGATATCCCTCTTGTTATACTCGTTAAAATAAACTTCTTTTCCTTTTCCTATTGGTGACAAGAAGAATTTTTCATACTCGGTAGGCTGATTATGCTGGCTTTTGATACTAAATGGTATCACTGTATGCCCGTTTCTCTCGAGCAGGTCCTTGATATTAAATAAATATCTTTCTGGTCCTCCGGATATAAAATAGCGATAATTTACAATAATGATCTTCATAGGATAATAGTGAACCTATTCGATAACTAAATTTGTATAAATAATACACAACTTTATCCCTCCATCCATCTATCCCACCACATCTGGAACATCAGCAAAAGCCAAATGGGTGTTTCCCTTCCCTTTCTTCCCGCTAAAAACTCTTTTCGGATTGTCATGGCTTTTTTTACATCCAGCAGTCCATGTTTATTAAACTGCTTTTCATTAATGTAATAATAAAGATGATCCTTCAAGTCGGTCGTTAACCATTCAAACATAGGAATAGAAAAACCAGCTTTAGGCCTGTCCATAATTTCTCTCGGGATATACTTGTGGGCAATCTTTTTCAGCAGATACTTGGTCGTCCCGTTATTATATTTTAATGAAGACGGAAGCTGAGAAACAAATTCAATAATTCTGTGATCCAGCAAAGGCTCTCTTCCTTCCAATGCAATACTCATCGTTGCCCTGTCCACTTTTGTTAAAATGTCATCCACCATGTAAGATCTGTAATCCTGTGCTAAAATCTTGTTGATATAATCATTTTCATTATTTACTTCTCCGATGTCATCAAGTAATCCAACACTATCATCATACTTAGGCAATAATTCTGAAATATCCTTATAATTGAGGTGTCTGTTATATATATCCGTAAGGCCGGTTGTTTTGTAAGTACTCAGGAGTTCATTCACCCTTTCTACTTTATGTACTTTTTTTAGCGCCGGCATTAACTTAAGTGATACTTTAGAAACTCCTTTTGCCATACTAAGCAAGAGATCAGGAGAATTCTTAATGTAGCGGTTGATTTTAGCCTGATGGTGATACTTTGTATAACCTGCAAAAATTTCATCTCCCCCATCTGCTGACAGACTAACTGTCACCTGCTTCCTGGCAAACCTGCTGACCAATGTCGTGGGAATACCCGAGCTGTCCCCGAATGGTTCATCATAAATATCAGCCAGCAAAGGGAATATATCCTGCGCTTCTTTAGTTGTACAATAATATTCATTATGATCCGTTCCGATATGTGCAGCAATTTGTTTGGCGAAAGGCGCTTCATCCCATTTCTTCTCGTGAAATCCGATTGTAAAGGTTTTAATCTTCTGAGTGCTGTTCGCCTGAAGTATAGCAGATACAACCGAACTGTCATAACCTCCACTAAGAAAAACGCCAACCGGAACATCACTTACCATCCTGTATTGAAATGCAGAAATAAATAACTTCTCAACTTCATTCAGGGCATCCTCCTCTGAGATATTCAGTTTTGGCTTATTATAATAGTCAATTACATCCCAGTATTTATGATCGGTCACCTGGTTTTTTCGAATATCAATTTTTATGTAATGACCCGGTTGTATTTTATAAGTATTTTTGAAAATAGTATGCGGGGCCCTGATATAACCGTACTTAAAAAAAAGTGTTACCGCTTTATCATTTATTTCTTTTTGGAAGCTTGGATAAGCATATAATGCTTTAAGTTCTGAGCCAAACAATAAACATCCATCTTTGTGATAATAATATAATGGTTTTACACCTGGTCTGTCTCTAAGTAAATATATCTCCTGCTTCTTAATATCATAAATAGCATAGGCAAACATGCCAATAAACTTATTTACAGATTCAATCCCATACTGCTGGTATGCTTTGATAATAACCTCTGTGTCCGAATCAGAATGAAACTGGTATCCCAGATCAATGAGTTCTTTCCGGATTTCTTTGAAATTATATACTTCCCCATTCAATATAATAACAACACTTTTGTCATCGCTATACATTGGCTGGCTGCCATTTGACGACACGTCAAGAATCGACAGTCTTCTATGTCCCAGACCCACAGCAGCATTACCCGCATCAAAAAAGGCCACATCTCCACTATCAGGTCCACGGTGATGAAGTTGTTCATTCGCCTTATTCAGGTTTTCCTTAGTAAGTTTCCGGTTAAAATCGCAAAACCCAGTTATTCCACACATAAATTTGTTTTATAGTAATTATTTAAAATCAATGTATTATTATTTTCTAAGCCAAAAAATAGTTCCAGTATATAAACGAAATTCTTAAATTTTATTACATAGATATAAACAAATAATCAGAAAAGAAAGTATATCACCCCATAATTTCTTCTACCTGTTTTCAAAATCTGTTCAATACTCTCTTAGGAAAATCACGAAGTAAAATTACTAAGTAATAAGAACCATATTACCCTTTTCGACGTCCGAAAGAAAACCATTTTTTTCTCCTTCTTATTACTGCATCGATCATTGATAACCCTTTATCGAATGAAAGTGTGTGAGTAGCTAATATGTCATTGGTCCAATCCGGAGTAATTGCTGATCGCTTAACTTCCCTGTAGCTATTTTCATCTAATTCTACAATTTCATTCAGCAGCATGGCATATCCATACCTGTAGGAACAATCCTGTGATGGCCTGTATAATTTTTCATTATGAAAAAATAATCTCCCTGCAGGTCTTGCAGATTTCACATCAGAAACAATAGGATTAAGAGGATGTGGCTTCCAATTTTGTGATAAAAGATTATCAGAGTAAAACAGAAAAAGCTCTTCGCTAAAGGAAGCCCCTTCAACTTCCCTGATATTGGTGAATAACCAAAACTTATTATTTCTGAACAAAATGGTAGTATCAACCGCATGAATGTTTTCCATAAGGTTCATTTTAAAATCCCACTCATATGGAAAATTTTTACACTCATATAACTGAATCGTTTTATCCTGCTCACTTTCGGGTATCATATAATAAACTCCATCTTGTTCGAAAATAAATGGGTAGGAAAGATGATACGGCTTTTTAAGAATAATTACCGGTTCCGAAATCTTTCCACTCTTTTCAATCTCCATTACACTTAAATGCCCTATCTCTGTTTTTCCTTTCCAGATTCCTTCTTCAAAAAATACGTAGTGTTTCCCGTCCTTATAAATCACAAATGGATCTGCCCAAAACCGGTCTGTTGGCGGCAAAATTCTTTTATATCTGTACATCGACTTCGAAACATCGTCGGAATTTGTAAAAGAATATAATAATATCCATTGTTCGAAACTATATAGCTTCGACAGCTTTTTCCGGAAACCCGCCCATGCCTTAGGTATCCAAAGACACAAAAACTGAATATTAGAAGGCATTTTATAGTTTTCCCCCGAATAGAATGACAACCCGGAATTCTCTGATCTTATTCTTTCAAGAAAAGATTCTGGTCCTACTTCGTATAGTTGCTTTAATTTTCTTGGGATAAATAAAGATGTTTTCCAGAAAAAATTATTCAAAGTCCGGTTATACTTATACTCAACAGACGACCATGAACGATACAATACTTCTCCGCCATCCATATCCTCTGTCAGTATTTGTAAAATCGAACCCACTTCTCTTTCTCTTTTAAAAACCTCCCAAAAACCGGCCGGCCCTCCCCTGTATACAAAATTGTCTCCATGATGGTATGACCATACACCAAGCTTTGCAGCTTTGAGTATCTTTCCCCGGAGAATGCGAAATCCAAGCCTGATAAATACGTCAATGTCATACTTTTCAATTTTCGCAATATCATCGTTAGTTAAATAATCAGAAAATTTCTTTTCTATACATTTAACCTCCATTAAATCCACTGATTGAATAAGAGGTTTAAAGTTCTTACTTAAAAAAGCATCTGGTGATGGTTTACTTAAAAAATTCTCTCCATGAACATATATTTTATATAATGTGTTGGTAAATTTTTCCCTAAGCCATGATAAAAAAGATTTTTTTTGAATCCCATTTGATTCCCTTTTTACCACCAGGACTATTTCGGCATACTCTGAGGTATTAATTTGTTCGACCATACTGTAAATCCAGGATGGAACTTCAAAATCATCAATAAGCAATCCGACTCTTACTTTCTTCATAAGATCATTGGCTTTATTACAAACTTATACTTTTGTTTGTGCAGGTTTTATAGATAAGGTTATTTTCCGCTCAATTTTCTGTAATGAACCACATACTGGTCTACCATCCGGTCAATCGAAAAATCATTAAATACCCTGAATTTGCCTGACTCACCCATTTCTTTACGAAGATTCTCATCCTCCAATAACTGAGTGATTCTCTCTGCCAATGCTTCCGGCGATTCCGCATTAACCAAAAAACCGGTCTTGCCTTCAGTAACTATCTCTTTTGTGCCTCCGCCATCTGTTGCCACCACCGGTTTTGCAGAAGCCATATACTCCAGAATCGAATTAGAGATTCCTTCTGTAAAAGTAGATAAAACACAAACATCCATTGCAGCTATATATGACTCAACATCAGATTGCCGGCCTACTAATCTCATAAAAGGCAGAAACGTCTTATTATTCAAATCGACTGATTCTGCTGAATCTGTTTTATCACCCACAGCAAGAAAAGTAACATCATTCCGTTTTTTCAGTATTAACTCAGCAGCTTTATAGTAAGTTTTATAATCCTTATATATCGAAAAACTGGCGACCATTCCAACTACATACTTTGTGGTAATCGACAGTTTCTGACGGATCAGATCCTGATTGCTGACATTCTGCATCCGGTCAAAATTGAATCCGTTATATATACATACGCTTTTCTTTTTTGATACGCCGTAAGCAGATAATCCTGCATTAGAATTTCCAATTATCATATTACTAAAAGGAAAAGTCAGTTTTCCCCGAAGCCAGGTCTTATTCCTGTAATTTCTGACTGACGGGCAGTCGACTATCATTCCATTTACAAGTTTTATTCCTAACAATTTGGATATCGGCACTGAGTAAACAGCTGTCATACTATCCCAGCAATGAATTACATCTGGCTTAAATTGTTTACAGATTTTATGTAACTGGAAAAATACAGAGAAATCTTTTTTACTCTTTCTTATAATGAAATGGACATTTATGCCCAGGTCAAAAATCTCCGTGAAATGAACGTCGTTGTCCATAACAACTATCTCACATGTTACATCCTGCTTTTTCTGAAGTCCTTTGATCAGTTCAGTCAACCGCCTCTCTTTACCACCTGCAGCCAAAGAATCAATAAAAAATATAATTCTCACAATCAATTCCTTTAATACGATAACTTATGAATTCAGAATTCTCAAAAATCTTTCACCTGCCCTTTCAAAATCATGATGTTCCCTGACAAATGAAACAAGTTTATCCTTATCAATAGCACTTATCTTGTCAGTATTAATACAATCCCTCATTTTTTCTATACTCCCTTCACAATATATCCCGAGGCCAAATTCTGTTATCACATTGCCAGGGTTTACATTCAGTGATATAACTGGCACTCCGGCTGCCCACGCCTCAAGGAATATATTGGGAAAACCCTCAAACTTTGATGTATTGATCAATGCTTTAGCATTGGCAATCATTTGAAGCGTTTCCGCATGTTTGAGACGACCTTTCCTTGCAACATTATCCATGGTCATTTTATTAAAAAAATCTCTTGATTTTTTATCCCTCGGGTCACCAACAATCACAACCTTATTCTTCCGGTCGATCCCTTCCAGCAAATAATAGAGTTGATCTACGCCTTTTAGCATTGTCAATGAACCCGCACTTACAATGTAATCACCTGGCTCCCTGTCGATGTTATTTAAATTCCTGAAATCGAAGATATTTGGGAATATAGCTTGTTTTCCTCTGATTGATTTTGCAGTCAATCTTTGTCCTGAATGCTGAAGTGTAATATAGTCAGCCTTTTTTTTAAGTTTATCATATACCACATCATTGATTAAATAGTGGGATAGGTAACTTATAAGGTTGAATTTAGGCCAATACTCATATTTAAATCTTTTCCAGAATCCTGCATTATCAAAATCACTTGCCAAAGCCATAATGAATTTGCCATTATTTTTCCTGGCAGCCAGATATGATAATAAATGAAGGTAAGACCTCATCCGGGCATAATAGAAATCTGCCTTTGTATTCAGTAAAAGCTTGTATAAAGAGGGTATCCTATGAGTAAAGATTCGTAACCCCGGAAGTCCCTTATTCCAGGAAGGAATATGAAACACTTTTATCCCTTCGCTGCTTGTGAAAGATTCATTGATAAAAGGATCGATAACAACTACTTCATGACCGGCAAGAGCCAGTGATTTTCCCAGCATTGCCATTTGCAATTCTCCTCCTCCTATGGTGGAGCCTTTAATGGCATTTCCAATTTCACCCCAGAAACAAATCTTCATACTAGTAACAGTATATCCCGGGAAGCCCGGAATAAATTTTCATAAAAGGTTTACGTTATCAAAGGGTCATTTCCCTGTCTTCTGAAACACAAACTCATTACACCCCAGTGTCTGTGTTGTTTTCAATTTTTTCAGCGTATACCCTCGTTGCTTGAAAAATTCAAAGATTGCATCAGGTGTAGCTACTTCAAATGGCAGACCGCCCAACCAGTCTAACCAGTCATAAAACAATGACATACCCCGCTGAGATTTGTAATCATAATATCTTCTGAAGGGGTTTTTAAATTTTAATATATCTGAAAAAAAAGAACGAAAGAAAAAGAAAGGAAAATATATCGATACAATAAAATATCTCCCTAAAGCTCCTGAATTATATATTTTCTTAACCTTTCTCCACCGCACCGAGTTTTTTCCCTCGTCATTATAAATAGCGATGAAGAGTTTACCATCGTTCTTAACCAAAAAATCAATATTCCGCATAGCTCCCTCCATATCACCGGTATGATGCAAGACTCCCCAGGAATAGACTATATCAAACTGGCCCAAAGAGGAAACATACTGTTTATCCAGGATAGATCCTTTCTCAATCTTCCAGTTTCCACCGGAAAAAAACTTTTCCCTTAACAATTGAGCACATTTAACAGAATCAGGGTCGAAATCGAATGAAAATACAAATGCCCCCATTCGCATGGCTGCCAAGCTAAATAAACCGCTTCCGCACCCAACATCAAGAAAATGCTTGCCGGTCATATCATTACATTCCAGCATTTCCATTAACGATTTCTCAGCGTTATGAATTTTTTCTTCTGATATAGTGCCAAGATACCCTTCCCAATTCTTGCCGAACTGGAAACGATTTCCCTTTTTTACCTGGCTTTCAAATGGTATCTCCATCATGCTTTGAGATTAAATATTAAAATTATTTCTTTAGTGATTGGATAAATCCGATAATACGCTTTGCCTGGTGGCTGTAATTAAATGCCTCTAACGTCAAAAGTTTCCCCTTTCTTCCAACTTCTTTTGCTTGCTCATAATTACTAAAGATGTATTCCAGCTTATTAACCAGCTCTGTTACATTTCCGGGTTCAATTAAAAAAGAATTCTCTCCATCCTTTAAATAATCTGACACTTCTCCAACATTGACAGAAATTACTGGTTTACCTGTGGCAAGAAATTCGGCCAGTTTGGAAGGGTAAGAGGCATCCGACTCCATATCTTTTGCTCTTACCATAACTAATACATCTGCGTTGGAGATATACTGAACAATCTGATTCCTGGTAAGATATTGAATTATTTTAACTTTATCATTAATCTGAAGCTCCTCAATAAGCTTCCTTATCTTCAACAGCTCCTGTTCGGTACAAAATCCTCCCAATGCAAGGAACACATCCGGGTGATGCTTACTGAAAACGGAGAACGCATTAATAAGCAGGTCAATATTATCTCTGCGGAAAGTAAGACTTCCAAAATAACCGATATAAGAGCCCTCAATTGGTTTCTGAGATTTATTATTGAAACGACCAGGATCAACAGTACTCGGAACAAGAAATAATTTCTCCGGTTTAATTGATCGCTTTATATGAAAATCGATCAAATATCTCGAAATACACAGTATTCCATCCGACAACCAACTGTCAAGATAGAAAATAATATTTCCTTTCCTCCTGCCAAAAAAACCGCTTTTCGCATATCTCAAAGGATGTTCATTACATTCTGTAATAATAATGGTCCGGAATATTCTTGATAATATCCATGCAAAAACCTGGGTTAGCAAAGTATCACTCCACCTGTTAATTGCAATTATTTTACTCTCCTTATTTATCTTTTTGAATACAGAGTAGGTGTTGCTGTATTTCTTAAGCTTTTGGTATCGCCGTACAAAGAAATTCCTGCTCCGCACTTTTTGCCCGAATGGGTTATAGTAATACATGCCGTCAACAGTTCCGTTGGGCTCATCAATGTAATCGTTATTGAAGCATATTACATGAACATCAACGCCGTTCTCAATAAATCCTTTGGCGTAAGTATACACTCTGTTAGTAGCAGCCTTACCATCCGGAAACGAAAACAAATCACCAAAAATAACTATACTCATCTGGCACTACTTTTCTTTTAAAACTTTACAAGGATTTCCCCCGGCAACAACATTAGCAGGTATACTTCTGAGCACAAGACTATTGGCTCCTATGATTGTATTTTCTCCAATCTCTACCCCCTTTAAGATGACTGAGTTTAAACCTATCCAAACATTATCATGGATAATGACAGGTTCTGGTTCCGTATTACTAATGTCGGGATGCCAATCAAAATCGGTAATAACTACATTTGCACCGCAAAGAACATTATTACCAATTCTTATCTCCCTGGCTGCACCAATTGTAACCCCACTGAAACCACAATTATTGCCTATGGCAATAATGGCATCCTGTTCATGTGTTGAAAGGATACATTTTCTGTTTACCCCAATTAAATTAGAGGTTTGATCAGAGCGAAAAGTACATTTTCGTCCTATGTCAATTTTTGAAAAGGAAAATCGCCTTACATGCAGTAGCCCAAAAAATTCAGACCCCTGTCCAACCTTTACTCCTCTGAAGAAAAGGTTCACTCTCGTAAAAAAGCCAGAAAAGAATCGGAAAATGTTCATCCGGAAACCATCAATCTTTAATACCCACCAGTTCCCCTTATCCTCCCACAACCTGCTTAGTTTTGATAACTTACTCATAAAATCAGCTTACTGTCTTCCTTAACAACGGAAAAATAATATAATTAATATATATATCAAATGATTTTTCTGTGATATACTACAGAAGATAAAAAAAGGCTACTGCTCTGTGTCATCCTCAAGAAGTTCATCTGGATAATTATTGGCATAGTAGCGCAAGTATAAAATAGCCAGGAGGATTCCCATATCACCCAGCTCCATATAGACAAGAGTTAAATTGGCGAGGCAAAAGGATACTATTCCAAAAAAAACTGCCCAGAATTTATATTTGCGGCCAACCATCCAGCCACGGTACAACAAATAATAAATTGCGGAGAAAAATAAAAAACATCCCAAAAAACCATAAAAATACAGGTAAGATAAAAAACCAACGTGGATAATAGGAATACCCTCTCCAAGCAGTTGCTTTACATCATCCCTTGTTGATGGCCCGACGCCAAGTATTGGGTTTTCAGGAAATTTTTGCATGAAAACCTCATATGAAATAATTCTTGCTTTTGCAGAAACCATATCTCCATCCTTCTCCAGTATTCTCTCAGATATAACCTCATCTATATTATATCCGAATTCTTTGGCGATATTAAGCATGATAAAAATCCCTATCAGCCCTAAAAAACCTAATGAAATAAGGTTCATAAAAAACGACCGCCGGGAAAAGAATAGCTGCATAAAAACAACAACCGTCGATACCATTGCATATCTTGACTTTGTCAAAAAGGATACCGTCACTGCGCATATCAGAATGATGAAAAGGAGGCTTTGCTTACTTCCGTATCGTTCTATTAAAATACCGCATAATATAGGAAAGCTTATACCTACCGTACTTGCATTTATCCAGCTATATATTGAATAAATTCTCTTTTCTTCCAGGAAACTTAAATCAATTCCTTCAACCAATATATGTGTATTATAAAATATCTGTGAATCCCTGGTCTGAATTAAGCTGACTATAAATGACATCACTACGATGAAGAAAATACATTTACTCATCTTGGAAATATATTCCTTGTCGAAATCTGTATTTTCAATGATTATCATAAAGGCAAGAGCCAGAATTTTATAATCCGATAACAGGAAATAAACAATATTCATATCCTTGGGAACAAGGTTATTGGCGATAGTAGAACCGATATGATAGGCAGTAAAAAGTGCAAAAAAAGTAAGGTATTTGGGGAATTTTTTTGTTCCGCCGGTTAACAGGTAAATAGCATAGGGCAATACAAAAACACTGTACACCATATGAATTCCCTTGTCAGTCACAAAATAGGAAAGCCATGCCAGGAATGGATAAAATGGCAGCATCACCAGCAGTAAATTTTGTGAGGTCTTATTCATTTAGCATCTTCCTTACGGAAAGGGTTGGAACTCTTATTACCCTTTATTTTTTTCTGTAAGAGTTCCTTTTAGTATGGTTGAATAAATACTGGTTAAATCTAAATTAATCGTGTCTGCATTATGCCTGCTCATTGCTCTTAATCTTGCATTCCCGCCCAACTTTGAGGCATATGCATGATCATTAACCAGGTCAAGGATGGCGCCGGCCATTGCATATGGATCACCATCCTGTATCAAAAGTCCTTCTTTTTTATCTTCAAGCAAAGAGCCTGTACCCCCTGTAAAAGTGGCGATTACCGGCATACCTAAAAGCATTGCCTCACATACACTATTTGGACTATTATCAATATGAGAAGGGTGAATAAAAATATCTGCGCCAAGTTCAAAGCCCATCAGTTCCCTTATGCCGAGCCTGCCACTGAGAATAATATTATAATCCTCAAATTTCTTACGGATCTTTCGCTCAAAAATTCTGACAATTATATCGTCAGCAGCAATGCCGGCCACATACCATTTAAAATCAAACTTATTTATTGTTTTAAGCAAAACAGCACATTCCAGTATCGTTTCTAATCCTTTATAAATATTTGACTGAATGGTAGAAACAAAAATCTTTTCGTTAGCAGCATTCTTATTCCATTGCTCAGTGTAAAATCCTGCACGCAAAGCTTCGCTGCAGTAAAAATAATTTGAATCAGGCGACAAAACCGAGCTCATTCTTCTGTCCCAATCTGTACGCCCCATAAAGTATTTACATCCTGAAAATATTTTTTGCTCCCTGTGCGATGCCTTCCTGAAGCGCCAGTATTCATGCAGTAAACTATTTGCCTTAATCAAACTTTTTATACCAGAATTTTTCACCAGGTCCCATTTACTAATTTGAGAGGCGAACCATTTTTTTTCATACACGGTCAAAATACCCTGCAGATGAATGACTACAGGAATCTCAGTCCGCTTACAAATAAGACCAAATGAATCTTCCGTACCAAAAATATTTATAATGTCAGGTTTGAAATCCTCAATCACTTCGAGGCAATATTTAACCATTTCTTCATCATTCATCACACTGTAGTGCCTGTCCATAAATTCACGGACTTTGCTCTTTCTTTTCTGGGGAATGGCATAATAAGTGGTTCTTTCGCCATCGATCTTTTGCAACTTCTTATCTCCCTGCCTGAAAGCGACGGCAAGTTTAATTTCTGTATTCTGAACTATCCGGGCCTCCAATGATTCTATCCAGCCACCTCCTATCACAGGAAGATTAAAGTGAACGGCTGCCAGAGAGGGTGTATTAGTAAACCACAATACTTTCATGTCTTCATTTATTTAAAATACCGGATCATATATCAGCGTTCAAAGCATGTCTGCCTTATTTTGCTCATTCGCTAATTTAAGTATTACAACCACAAGGTCTAAAATCTGGTTAACTAAAACAACCCTTTTTACTTATTCCAGATGCCTTTTGCTGTTTTATTTAAAATCTTTTTAAACTGGATTGGGGCCAAAACAGGACCAAATGACATACAGACGGTTGTTGCTAGTATAACACCAGAAGGTCCTAATTGAAAAGTTTTGGCAAATAAAATACATAACGGGATATTAAGAATTCCTGCACCGATAGCAAAATAGAGCTGTAGCCGCACCTTCCCGATACCGTTCAAAAAGATCACAAAAATACTTCCCCATGTTACTGCCACAACATAAATAAACATACAAAATGACATAAAGAAAGGTATCGTGAGCTTATTACCGATCCAAAGTTTATAGAAAAAAGGAGAAATTGCCAATAAGACAATACTTCCAAGCACCATAACCATCCATGCCTTTTTCAATTTTCTGATTGTTCCATTTATCCAATCATAATCCTCCTTCACATAGGCCTCTGTATAGGCACTCCAGAGAGGTGCAGTAAGAATATTAAAAACCATGGTAATCATTCCAAAATACTTAAAAGCAATATTATAAGGTCCTACTTCTTCCGGGCCAAATAATTGTGCAATAATAACATTGTCTGTTGCAAAGATTACAATCCATACTATCTGGATCAGGAAAAACTGCACTCCAAGGTTCAATAAATCCTTCGCATACTTAAACCGAATGAATTTAAAATTTGGTGCATATTGCTTGTACCTTGTACTATAGAGAACCAAACTTACAATCAGGTAGACAATGATAGACGTTCCGCTAACGGCAAGACCAAAAAACCATAATGATCCTTCTGTTACTTTTGTCAATACATAAATAATAGAAAGAGATAATATACTGCTGATCAACCGGAACAAATCGTTTATTGCAGGCCGCTGGTCTGCAGATAAGATGATACCCACCAGGTCTAATACAAACTGCAAACAAAAAAAAGAGAAAACAAGTAATACCAGTGGCCCCAACTCATTGTTCAATACTTGTTGTGAATTAAATACCTGCGACCAATTGATGAAAGGGTTTACCAGTGCAAATAAAATACATACTCCTGCCATGATGATACCCAATACTGCGTAGGTTGTACTCACATAAATTCTGGCCAATTTATATTTTCCCCGGGCTACTGCCTCTGCAAAACGATTCCTTAATCCGTGCCCCAGCCCAATGTCAAAAAAAGTAAACCAGCCAATAAAAGAACTAAGCGTAAGCCAAATCCCGTATTTGGTGCTATCAAGATAATCAAGTGTCAATGGCACCATTAATAGGCTTACCAGAATACTTAATCCTTTTACTATTACTGCAAGGATAATATTCTTTTTTGTCCGAACACTCCTGGAATGTCCTTTATTAATAAGGTTATTAATATAGGATGTGTATTTCGCTAAGCTCTTTATCATTTCCGATCTGTGCTTGTTTTCCGGGTGTTAATGTAGCCGGTTGGGATACCCCTAAAATAAAAAATAATTCCTGTTGTACTAAAATCAACAGGAATTAGTAAGTAATGTTTATTTCTTTATAAATCTTCTGTTTCTATAAAAAGTCAATTTCCTAGTAGCAAAAGACCGCATCAGAAATGGACTAAAAACCGATTCTACTTGGCCACCGACAACTGCTGATAATGATGTAGTTCCGGTTGTTGAATGGTAGCTCTCGACAATACCTCCACGTTAATGGTTTCAACTTCTGCATACATCAAATAACCAAGAGATGGAAGTGATAATTTAATAGTTCTGTTCTTAACGGTCATCACATGTCCTTCATGGGCCATTAACGGGCCGCTGATAATTCTAACTTTGTCAGCAACATTAATAGGTGTTTTCTGAAGAGATACATTATTATGTTCACTAAGGAAAAGCTTAATAGCATCAATCTCTCTCTCAGGAATTATTGCTGGCTTACATAACCAGTAAACAATATTGATGACTCCATCCGTTTTTCTAAGTGATTGAAGCTCCTGCTCTGTAGCTTTTACAAATACATAGCCTGTAAATAAAGGCTCATTGATAATTTTCTTACGGTCGCTCCATTGCCTCACAACTTTATTCAGCGGGCAATAATTTTCAATGTCTTTGCGAACAAGACTTTCTGAGACTTTCTTTTCCCATCTGGGACGGGTGTAAACTGCGAACCAATTTTTGTTTTCAATCATAAAACCAGGTTTAACTATTACGGTCTTTAAATGAGCAGAAATCATATTTCTGCTGGTCATTTCACAGTATTGAAGACTACTCATTTACCTCAACTGGTTTTTACAAGGGTACGGCTTCGCCTATATCAGTCACATGGGGTACCGAATAGGGTTTAAAATAATGCCTCTCAACCGTTAAATTCCAATCAAACTCGTCAGTCTCTCTACTGCAAACAATGCCTTTATATATCTTTATCTTATACTACTTTACTTACTCTTTTTTTCTTCTTGCTTTCTCTTTTCTCGTTGTGAATATAGCCATAGCCATAACCATAGCCATATCCATTCTTACTAAAGCCACGGGACTTAATTCCATTAAATACAATGGCTAAATTTTTTAACTCATTAATCTTATTATTTGCATCCAAACGCTGTATTGACACTTTACGGGTATGTTTATGCCTTATTATATACAATGTAGCATCTGCATGCGATGAAAGTACATATGCGTCTGACAATAATCCTACGGGTGCCGAATCAATCAATATATAATCAAAAATTTCTGACAGGTACTGGAACAGTTCCGGTACCTTGTCACTCATTATCAGTTCAGAAGGATTGTCCGGCAAAGGCCTTCCTGCTGGCATAATAAAGAGATTTTCATGCGCCGCCGTACGACGAATAATTTCTTCAGGATCTGCAGACCCGTTCAGATAATCTGTCAGACCCTTATTTACGTTTGTAAAGTCCAGTTTTTCACACAAAGTGGGGTCGCTAAGATCAAATTCCAGTACTACTACTTTTTTTCCGGCCAGTGCAAGGCTCATAGCCAGATTAACTACAATAAAGCTCTTTCCTTCTCCTGAAACAGTTGATGTAATCAGTATTTTCTTTTTATCATTTTTAATTCCGAGATAAGGAAGCGATGTCCTGAGATTACGGAATTGTTCAGCAATAAAGGTCCTTTTACCTGGCCCTATGACAATGGCCTCTCCTGAATCTTCGTGTACTATTTCACCAATTACAGGAACAGAAGTATAGGACTCAATCTCATGCCTGAACAGTATAGTACGTTTCAGCATTTCATTGGCTGTAACAAATCCGATACCAAGGCCAATAGCCAGTATTATGGCCATCATGTATATTTTTTTAGCCGGGCTCATTGGCCCAAATGACAGTGCATTATCTACCGTACGGCTATCAGCTATAGAAGATGACAATGCCATTGCAGTCTCTTCTCTTTTTTGAAGGAGAAAATTATAAACGCTGGTCTTAATATTTTGCTGACGGCTGATCTCCACGAGGTCTCTTTCTTTTTGTGGAATACTACTCAGCATAGAAGAAAACCTGTTATTTAATGAGTTCAGGTTATTTCTTGTAGAATTCAAACCTTCTTTCTGATTACGTATATTCTCTAAGATACTTGGTCTTATTTTTTCAATCTGGTCTTTTAAAGATAAAACCATTGGGTTATTAGATGCAGTCGTTTTGCTTAGTTTTTCATACTCTAATTCATAGTCATACAGTTTATTTAACAATTGTGCCAGCATAGGGTCACCTACACCTACAGTATTAGGCACAATACCACCAGTTTTATCTTTAGTTGTCACATATTTCTCTACCTGGTTCAAAACATCCATCTGAACGTTAGCATCGCCAATTTTCTGGCTCAGGTCACTTACATTCTGCAGAAAAAGTGTTCCTTGTGAACTGATATCGATGGCACCCTGGCTTGTTTTGTACTGCTGTAGTTTCTGTTCAATTGAGTCAAGATCCTTTTCTACATATTTAAGGCGTTCATTAACAAATGCAAGTGTATTGGCAGCCAGTGTATTTTTATCATCTAATGCGGCCTCATTATATGCTGCAATCAGTGCGTTCAGAACATCTTCTGCCCGCTTATCATTTTCATCAGTAATTTTTAAGCTGATTACAGAAGAAAGTTTGCTTACTGAAGAAGCTTTCAAGTTAGACTGAAGGTTAGTGGCAATCACTTTCGGGTCCGTAAGATTAAAATACAAGGGTCTGTCGTTAGTCCTCGCTTGAAAGTTTTGAGGAACAAACTTCAATGTTCCATACGGAGTTTTAACCCACTCATTTAATGCGTAAGATGTATTATTAATCGTGATGGTTTTTTTGGCAGTATCTACTGTAAAAAAAACATCTCCTGCATTTGGTAACGAATCGGGGTTCATTGCCTGGATAGAAACCGGCGACGTTGTATAGGCTGTTGCTGGTTTGATTCTGCCTTTTTCATAAACAGGCGCATATAAATGCAACTTTTTGGCAACCTGGGTAAGAAGTTGTCTTGACTTGATAACCTCAATTTCGTTCTCAATTATTTTCTTAGCTGATAACTGATTTAAGGTTTCGATCATTTTAGCTTCATCCTGCCCCTTCTTCTCATCTTTTATTAAGATTGAAGCTGTTGCCTCATAAAAGGGATTTGTTTTGTAACGAATATATAACCATGCCCCTGCGATGGCAATAGTAAGTAAGACCAGGAATAATGGCCAGTAAGGCATGTATTTAAACCAAATCTGGCCAAATACATTTTTTTCCTCCGATTCAACCCCATTTTTCTGAACACCTTTCATAGTTTTCAAAGTTTTACTGAACAAGACGATCAACAACAATTACAGCAAGGGACAATACACTAACAGCGATTGGCACCCATTGTGAATTCTGATTAGCTGAACT
Organism: Bacteroidota bacterium; assembly: GCA_029558715.1. Taxonomy (GTDB): domain Bacteria; phylum Bacteroidota; class Bacteroidia; order Chitinophagales; family Chitinophagaceae; genus JJ008. The sequence continues at coordinate 6,374 of JAKQEA010000005.1, read as the reverse complement.
AACCCTTGCCTTATTTGGTTCCACATACACAACATCATCAGATTTTAAGTAATAGTACGGTGATGATAAAAGTTCGTTTGAATTCAGGTTGATCCTTTTTATTATTTTCTGTCCATTCTCCTCCCTGATCACCAACACATTATCTCTTTTGGCCTGTATGGTCAGATCTCCTGCCAACCCGATTGCTTCCAGCAGTGATATTTTCTCATTAGGAATATTCAGAACAGTAGGGTTCTTTACTTCTCCCAAAACTGTAACATGGAAATTTAAAATTCTGGCCTGGACTATTGGATCTGTAAGAAGCTGTTTGTCAACCAGTTTCTTCCTTATAGTTTCTTTTAATTGTTCCTTTGTAAGTCCTTCAGCTTTTATGCTACCCAAAATGGGAAATTGGATAGTACCATCTGCACCCACCAAATAACCAGTAACCTGTCCTTGTTGGTTAGTCGAATTATTAGGCGTATTAAAAACTTCCGTGGCCGCAGGATTCAGACTGGAAACGGTAATGCTGAGTAAATCATTTTTGCGGATAATAGATTCAGGAACAGGTGTATTGGTGTCGATAACACTGTCTTTTACATCATTGAAATATGTTGCTTTTCTAACATCAACACATGCTGCTGCAGTGAAAGTCAAATACATTACAATGACTACGTAACACCTTCTTAAAAAAGTAATTTTCATAAGCTTTTCTTTAAGCCTAATGGCCTTTCAGTTTAATTTGTACCAATCTGCTTAACTAAAGTCGGCGGTTTTGCGAAGGATTCAGGTGGAACGAGGCTTCACGAAGGATTAAGGATACGTAGAATGAAGCACTAATTAACTGAAAATGCTTCAAATCGGCAACAAGATACTAATCATTATGGAATATGTATAAATTTCTTAGAAAAAATTTTTGTGAACAACACGGAAAATTCAGGTAAAACAATCGTAGAAATCCCATATTCATTTATCAAAGTATGATCGGGTTAACCTAATTAATACAAATCAAACTCCTGTCATGCCATTTCATAAAAAATGAATGAAAAAAATCGTATCCAGATTTGAATAATATCCGTTCATTTGAATAATGCATTCGTATAATTACTTCGTATTTTTTCTATTTTTCATTTACAATTATGTTGCAAACAATTGCTTAGTTAAAGATATCCACTTAATTAAAAAAATGTGGACTATTTGAGGATAATCCCATTTTACAAAGACTAAATATTACAAATAGTAGATTTCCAGTAGCTTTTACTATAGTATTTCTGATAATTACTTTTACAAGCAGAGTACCTGTCCTCAATCTTTTTTTTATGGCATTGTTTTTGGCTTCTATTTATCCATAATTTAAACAAGATTTAGGAATTTTATTAACATAGTTTCCTCGTGATATTATTCAGTCCCGATGTAAGCTATTTTCGATATTCTATAAAAACCAAATGAGTATCCTTATGGAGAACCCCTCCTGCTACCCAAAGAGTAGTTTGACTGCCTTATCCGGCTTTCCAGGCTGCTTCAATTTTCCTAATTACAGGGAAAACAATCATTCATTTTACTGTACAAGAGCGATAAATCTCAGCACACCGTTTGTGCTGCCTGCAGAACTATTGACCAGAAAAACCGAATCCTGTTTTGTCCAATTATCCTTTAAAAACCGTTGATAATGAGAAGTTTATTTACACTTTTATTTTTACTTGCTTTTTCTGTTATCAGTTCTGGAAATACCTATTACATGGCTACCACTGGTAGCAACAGTAATAGTGGTTCCATTAACTCCCCGTGGCTGACCATAGAGCATGCCACTTCGCAAATGGTTGCAGGTGATACATTGTATCTCAGGGGAGGAACATACAGGAGTACCAAACCAATTTCAACTGTGAACAGGTTTTACATTCAAAATCTGATCGGCACGGCTTCTAACAGGTTTTATATTTTCAATTACCCAGGCGAAAGACCCATTTTTAATATGAATGAGCAGTTAATACCTGGCTCGCCAGGTGACGGTCCGGTGGGTTTAAAGGTTGAAAACTGCCGCTATGTTCATATTAAAGGAATCAGGGTAACAGGTATATCTCAAAATCCGAACGGTTCAAATACTCCTGCCGGAATGATTCTTTTCAATGTCGACAACTCTACGGTCGAACAAGTGGAGATTGATAACGTAGAGGGGTATGGTATGTATCTCCAGGGAGGTTCAGATAATAACCTTATAAAGAACTGTGATGCTCACCACCTCATTGATACTTACACAGGTTTGGGCGGGGCAAATGGTTTCAATATTACCGGTGGCGATGCTTCAACTAATAATGTATTTGACGGTTGCCGTGCCTGGTGGATAAGTGATGATGGGTTTGATCTGTTTGGCACTAACAGTTATGCAACTTACAGGAACTGCTGGGCTTTCTGGAACGGGTATTACCCCGGTACTTTTACCCCCGCTGGTGATGGCATGGGCTTTAAGCTCGGCCCTACAGCTACAAACCAAAGTGGTACCACCCTCAGAGTGCTGGAAAACTGCCTTGCCTTTGAAAACAGGTTAAACGGGTTTGATCAAAACTCACAATCAAATACCACCTGTCGTATCACCATGCTGAACTGTGCCGCTGTTAACAACGGCAGCAATGGATATTTTTTCGGCGCAAATTTATCTACCCAACACACATTCAGAAATAACCTGAATTTTGGTAACGGTATTTGGGGAGATGAAATACAAACAGCTTCAAGTACTATTTCTCATAACACATGGAATGGTGGTGTTACACTTACCAGTGCAGATTTTGTCAGCCTGTCCTCTGCAGGGGTGGATGGACCCCGCCAGGCAGATGGAAGTTTGCCTAATTTGAATTTTTTAAAACTTGTTTCAGGGTCAGACCTGATAGATGCGGGTATAAATGTCGGGTTACCTTATAGTGGGAACGCACCTGAAAGGGGTGCTTATGAGTTTGGTACAGCTCCTCCTGCCAATCAGGCTCCGACTGCCAATGCCGGCAATAATCAAACTATTACTTTACCTACAAACAACGTGACTGTGAATGGGAGTGGCACAGATCCGGACGGGAGTATTGCTTCTTATCTGTGGACTAAGCTTAGTGGTCCTGCCACTTTTACTATTGTATCTCCGGCGCAGGCGCAAACAGTAATTAATAATCTTGTTCAGGGTACTTACCAGTTTGAATTAAGAGTAACAGATAACCAGGGTGCCATTGGAAGAGACACCATGACAGTTACAGTGAATGCCGCACCTAACCAGGCACCAACTGCTAATGCCGGGCCTAATCAGACTATTACTTTGCCAACCAACACTGTTACAGTTACAGGAAGCGGAACGGATCCCGACGGAACTATTGCTTCTTACCTCTGGACCAAAATAAGCGGACCGACAAGTTTTACAATTGTATCTCCATCACAGGCTCAAACTGTAATTAATAACCTGGTACAGGGCACTTATCAGTTTACATTGAGGGTTACGGATAATGGCGGGGCAATCGGAAGAGATACTATGACTGTTATAGTAAATGCTGCTCCAAATCAGGCTCCTGTTGCCAGTGCGGGTCCTGACTTAAACATTACTTTGCCAACGAGTACTGTTACACTTAACGGTAGTGGCACTGACCCTGATGGCACAATTGCTTCCTACCTATGGACAAAAATTGCAGGGCCAGCAAGTTTTACGATTGTTTCACCTTCGCAAAACCAGACTGTAATCAACACGTTGGTTCAGGGTGTATATCAATTTGAATTAAGGGTAACAGATAACCAGGGTGCTATAGGAAGAGATACTGTTACAGTTACAGTAAACGCTGCACCTAACCAGGCACCTACTGCCAATGCAGGAGCAAATCAAACCATTACATTACCAACTAACAGTGTAACATTGACCGGAAGCGGAACGGACCCTGATGGAACGATAACATCTTATTTATGGACAAAGATCAGCGGACCCACTACTTTCACTATTGTTTCACCAAATACTGCTCAAACTGTAATTAATAACCTGGTACAGGGCACTTATGTCTTCAGGCTTACTGTTACCGACAACAGCGGGGCAACTGCTGATGCTTTTGTGACTGTAACGGTTAACTCATCGGGTAACCAGGCGCCTGTTGCCAATGCAGGACCAGATATTAATATTACGTTACCAACAAATACTACCACCCTCAATGGAAGTGGTACTGATGCAGATGGCACCATTGCTTCTTACCAGTGGACGAAGATCAGCGGACCAGCAACATTCAATATTGTTTCACCAACACAGGCACAAACCGTTATCAATAACCTGGTGCAGGGATCATATGTGTTCAGCCTGACTGTAACTGACAACAGCGGCAATACAGGTATTGACTATGTAACAATAACTGTAAATGCTCCGGTTAATCAATTACCAACTGCAACAGTTGGCCCCGACCAAACCCTTACATTGCCAACCAACAATACAACGTTGACCGGTAATGGTACTGACCCTGACGGAACCATTGTATCTTACCAATGGACCAAGATCAGCGGACCGGCAACATTTACCATTGCAACACCAACCCAGGCTCAATCAGTAATTAATAACCTGGTACAGGGAACCTATGTTTTCAGATTCACTGTGACTGATAATAATGGAGGTACTGCTGACGCTTTTGTAACTATTACAGTCAATCCTGCTCCTAACCAGCTTCCTACAGCAAATGCAGGACCTGATCAAACCATTACATTACCAACTAGCAGTGTAACATTAACCGGTAGTGGTACTGATCCTGATGGTACCATTGCTTCTTACCAGTGGACCAAGATCAGCGGACCCACTACTTTCACTATTGTTTCACCCAATGCTGCACAGACTGTAATTAATAACCTGGTACAAGGCACTTATGTCTTCAGGTTACGGGTAACAGATAATGGTGGTGCCACAGCTGATGCTTTTGTAACTATTACTGTTAATCCCCCGGTAAACCAGCCACCTGTTGCCAATGCAGGTACTGATCAGACGCTTGTTTTACCAACTAACAGTACAACTTTGACGGGTACAGGAACAGATCCTGATGGAACAGTTGTTTCATACCAGTGGGATAAGATTGCCGGACCTGCACAGTTCGTAATTCTTTCACCAACACAACCGCAAACAATTATTAATAACCTGGTGCAGGGTGTTTACCAGTTTGAACTGAGAGTAACCGATAACCAGGGTGCTATCGACAGGGATACCGTAGTAATATCTGTGAGCCCGGCTCCGCCTCCTAACCAGGCGCCAACGGCTAATGCAGGACCTGACCAGGTAATCACTTTACCAACAAACAGTTTGACTGCCACCGGTACCGGTATTGATCCGGATGGCAGTATCGCCTCATATCAATGGACAAAGATCAGCGGACCAGCAACCTTCAATATCGTTTCACCAACCCAGGCACAAACGGTCATCAATAACCTGGTACAGGGTACTTACCAATTTGAATTAAGAGTAACCGATAACCAGGGTGCTACAGGAAGAGATACTATGACAGTAACTGTAAATCCTGCTCCGCCGGTGAACCAGGCTCCGATAGCTAATGCCGGGCCAGACAGGAGTATGACTTTGCCGACAAACAGCATCACACATACCGGCAGTGGTACAGATCCTGACGGTACGATTATTTCATACCAGTGGACAAAAGTAGCTGGACCTTCACAGTATACTATTGAAACACCTGCTGCAGCACAAACAGTATTCAGCAATCTTACAGAAGGTATTTACTTATTTGAGTTGCTTGTAACCGACAACCTGGGCGGTAATGATACGGATACTGTTTCGGTAGAAGTTAAGGCTAATATCACATTGCTTAGACAGGCCTATCCGAATCCTGCTACAGATAATATTACTGTACGGATCGATCCGAACGGTAATGCAAGAAGTTCACTTGTTCTGACTGTTTACGACTTCAGGGGAGTGAATGTTTATTCAAAACAATTGGGTATCGGTCAGCAGATCATAAGCGAACAAATAAATCTTGAGAAATTCCCGAGAGGCATGTATGTAATTGAAGTGGTGGCTGACAAAAACAAAAAAGCAACCTTCCAGTTTGTGAAACAGTAATAATTGTTGCACTAAGCATATCATATTCAGGAGTATCTTTTTTACAGAATCGTCCGCAGTAACTTGCGGACGATTCTGTTTTTTCAAGTTAAACCAGCAAATAAATTCCATCGGAATCGTTGATTTGCTGTTCGAATTAAGAAATCTAATTTAGGATTTTCCTAGTGTTCAAAATAAACCCCGTCGGATTCGGTTATCTGTCGCTTTACAGGCATGCAACAATTCCCAACTTATTTGTTTCTTCTCCGTAGCACGGCGAGTGCCACAAAACCCACTCACAGGGCCATCTGACACATCGCCTGTGAAGTTTGATGGACACTCGGCAGGGAAGAAA
>JAKQEA010000004.1 GCA_029558715.1 Bacteroidota bacterium | reverse complement strand
TGAATTGTTCTTCGTGGTTAAAGCAGAAGCTTTCGCTTGAGAGTACACAGATGAAGGTATTTCTACGAATTCATCAATTTGCATGAGGAAGTCATGTACAGACCACCCATACTTGTTCTTAAAGTCATTCATCTTTTCAAGTTCAATATTTGATTTAGTTACTCTTTTATAAACGCATAAAAAAAGCCACTCCCAGGTAAGAGAGTGGCTCAAGTTCGAATGTTACAGGACTGCTTCGTTGACGGAGCAATACCAAGCTTTCACGTATTTACGGAAAGCATCCTGTAATCCTGCAGCTCCAGGGAAGGTCTTGAAAAGCTTGTTGACCGTGCCTTCCCACTTCAGTTGACGGCGACCTTTCCCGGTACGTTCAATTTCTTCATCACGTATGAAGATATGAGTACCACGTACTACCATTTTGACGACCATATTCCTATCAGGAAATGATACGGCAAAAGTGGTCGGGCGACGCTGAATTTCGATTGTATGAACAATCGGAGCTGTGAAACGAAACTGGTTTTTCATCTTTGTAGGTTTTTAGTTATACAATATGTAAAAAAGAAAATTCACCCGAAAATTAAGCAAAACGTATTTATCCAACTCATGTTCTATGATCTCTCTGTTCTATCTGTATCCAGAGAATGGAGTTGAATAAAGTTTAGTTGAATTATTTAATTCTAAATAAGGTTGTTCATAATAGTGCTAAATTTTAGGTATCCGGGTAAAAAAAAGAGATCACCGGATGATCTCTAATTTTGACGGGACCGGGCAAAAAAAAAAGAGTCACACGGACTCTTTTTCAATTGCTTACTTTTTCACCGGAGCCTCATAGTATTTCAGGAAACGGGTGGCATAAAGGAAATTCCACTTGCTTTCCTTCAGGTTTGAGGGTGCTCCGGTTTTTTCGGAGTAAATTTTGTCTGCCAGTGCGATAACTTTTTCACTAGCTGCGGCAAGCTTCTCAGGGTGACCGGTGAGTCTCAGCTGACGTATTGCCATCGCAACTGCTCCGGCACGGGCAAACTCGAAAGTGGAAAGTAACTTTTTCTCTTTCTTTGCCGGTTTTTTCGTTTCCGGTTTGCCTTTGCCCTTGCCTGTAGCTGCGGGTGCGGGGGTTTCAGTTACGTTTCCGCCGTTCTCATTAACGACATCGGCTGAGGTTTCTTTAATCTTGCTCATTTTTTAAGGTTTTTTAGTTATGAGGTGTAAATATTACTCCTCTGTATTACCGGAGTTAATAAGGTATTACCGGACCGGCAAAAAAAAAGAGGTACACTTGCGCATACCTCTTCCATTACCTTAAAAAAGACAAAAACCTTGTCTGCTAATATACCTCTTTATTACCTCTATGCTTTCGGCACCAATATCCAACTAGCTTGGAGGCTAATTAGACTGCGTTATTATTAGTTATTACCGCACACCCGTTAATCCCGTATCATCAGCTATGAGAATTATTTCTTTACCATTGGCCTACGCGCTAAAAACGGGTGTTAATAGCTTACTTGCTCATTTTCAGGATATCCGGTTGCATCTCCCGGATATCGTTTCACCCTCCCGGCGTGTCGGTCCGGTATTTAACCGGAAACGATATTGGCTCAGGTGAGCGGAGCGGTGGAACTTGCGATTCCTCAGGATTTCAAAGAGTCCGCTGTTTTATCATCTTCCGCAAAGGCACTATCTCACGACGGGTGGCAGATTATCTTATTTTCAGACGGTTGCAGTGTAAGGGTTGACTGCGGTCCCGGAGTGCTATCTCTCTGATTATCAGCGTTTTACCTTTTTTCGTTAATACTCTCTATCTCTGGGCTAATATACGAAATATTTAATTATTTAACGTTTTTTTAAAGAAAATATTATATCGGCATATATAACCTTATATATCAGGGAGTTATAGCGGTATAAAAAGCATCATTATAGGCTAAAATAGGGTAAAATTCCATTGAACTCT
>JAKQEA010000101.1 GCA_029558715.1 Bacteroidota bacterium | reverse complement strand
CCTTTTTTACTCATATTGCCTCATTCCCGAAAGGGAGTATTAATAGTTTAAAAAAATTGCAAGCTGCAAAGATACGCCGGATTTTCGGGCGAAGATTTTCGAGAATGGGTAAAATCTTATAGGGCTATTGTTAGGCTCAATGTCGTATACCGGAGCCGATTCTTTTTTTAACGGAGGAGGATGCTAGCCATTGGTTTTAAAGAATGCCACCTCTGCCCGATAACTTATTATGTGATTGAGAAATTGATTGCTGTGAAGAAAGGAGTAATGTTTATTTACGAGGAGCTAACTCAACTTTCAGGGGATGCTGTGAGACTCGCCTGGGAAGAGGGGGTGTTCTGATTTCATTCTAAACTTTGTCCAAAAGTCAGCAAATTATTGTCCGGGTCAAGTAAAGAAAATTCCTTTTGTCTCCAGGGCTTTATTGCTAATTGCCCGTTGGGATGTATGCTTGTTCCCTTGTCCAGCAGTGATTGATAAAACTTATCAATGTCATTAGTTCTGATGTAAACTTGTCCATAGTTTTCTTTTGGGTCAAGTGCTTTGAACTCAAAAAAATGAACCTGGATATTGTCTTTTTGCAGCATCAGGTAACCATCAAAGTCAGCAATGCCCAATTCCTGAAAGCCTAACCTGTTTATGTAAAAATCCTTTGTTGCAGCTTTATCCCGCATTGGTAATTTAGGATGAATATCTGTAAGCATAGTTGTTGAATTGATATTTGCTTTTTATGTCATTTTTTCTTTTGCTGCTGTTGCGGTTTTTTGTAAAGCTTCATAACCAGCACAACTATGAACAAGAAAAATAAAATTATTTTACCATCAGTTCATCCCATGCGGCCCCAAGCGGCCGCTGTATACCATCGCCTTTCCATTCATCACTGCCGGGTATGGCCGTAGCTTTTAAAAACTCTTCTTTGGTCTTACCGGCCTTTATTTCTGCTTCGGTAAATTGTAGCACATTGCCCAGGTAGTCACGGAACTTATTCAGGTCATCGGTTGTTCCGGTTGCTTTATAACCTGCCGCTGCATGGCCAAATACATATATGGTTTGCTTATCAAACTTATTCAGTGCTTTGTTTAATACTTCTATCCAGCTTTTTATGTTGGCACCGGCGCCGCGGTCTACATAAGGATGACGGCGGTTAAATAACAGGTCGCCGCAATGCACAATATTAGCATGTTCAAAATGAATAAAACTGTCTCCATTAGTATGGCCGGCACCAAAATGATACAGGCATATTTTTTCCTTTCCCACTTTCTGGCACCAGGTATTCGTATAGGTTTGGTCGGGATAGAGTTGTTTGTCTTCGCTTTTATTCTGTTTGGCTGATCTTTCCTGGTTGATCTTTGAGTTTTCATGCGCCAGCACATGTTCCACTATTCCCTTAAAGGCAATATTGCCGCCGCTATGATCGCCATGGTGGTGTGTATTGATCAGCAGTTTGAATGGCTTTTCACTTTTCTTTTTCAGTTCATCGATCAGGTGTTTACTCTGGTCAGGAAACTGTGAGTCAACCACCACTATTCCTTTTTTGGAAAGCAGGAAGGCAATCGTTCCTCCTCTTTCTTCAAAGATGCCAATATCATTGCGCAGCATGGTGATCTTCCAGGGATCTTCAAAGAGAGCAGCCAAAAGATTTTGCCGGGTAAATGTTAATGCGCCCAGTGTAAGAGCTGTATTTTGGATAAATGAACGGCGATGCATACGACAGTTTATAGTTTAAAAGTTTAAAATTGTTCAAATCTGAATAACATGGCGAAACTCAAATTGTTTTAGTGAATGTAAGTAATAAAGTGGTTGTAATAATTAGCTTTCCGCCCGTAGCAGGGACTTAATATTCGAACTTCCGCAATCCCGGCGCTTTAAACCAGGTAATGATAACGACCAGTAAGGTCATGAAGCCTCCAAATACTACTGAAGGTACTGTGCCCATAATTGTGGCAGCTACGCCGCTTTCAAACTGGCCCAGTTCATTGGATGAATTGATGAAGATGGAATTCACGGAAGAAACACGGCCCCGCATTTCATCCGGCACAAACAACTGTACTACGGTGCCGCGGATGATAACACTAACTCCATCGAACAAACCACCGGCAAATAAGGCTATAAAACTTAACCAGAAATTTTGTGATATAGCGAAGACAAGTATGCAAAGCCCAAAACCTGCCACCACATATAGTAATGTTCTTCCCTGTTTCTTTTTCAACGGGTGAGTGGTGAGCCAGGCTATGGCGACAAAATTGCCTAAATAGGTAGCCGCTACCAGCCAGCCCAGACCCTGCGGACCCACATGCAGAATATCACTGGCAAATACAGGCAACAATGCAATGGCGCCACCAAACAATACAGCAAACATATCAAGGCTCATGGCACCTAACAATGCTTTCTGATGAAAGACAAAACGCAACCCTTCTTTCACGCCATCCCATGTTTTACTGCTGCCCTGCCAGCTGACGGGTTTTGGTTTTATCTTTTGAAACAGGAAAAATGAAATGGCGATCAGTACACAAACCGGGGTAAAAGCGATAGTAATATTGGTATAACCCATTAATAATCCTGCAACAGCAGGGCCTGCTACAGCAGCAATGAGCCATACCATACTATTGATAGAAACGGCTTTTACCAATGATTCCTGCGGGATTAGTTGTGCTAAAAAAGCGTTGAATGCAGAGCCTGCGAAAGCCCGAACAGCACCAGTGCAGAATACCAATGTATAAATGCTCCATTCAATTAATGGTCTTGAATAGTTATCCTGCATCCATTGAGACGTAACGATCAGTAAGCCCAGCATGATGAAAAAATACACCGCAATGCAAATGCTGATGAGTTTATGTTTATTGCTTCTGTCCACTTTTACCCCGGCAGGTAAAGCCAGGAGGATGGCGGGGATCACTTCGGATAATCCTAAAAAACCAAGGGCCAGTTTACTGCCTGTTATTTCATATAATCTCCAGCCTAATAATACCGGTGTCATTCTAAGTCCGGCTATAAATAAAATCCGTGCAATGATGAACCAGGTAAATTCTTTATTGATGACCGGTATGGGAATGAGTTTCGTCATGGGAGTGAAATAAAATGCTGGCCATCCTCATACTCTTTTTCCAATGCATCATAAATAGTTTGCAGATGTTTTTCATTGCCTAAAAAATCGGCGTTGCTGGTGTCAACGAATAATGTTTTTACATTGTGTTGTTTGATATAGTGGGTATATGTTTCCTGGAGATTAAATAAATAATCATCGGGTATATTTTGTTCGTATGAACGGTTACGCTTCTTGATGTTTGACTGTAGCTTGGAAACAGGTGCATGCAGATAGATCAGGATATCTGGTTGTACCAGTTGCTGATGGATGATCTCAAACAGCCGCTGGTAAAGCCTGAACTCATCATCCGGCAGGGTAACTTTTGAGAACAACAGGCATTTGGTAAAAAGATAATCGGAGATGGTCACACTCTGGAAGAGATCTTTTTGTTGTATCAGTTCTTTCAACTGTTTATATCGTTCTGCCATAAAAAACAGCTCTACCGGGAAGGCATACTGTTTGGGATTCTCATAGAATTTGGGCAAAAAAGGGTTGTCGGCAAATTCTTCCAGTATCAGCCGGGCATTATAATGCTTGCTGAGCAAATGAGCCAGCGTGGTTTTCCCGGCACCAATATTCCCTTCTATAGTAATGAAATGATAGTTCATGTAGTCAAGAGTAAAAGTCAACGAGCAATTGCAGGTTGCAAAATAATCCAAATGCAATGGCGCAAAAGTATGCGACAAAAGATTGTGGAAAAAATCAGGAATACTTTCTTACTTCCAGCTCATCTTTACATTCATCCAGCAATTCAGCTATTGTTTTATATAATACCGGGTGAATGATACCCGGAGCTATTTCAGCAAGTGGCAACAAAGCAAACCGCCTGTTCTGCATTTCAGGATGCGGCAGTTTCAAAAACTGGTAGTTGTGTTTTTCATTGTTGAAGAGCAAAATATCAATATCAATCAGCCTGGGGCCATATTTTTCTTCTCTTATCCTTCCCATCAGTTTTTCTATTTTAAGTATTCTGCGTATCAGCTGTCTGGCATTCAGCATTGTTTCAATAATCAGTGCCTGGTTCAGAAAAGCAGGCTGATCGGTGTTACCCCAGGCAGCGGTTTCATATAATGAGGAAGCCGCAATGATAGTACCACACTGGGCCGTAATAAAATCTCTTGCAGTGGCCAGGTTTTCTTTCCTGTTGCCGAGGTTGCCACCCGTAAGTAAATAAGCTGTGTTCATAAGCGGTTCAAATATCTTTATTTTCAGCATTGACACGGTAATTAAATACATTTGCCCACCAATTAAAAGCTAAATGGCACAATCATATAGTCAGGCCAGGGCATTATGGGCAATCACAAGGGCCAGTTTCAAAGCCATATTTGCCAACCCCAGCGCAATCATATTCAGTATACTTTTCCCCATCATTTTTGTAATGATCTTCGGAGCTTTTGGAAGCGGGGGCGGGGTAAGTTACCGTATTGCCATAACGCCGGACAGTGATACCAGTTCAGAATTTTATTATGGATTAAAGCAGGCAGGCGTTATCAGGATCATTCATTACAATGACTCAGCTTTATTGAATAAAGATCTTCAGCGGGGAAAATTAACAGCCATACTTACGATAATAAGTACCGGCGACTCCACTAAAAAACCGGGAACAGTAGTCAGGGTAAGGTCCACCACAGCCAGTGCCAATACGATCGGCTCTTTTCTACCGGTGCTGGATTATATAAAGCTGAAAATAGAAGTAGCCAATGCCGGTATTGAGCAGGAAGATATTGCTGTGGAAGAACCTGAGATCAGGGAAGTGAGGAAATACCGCCAGATAGATTTTATTCTTCCCGGTCAGCTGGGATTTTCTATTTTGTTTTCCACGCTGTTTGGTGTAGCATTTACCTTTTTCGGCTTGCGGGAGCAGCTGGTATTAAAAAGATTTTATGCTTCGCCGGTGAATAAGTTAAGTATCCTGCTCGGTATAGGTATGAGCCGCTTATTCTTTCAGCTGCTGAGTGTGGTAGTCCTGATCTTATTTGGTCATTTTGTTATGGACTTTACTTTACAAAACGGCATTTCAACCTTTTTTGAGATCATACTGATGACCATCATTATGCTTTTTCTTTTAATGGGTGTGGGCCTGATATTCAGCAGTATTGCCAAGACAGATACTTCTATTCCTTTACTGATCAATCTTTTTGGGTTTCCCCAGATGATGTTATCCGGTACTTTTTTCCCGATTGAAGTATTTCCAAAGTGGTTACAGGAAATATGCCGTATCCTGCCGCTGACACAATACAATGATGCCGTCAGGAAAATATCCTTTGAAGGACTCAGTATCTTTAACTGCTGGAAAGAGATAGGCATATTAGGTGTCTGGATGATAATCATCTATGTCATTGCTGCAAGAGTACTGAAATGGGAATAAGAACAACAATTAATTGAATGTATGCGGGTAGTAAAACTTGCCATCATAAGTTTCATCTTTTTTTTCCTGCTTATTACAGGTATTTCTCTCTTAATTCCGTCTCATGTACGTATTTCAAAAGCAACAGATATAAATGCCAGTAAGGATTCAGTGCTGTTGCAGATAAATAATGCGGCTAACTGGAAGAACTGGTACCCCGGTGCAGATACACTGGAGCTATTGCAGATTGAAGGAGTAGTGAAAGGAATTATTACAGGTGAGTTACAGGGAATAATAATTACTTCAGCCAATGATAGTACAGTTACAGCAGGTAATGCTGGCCAACGGTCCGGCAGAGGGGAGATGGGCTGGAACATTATCCGGTCTGGCAGCAAAGGTCCAGTTACAGTACAATGGTATATGGACTTTCATTTTCGCTGGTATCCCTGGGAGAAATTCTCAAGCCTGTTACTGGAGAAGCGGTATGGTGTGGTTATGGAACAGGGGTTGGATAAGCTGAAGAAGTTCCTTGAAAGGTAACCCGGCGTTCATAGAATCTCACTAACTTCAATTTTCAAAAAATTAAGTGTATGAAAAAAATATTATTACTCGTAGCGGTATTTGCTGTGTTCAATAGCTACTCTCAGGAAAAATCCCGGAAAAGTCCTCATGATACGGTAAGCTCTGGTGTAACAACCGTTACATATGGCAGGCCTTATAAAAACAACCGGGAGATATTTGGTGGCCTCGAAAAATTTGGTAAGGTATGGCGGGTAGGTGCCGATGAAGCAACTACCATCAGTTTTTCAAAAGATGTAAAATTTGGTGGTGAAGGGATCAAAGCCGGTACGTATACATTATTTGCTATTCCTGAAGCCAAAGAATGGACCATTATTCTTAATTCTCAACCGGGGCAATGGGGTGCATACGGATACGAAAAGAACAAAGACAAAGATGTGGCCAAATTTAAGGTGCCTGTAAACAAGCTCAGTAATGTGGTGGAGCAACTCACTATTCGCTTTGCCAGTGATGGGGCATTGATCATTGAATGGGATACTACACAAGTGAGTATTTCACTCAGTTATTAGGTACCAATTTTTTGATAAACAGTTCATGCAGGGTATGCCTAATTAAGAGGGGAAACAAATTTTTCCCATACTGACATTCGGGATACCCTCTCTGTTTTCTCCCATTTGATCATTTCCTCCGGCCACACATTCGTTGGCCAATAAAGCAAACAGTACTGCTTCTTTGGCATCTGGATTCATATCCAGGTCATTGGTGGTAAAAACAGGAAAAGCAGGTAACAGGATTTTTATATTTTTCATGAGTAAGGGGTTGTGCATCCCTCCTCCGCTTACATAAATCGAATACTTTAATGCCGGATCTGTTGTCCTGGTAATAGCATCCGTGATCATATCAGCAGAGAATCTGTTAAGGGTAGCCATAATATCGGCATCACTCAATGATTCTGTTGCAGATACCTGCTGGGCATTTCGCAGGTAAATCATATTGAATAACTCCGGCCCGATCGTTTTAGGAAAGCTTTTACTAAAAAATGAATGTTGTTTTAAAGCGGCTAGTAATTTTTCATTGATGGTTCCCTGCATTGCCAATGAAGAGTTTTCATCAAAATATTTACCCGGATACCTGTGTTGTATAAATGAATCCATAATAGTATTACCCGGCCCCACATCAGTACTGAAAACTTTGGCAGCATCCATATCACCCGGTAAGAAAGTAAAATTGGCAATACCTCCTATGTTAAGCATGATCCTGTTTTCCCCTGGATTGGAAAAAATAAGATAGTCTCCATATACTGCCAGGGGAGCACCTTCTCCGCCTGCTGCTATATGTTTTTGCCGGAAATCGCAGATAGTAATGATGCCGGTGGCTACAGCAATATGATCTCCGTCACCGATCTGCAGGGTTGCATTAGGGTATTCTTCAAAGCCATGTAAAAAGCGGGGAGCATGATAGATCGTCTGGCCATGACTTGCAACCAGGTCAATACTTTCCTTTTTTATGCCCCAATTTTGAAGACAGTCATTGATGATGGCAGCATGCTGCAGGCCAACCCACTCATTAAGTATACATACCTTTTCAAGGTCAGCATCATGTCTTGAAAAAATAGATTTCAATTCTTCTTTGAATATATTGTTATAAGGAACACTGGTAAATTTTTCAATTGTAACAGCCGTGTTCCTGCCACTACCATTGACTCGGCAAAGTGCTATATCCAGTCCGTCGAAAGATGTTCCGCTCATCAGGCCAATGATCAGTCTTTCTTTTTTTCCGGCGATGGTATACAGTTTCTCAATGTTCTTGTTCATGTATGTGAAGTTAGTTTGACGGTTTGTGCCTGAAAAATTTTTATTAGGCCCGATTTTAACTGCATCCCTTTTGTTTACCGTTGCGTCAATCAGTAACTTTAAAGAAATTATGTTGAACATGGTAAGGATAAAAGGAGTAATAGTTTTTGTGTCACTGCTTTTTGGGGTAATAATAGCTGATGCACAGGTACGGGTTGGCGATACAGTGTTTTATGCCAGGGATAGTGTGATTGAACTGGAGCCGGATCCCACCACTATTTTTTTTCAACAAGGGGAAAAAACAAAAACTCCCAAAAACATAGTACTTATAACCAAAGAAAGAAAAACAATAACACTGGCTAATTTTTTTAAAACCCTGGTAGCCGATGAAACTGATTCTCCGTTGTATTCCGATCATGCTTTTGCCGACCTGGATAAGGATGGAAAGAAAGAATTGCTGATTTCCAATTTCACCGGTGGTGCTCATTGCTGTGATGAGATCTACATTTTTAAAAATATTGGTACGAATAAATACCAGCATGTCGCCAAACTCTTTGCCGGTAATACCATTATTACAAAGGAAAATGAATTTATTTATGATTTTCATGAACAGCTGGGGTATTTCTTTACCTGTTTTGCCTGTGGTTATACAGATACCACAGATGGAGCGCCGGTTGAAATAAGCAGTATTTTACTCAGGTATAACAAAGGAAAGATCACAGTCGTTCCGGGTGACCAGGAGCTGAAAAGCATAATTAATGATAACCTGGGTAAACTGGGAGAGCAGCCCTATGAAAAGCTGGATGATGACCTGGCTCATGATGATGGCCTGCGGAAAGAAATTGTTCTCAACCTGGCGGTATATTATTATTCTTATGGTAAAAACCTTGTTGAAACTCAACGATTATTCAATAAATATTATAAGCATCCTGACGCTAAAAAGATTTGGACCGCTTTTGCCAAACAACTGCAACAGATAAGGAGTGATAACGACTTCTGATCAGTTACCGGAAATGAATTTGAGGTTTCGCTGAATGCCCTTCCATTTTGTCCGCCTCAGCGGGGAGTGCCTGAATATTGTTTTAAAACTTTCTTCTGTCATCATTTCCCATTCTTTTGTTGCCAGGTTTAGTATTTCAGGGATGGGGGAGAATGAAGTTTCACTATGTGGTTTGCTGAAGCGGTTCCATGGACAAACATCCTGGCAGGTATCACAACCAAACATCCAGCCATCAAATTTTCCTTTCATTTCATCAGGTATCAGCATATCCTTCAACTCAATAGTGAAATACGAAATACACTTACTGCCATCAATTACTTTATCGGGCAATATCGCTTCGGTTGGACAAGCATCAATACATTTGGTACAGGTACCGCAATAATCCCTGGCCCATGGATCATCATAAACAAATTCTTTATCGGTAATAAGGGTAGCGATAAAATAGAAGGATCCGCTTTGTTTAGTGATCAGGTTTCCATTCTTGCCTATCCAGCCCAGGCCGCTTTTCTGCGCCCATGTTCTTTCCAGCACAGGGGCAGAATCAACAAAGCCCCTTCCATGTATTTCTCCGATCTCTTCCTGCATCAGTGCTATTAATTGGTTCAATTTCACTCTTATTACTTCATGATAATCCTGCCCGTAAGCATACTTTGATATACCGGGGGCCTCCGGCTGCTGACCCTGCGAAGGATAATAATTTAATAATAAAGTAATGACTGACCGGGCACCCGGAACCAGTTTGGCAGGATCGATACGCAGGTCAAAATGATTTTCCATGTACTGCATGCTCCCATGCATTCCTTTCTGCAGCCATTTTTCCAGCCGGGCCGCATCTTCATCCAGTTTATGGGCCCTGGCGATACCGCAAAAGCCAAAGCCCAGCCTGGCAGCTGTTTTTTTGACAAAATGGGTATGTTTATGCAACAGGTTCAGGGGTAATTAATGTCTTTTTAACCGAATTGATTCTATTGTCGCTTGTATCATTGACAAGTTTGGATTTTTTGCGTAAAATTGAGCTTTGTTGAACGAATTTAACCACATTTAACCATCACTATGAGTTCAAAATTGCCCCTGCTTATCTCCGGGCTATTCCTTGCCTGCTTAACCCTTACTGCACAGGAGAAGTCTACAGTAAAATTTGGGAATGTTACTGAAAAGGATTTTGCAACAAAAGTATACCCGATTGACAGTAATGCCAATGCAGTAGTGATTGCTGATATAGGGCATAGCACCATTGAAGGAAATACCAAAGGCTGGTTTTCCCTGGTGTATAAACACTACAAACGGGTGCATATACTAAATAAGAACGGCTATGATGTTGCCAACATCTCTATTTCATTGTATGCAGATGGCAATGCGGAAGAGGAACTGAATAAACTAAAAGCGGTGACCTATAACCTGGAGAATGGAAAAGTGGTAGAAACAAAACTGGATGTAAAATCATCTGTGTTTAAGGATAAGATCAGCAAGAACAGGGTAGTTAAGAAATTCACTTTCCCCAATGTAAAAGAAGGCTCCATTATTGAGTATGAGTATACCATTACATCTGATTTTTTGCAAAATCTTCAGCCATGGGAGTTCCAGGGTGCTTATCCCCGCTTGTGGAGTGAGTACAACCTTTCATTACCTGAGTTTTTAGGATATGTTTTTCTGACCCAGGGATATAAGAGATATGATATCAACGACAAAAAGTCTCATATGGAAGGTTTCACCATCATCGACAGCCGGGATGTTGGTGCATCAGAAAGATACCGGTTTAATGCAAATGTCGCAGACAACCGTTGGGTAATTAAGAATGTGCCGGCACTTAAAGAAGAAAGTTTTACTTCTACCATTGATAATCATATAGCCAAGATCGAATTTCAATTGTCAGAGTACAGGCAACCACTAACTTACCGGAACATCATGGGGTCATGGCCCAAACTGGCCAATGACCTCATGGAAGCTGAATTTTTTGGAAAACCGGTGACAAAAGACAATGGCTGGCTGAAAGATGTTGTAAAGCCACTTACAGAAGGTGTGACCGGAAACAAAAGCAAAGCGCAAAAGATATATAATTACGTCAGGGATAACTTTACCTGTACAGATCATAGCGACCTTTTTGTTGACCAGACACTTAAGAATCTGCTCAAATCGAAAAGTGGAACAGTTTCTGAAATAAACCTGCTTCTCACTGCTATGCTCAAGTATGCTGACATAGATGCAGACCCTGTTATTTTGAGTACCCGTTCTAATGGGATGACATATGCAATGTATCCTCTCATCACGCAGTACAATTATGTAATAGCAAGGGCCGTGGTCGATGGGAAAGCCATTTACCTCGATGCCAGCGAACCCCGGCTGGGGTTTGGCCATCTGCCGGTACGTTGTTATAACGGCCATGCCAGGATAATTAATAAAGCAGCAGAACCAATTGAATTGTTAAGCGACTCTTTAATGGAACGGAAAACTACCACTGTTTTTGTTATCAATGACGACAAGGGGAATATAGTGGGCAGTATGATCCAAACACCCGGCTATTATGAATCACTCAGTTTGAGGGACCGTATCAAAGAAAAGGGTAAGGATCAACTGGTGACTGATATTAAAAAAGCATTTGGCCACGAGATGATCGTAAGCAACTTCGTTGTTGATTCACTGGACAAGTATGAAGAAGTGCTGGGAATAAAATATGATTTTGATTTTACCGAAGAAAAAGAAGATATCATTTACCTGAACCCGATGTTTGGGGAGGGGCATAAGGAAAATCCATTTAAATCTGCTGAGCGGTCCTATCCCGTGGAAATGCCGTATGGATTTGATGAGACCTATACCCTGCAAATGGATATCCCGACCGGGTATGTGGTGGATGAATTGCCCCAGTCAATGGTGGTGAAACTGAATGAAGAAAATGAAGGCATGTTTGAATACCGGGTTTCACAATCCGGCAGCGGCATATCTTTCCGTTCCCGCATCCGTATCAGCCGTGCCTATTTTCTGCCGGAGGAATATGAAATGCTCCGGGAGTTTTTTAATCTCGTGGTGAAAAAGCAGGCCGAACAGATCGTATTTAAAAAGAAAAAATAGTTCATGATAAAAAAGATCATTGCTGGTTGTTGTTTTGTTGTAGCGACATTAGCGGTTGCTGCAGGTGATGGAGAGTATGCGGTTTCGAAGATACCAGCTGCCTTACTGAAAGATGCCAATGCCGTAAAGCGGATGGAGAAAATAAGCTTTGAGATTGTGAATACAGGGGAAGCTATCCTGCGTAAAAAATATGCCATCACTATACTGAATGAGAATGGCGACAGGCAGGCGGGGTTTGTAGAGTACTATGACAAACTGCATGAGATAAAAAATATCGAGGGTATATTGTACAGTGCAGAAGGTAAAGAATTAAAAAAACTTAAGAATAAGCAGATCATTGATGCTACCGGCTCGGATGATAATAACCTGATTGACGATAACCGCCGGAAATTTCATCATTTTTTTCATAAGACCTATCCCTATACTGTACAGTATGAAGTGGAAATAAAGTATAATGGCACATTGTTTTTCCCTGTATGGCTGCCAAGAGAAGATGAAGAGTATTCAGTGCAGCAGAGCAGTATCAGTATCATCAGCGATGCTTCTTACACCGTCCGCTACCGGGTAAATAATTATTCCGGGGATCCTGTTGTTACCACCGACAAAAATGATAAGATCCTTACCTGGGAGATAAAAGACCTTCCTGCTATTAAGGATGAATATGCCTCTCCCAACTGGTTTGATATTAATACAGCTATCTTTTTTGGTCCTACAGAATTTGAAATCGAGAAGTATAAAGGCAATATGCAAACCTGGCAGGACTTTGGCAAGTTTGTACATGCCCTGCGCCAGGGAAAAGATAATTTGCCTGCTAATATCAAACAGACCGTTCACCAGCTGGCAGATAATATTGCTGACCCTAAGGGAAAGATCGCAAAGTTGTATGAATACATGCAGCAGAATACCCGCTATATCAGTATCCAGTTAGGAATCGGGGGCTGGCAACCTTTTGATGCCACTTATGTGGCCACCAAAGCTTATGGTGATTGCAAAGCGCTGACCAACTACATGTACAGCCTCTTAAAGGAAGCGGGGATCAACTCGTATTATACACTGGTAAGGGCGGGACGAAATGCAAAGAAGATAATGGCAGATTTTCCTTCCAGCCAGTTTAACCATGTTATACTTTGTGTGCCATTACAAAAAGATACCGTGTGGCTGGAATGTACCAGTCAGACAATGCCTGCCGGTTACCTTGGTGATTTTACCTGCGACAGGTATGTATTGCTGGTGGATGAGAATGGTGGTAAACTTGTTCGGACACCTAAATACGGTATGAACGAGAACCTGCAGGTGCGGCATGTAAAAGCAGTATTGGATGAAGACGCCACTTTGCAGCTTACCTCAGAAACAACTTATGGCGGATTGCAGCAGGACCAGTATCATGGCCTCATCAATGGTCTTTCAAAGGACAAAGTGAAAGAGTACCTGCATGAACAACTTGATTTTGCTACTTACGATGTAAACAGTTTTGATTATAAAGAAACAAAATCAACCATGCCCGCCGTGGAAGAAAAGCTGGATATTACAGTAAGCAATTATGCCACCATTACCGGTAAACGTCTTTTTATCGTTCCTAACACGATGACAAGAACCTATCGCCGGCTGACACCGGATGAGAACAGGAAGTATGACCTGGAACTGAGTTTCGAATACAAAGATGTTGATACAGTAGAGATTACCCTGCCGGCCGGCTATACCGCTGAATCAATACCGCAGGATGTGTCGCTTACCAGCCAGTTTGGAAAATATAATTGTTCAGTGAAACTGGATGGTAACAAACTGAGGTATTACCGGAGCATTGAGCACTATGGCGGCACTTATCCAGCAAAAGATTATGCAGCACTGGTGAAGTTTTACGATGCCATGTATAAAGCAGACCGTAACAAAGTGGTGCTGGTTAAAAATGAACAGACAAAAGGCTTTTGATTTTATTTACAGGAGGAAGTGATCTGTTCGTCGATCACTTTTTTGATCTGCAGGTGTGCATCCGCCCTTTCTTCGCCCAGCAGGTTCTTAACAAATACAAGGTAAGCATAGCCCCGGCAATAATCGATCATCGGCCAGGTACCAAATAATCCCGGGCTGGCCAGCACAGTAGCAACGCCATTCTTTTCTTCGATGGCCCAGCTTCCGGATGTATAATTGAAACCGGCAGCGGATTTGGGAGCATATTTTATTTGTTCCGGTTTGTTCTGCACTTTCATCATTTCATTCACCGAGTTTTCACTGAGTATCTGTACCCCGTTATATTTTCCTTTATTCAATAGCATCACCAGGAATTTCATGTAATCTTCTGCTGTTGATTTGGCACCGCCGGAGGGATTGACCGGGCCGCCATCCAAATTGGTAAAAGTGGTCTTCCGCATACCCAGCGGGTATAACAATTTGGTGCGGATAAGCACATCGAATTTTCTTTTGCTCACTACCTCCAGCACCCGGCCGGCAATATTCAACCCGATATTGCCATACCAGAAATCGGTTCCGGTATTAGCCCTGATTTCACGGGCAGCAAATCCGTTCACTTCTTCTTCCAGCGAAGCAAACTTTCTGCGTTCCAGTAATCGCTTTACCAGTTTGCCATCATCTTCAATTCCCGTCATGTGGCTGAGGCAATGCCGTATGGTGATATAACCTTTAAAATATTTATCAAACTCAGGAATATATTTCGCCACCTTATCATCCAGTGATAGTTTTCCTTCATCCACGAACTGCATCACCAGTGCTGCGGTCAGCCATTTGCTGCAACTGGCAATCGGTGCCTGTGTCTTGCTGTTGAATTGTCCCATTTCTTTTTTGTACACCAGTGAATCTCCTTTCCAGATCATCGCCACCATGTCCTGGCCCAGCAGTTTTTGTTTGGCCTCCAGTTCTTTATCCAGTGGCGACCAGTCGTATTGTGAAAAGACAGGCTGAAAGAATAGCAGGAAAACCGCTACGGATATGACTTTCATGCAGATAGAATTAACTTTATATGACATTGTAACGGTATTTACGGGGTTGGATAAGTATTTGTTACTGTCCACTGTCAACGGTCCACCGACCACTGTTGTTCACTTGTATTGCTGTGGACTATCATCTGTGGTCTGTCGGCTTTAAAATTAATCAATATGAACTTAGGAAATTTTACCATAAAAGCAGCCGAGGCCTTTCAGCAAGCTCAGCAAATTGCTTTCAACGCACAAAGCCCGAATATTGAGACCGAGCATATCTTAAAAGCGTTGCTCGATCAGCCCGATTCGCCGGTGGATTATTTATTGAAGAAAAACAATGTGACCGTAAACCTGGTGGAAAGCAAACTTGATGAACTTATCAGCAAGCTGCCCAAAGCTTCCGGTGATGCGGCTCAACAGATCAGCCGTGATGCCAATACTGTGGTACTGCGGGCCGGAGCTGCACTTAAACAGTTCGGTGATGAATTCGTTACACCGGAGCATATCCTGTTGGCGATTGTGCAGGGCAATGATGCAGCAGCCAAATTGCTGAAGAATGCAGGGCTTTCTGAGAATGGTCTTGTTACCGCCATCAAAGAATTACGCAAAGGCGAAAAGATCACTTCACAAACACAATCACAGGAATTCAATGCGCTGAATAAATATGCCAAGAATTTAAACGAACTGGCAAGACAGGGCAAACTAGATCCCGTTATCGGCCGTGATGAAGAGATCAGAAGAACACTGCATATCCTTTCCCGCCGTACAAAGAACAACCCGATATTGGTGGGTGAACCGGGTGTGGGTAAAACAGCCATTGCCGAAGGCATTGCACACCGTATTGTAAATGGCGATGTACCCGAAAATTTAAAAAGCAAGATCATCTATGCACTCGACATGGGATTGCTCATTGCCGGCGCAAAATATAAAGGGGAGTTTGAAGAACGTTTGAAAGCCGTGGTGAAAGAAGTAAGCACCAGCGACGGCGAAATAATCTTATTCATTGATGAGATACACACACTGGTTGGTGCAGGTGGCGGTGAAGGCGCCATGGATGCGGCCAATATTCTGAAACCTGCACTGGCCAAGGGTGATCTCCGTGCTGTGGGTGCCACTACACTGAACGAATACCAGAAATTTTTTGAGAAGGATAAAGCACTGGAACGCCGTTTCCAGAAAGTGATGATTGATGAACCTTCGGTGGAAGATGCCATTTCTATTTTGCGGGGATTGAAAGACCGCTACGAAACACACCACCATGTCCGCATCAAAGACGAAGCTATTATTGCAGCGGTGGAATTATCCAGCCGTTACATTACCGATCGTTTTTTACCGGATAAAGCGATTGACTTAATTGATGAAAGTGCTGCTAAGCTTCGCCTGGAAATGAACTCCATGCCCGAAGAACTGGATACGCTGGAAAGACAGATTCGTCAACTGGAAATAGAAAGAGAAGCGATCAAGAGAGAGAACGATGAAGTGAAACTGAAAGAACTCAATACCGAGATCGCCAACCTGGCGGTGACAAGAGATACACTGAAAGCAAAATGGAAAGAAGAAAAAGAAGTGGTGGAGAAAATTCAGAACGGAAAAGCGGAGATAGAAAATTTAAAACAACAGGCTGAAAGGTCAGAACGGGAAGGCGATTACGGCAAAGTAGCCGAAATACGGTACGGA
Source organism: Bacteroidota bacterium (assembly GCA_029558715.1). Taxonomy (GTDB): domain Bacteria; phylum Bacteroidota; class Bacteroidia; order Chitinophagales; family Chitinophagaceae; genus JJ008. Next base: position 35,996 of record JAKQEA010000101.1, on the reverse strand, counting down.
AAAATAAAAGAACAGGAAACACTAATTAACCAATTAACCAGTCAACTAATTAACTCAACAGAAAAACGATTACTGAAAGAAGAAGTCGACGCCGAAGACATTGCCGAAAGCATTGCCAAGGCTACCGGTATTCCTGTGCAAAAAATGCTGCAAAGCGACAGGGAAAAACTCCTGCACCTCGAAGAGCATTTGCATGAAAGGGTGGTGGGACAGGAAGAAGCCATCACCGCCGTGGCCGATGCGATACGCAGAAGCCGTGCCGGTTTGCAGGATCCGAAAAAACCTATTGGTTCTTTCATCTTCCTCGGCACAACAGGTGTGGGTAAAACAGAACTGGCCAAGGCCCTTGCCGAATATTTGTTTGATGATGAAAGTATGATGACCCGCATCGACATGAGTGAGTACCAGGAAAAACATACCGTATCAAGATTAGTAGGTGCACCTCCCGGTTATGTGGGCTATGATGAAGGCGGTCAGTTAACAGAAGCCGTTCGGCGTAAACCATACAGTGTGGTATTGCTGGATGAAATAGAAAAAGCACACCCGGATGTTTGGAATGTACTCCTGCAGGTACTGGATGATGGCCGCCTGACCGATAACAAGGGCCGGGTGGTGAATTTCAAAAACACCATCATCATCATGACCAGCAATATCGGCAGCCACCTCATCATGGATGCGTTTGAGAAAGTAACAGAGAAGAATATTGCTGAGGCTACCGAAAAAGCAAAGCTGGAAGTAATGAACCTGCTGCGCCAGACCATACGGCCGGAGTTTCTCAACCGGGTGGATGAGATCATCATGTTCCAGCCATTGCTGAAAAAAGAAATAGCGGGTATTGTCAAAATACAGCTGAACAACCTGAAAAAGCTGGTAGCCGACAGCGGCATACAATTACAGTTCAGTGATTATGCGCTGGAGTTTCTCGCCGAGCAGGGCTTTGACCCGCAGTTTGGTGCAAGGCCACTGAAGCGGCTGATACAAAAGGAAATTGTAAACCAGTTATCGAAAAGAATACTGGCCGGTGATATTGATAAAACAAAACCGGTACTGGTGGATGTTTTTGATGGAGTGGTGGTATTTAGGAACGAAACACCGGAGAAAGTAAAATAAGCAGCCCCGTCAGGTCGCAATTTATAATCTAAAATATTGATTGATTTAATATTTTTCAATATCATACTCGGGGGGGCTCCTAAATCCCCGAGTTAATCTCCAGCCGGCATCTAGTTTTTCTTTGGCATTTTTACCAATATATGCTCCTTGCTTTTTTTTAAAATCCTTTTTAAGGCAGTTTAAAAAGACATTGAATATTTCAACACCAGTTCCACTATCAGAAATAGTGCTGATAGATCCTTGGATAATTGCATCTTTACCAGCCAATTCTCCTCCCGGGGAAAAAATAATTGTATCCTTATTCTTTAATTGATCAATTCCATACTTTATACCTCCCTTAGATTGAGGAATTTCTCTGACAATAATTTCTTTATCAGCATTATAAACCAAAATCCTTTTACACTCAATATCATTATCAGCATCTGCTATACCCAAATTGGGAAAATCTGCTAATGAGTTGTAGGGCTTAGTTTCATCTAAGGTCCTTAATCCAGCCAAGTTATATTTATATCTATTTTCTTTTTCCAATGAACTAGTAAAATTGTATATATCCTTCTGGCTTGCATAAAAAAAGGCCTCTTTTCCCATTTAAATTTGCTTTTTAATTGATAAAAACTTGGCATCAGGGTTTGCACTTGCAGGCATTTGTGATTTTATCCGAGTTGCATTGGTTGATTCCCTAATGGTTATTTTACCACTTCGTTTATAAGTGTCAACGGTGTTTAAGCCGTTGTTGGTTTTCATCTGTTAACCTAATAGTAGTTTTAAGTTTCCGCATCAATCATATGTACTTTATCAGGCTCACCTGTATAAATAAAGAGTTCTGGTATATCGTCCACCGTTGGCACTGGTTAAATCCCAGAAAAGGGTCATTTTGGTTGTGGACAAATATAAAATGGAACACTCGTAATTATAATTTCCGAAACTTATTAATGAAATTCTTCCATTTGGTAAAATCTGGTAAGGAGCATTATCAGAATTGTTATTTTCATACATATATACCCTGCCATCATCCCTGAAATCATAATAATCAGCAGGAACACCAATATAAACACCAGGGTTGGGGTAAAGTCCATTAGGGTAATTAAAATTATTGTTGGTTACGGAATCCTTGATCACACCCCATCTTGTTTTAATCATACTTGTTGTATCAGAAAATGTCCTGTATGAACAGGTGAAAACAAATTCTGTGAATGAACCATCTTCCGCAGTTATTTTATACGTCACTGGCGCTGAAAAATTCTGTGGGGTCTTATTGGCAGGTGAAATGGATTTGCCGGAAAAATTAATAGTAGGAACCAGGCCGTTCATTGAAATATTGGAAGGGAACTTAACGGTTAATGAATTTCCACTAATAGAACCTGAAATATTTTCATTTAAACCAGGATTGTCCGCAGCTTTGAATTCGACCCCATTTAGTTTCTTTTCCGATGATAAAGGTAGATTGGGGGCGGAGTTATCATTTTTAGAGCAACTGATCAATGCACAAAAAAAATAACTCATTGAGATAGCTAAAAAATATTTTATCCGCCTATTATCCATAATAAATGCTTTATGTATGAAGTTAATAAAAATTTATCGCCACACAAGTTTCAGGTAACCTTGCTGTACTAATCACTATTCATCTCGATCCCATTATCAAATTTCTCCTTACATTGTTATACCAAAAGCCAACCGATATGTCAGCCTTCAACCGCAGAAATTTTCTTAAAGTATCCGGCATTGCCGTATTACCTGCTTTTCTTCCACAAGCAGCTATCGCAACAGGAAAGAAAGAAGAGTATGCAGATGAACCCATCATCAAGTTCTTTTATGATGGCGAAGATTTCAATCCTGCGCAGTACATCGCTGAACTGCAAAAGATCAACAGCAAAGAAGCCATCAAAAGAGATTTCTACCTGGAGGGTGGGGCAGTGGCAGCTATGGAAAAGAAATTTGAAGAAATAACCGGAAAGGAAAAAGCCGCCTGCCTGCCCACCGGCACCATGGCCAACCAGCTGGCTATTGCGGTACTCAGCGGGAATAACACCAAAGTATTTGTACAGGATAACAGTCATGTGTACCGGGATGAAGCAGATGCAGCACAATCTGTGCATAAAAAACGATTGATGCCACTGGCGATGGGAAAAACTTACTTCACTGCAGAAGAATTAAAGAATGCCATAGCAGGATTGAAAGAGCAGGAAGTATTTTCCAGCGGCATCGGCGCTGTGTCAATTGAAAACCCGGTACGCAGAACAGAAGGAAGAATGGTTCCCATTGAAGAGATCAGGAAGATCAGTGAGTATTGCCGCAGCAATAATATTCCCCTTCACCTTGATGGCGCAAGGATCTATATGGCCGCTGCCTGGTCCGGTGTCAGTGTAAAGGAGTATGCTTCTTATTTCGACACAGTGTATATCTCTCTCTACAAATACCTGGGCGGTGCCAATGGCGCTGTGCTCTGCGGCAGCAAATCGGTAATGGATAAAATACCGCATCTGATCAAGATACATGGAGGTACTGTTTTCAGTAACTGGTTCACTGCAGCCATGGTACTCAGCAGGCTGGAAGGGATTGAAAACAGGCTGAAGCAGGCCATAAAACAATCAGAAGAAATTTTTTCCGGGCTTAATAAGATTCCGGGTTTACAGGTTTCAGCACTCGATGGCGGCACAAACATTTATGCACTGGAGATGGGTAAAACAATAGATGGTAATAAACTGCAGCAGCGACTGAATAAAGAGTTTAACATCCGCATCATACCGCCGGGCAATAAAAGCAGGATTACACTCACAGTAAATGAAACGATACTATATAAAGACGCTGCTTATATCATCAGCGCATTTAAAAGCTGTGCAGGCTGATTTCCGGTCGTAATAAATTTTCGTCCTGTACAAGGGTCTTGATGATATACAACAACTTCAGAAAAGAAAGAAGATATAAAAGAAGGCTGTACAGTTTAGCCGGCTTAAAATCTCCAGCCCACTGAAATGCCGGGATAGAAAGCTGCATTGTTGTATTTAGAGATAAAAGGTGTGTAATTCACCCTCCACATTAGGCCATATTTTGTATGGTGCCGGTATCCAACAGAAGGAATATAAGCTGGTGTATAAGGATTTTCATTAGTTAGATTATTTCTTTTTGCACCCATATATTCTCTGTCAGAAAGTGTAATACCGAAGCCAGCTTCAAAGAAAGATTTATGATTACCAAAGTCAATTAAGTATTTAACACCAGATACTATGGAAGGCTTATTACCTGAAAGAGGGCTTATACCAACAAATAAACCAAGTCCGGGCTTTGCACCTATTTGTCGTTCATAATTAACAGACAATATACCAAGCCCATTACCACCTATTTCGCCATATAGCGTAGTTTTTTTAAATGATTGTTGAGCTGTTAATTGAGTGGTTATTGAAACGGTGAGAGCAAAAAATAATAGCTTTCTCATAACAAGTGGTTTAAAATGGGGGGAGATGATTCTAACGAAATAGGCTTCTGGTTTATTGTACCAGCTTTCTTCGAAGCCGGGGCTCCACAAGGACCCGGAGTAAGTTATCAGCTTCTACCTGCTCAGTTGTATCTGGTATGAAAACTGCTGGTCAAATGGAACTGTGGCTTTCTCCGGTTTTTGTATAAGAAAACGGTTCCGGATGGATTGTTCCCGTATTGTTCCCCTGAGCCGCTCATCATCATCAAATAAAAACTCATTGACAAAATCAAGGTAGCCATCTGCCCATACATGCACATGGATATGTGCGGGCAGGTCGCTTCGTGGATATCCCGATGGTTTTATAGTATGCAGTTCAAATTTTCCGTTTACATCCGTTCTCACATAACCAAACAGTCTTGCATGCCGCATATCGCCTTCATTGCCTCCCACATGAGGATTGCCGGCAGCATACCAGCCTTTGGCGTCGGTCTGGTACAGATAGATCAGCGCACCTGCTACAGGCTGCCCTTCTTTGTCAGAGACTGTTCCCAGCACTTTTATTTTCCTGCCGGGTTCATCGGCAGTAGTTATCTGCAATACACCGGTGCTGCAATTATTTTTTATTAATTCCCTGAAATCCGTTTCAGGATGAACCGGCAGGTAGCGTTTGTCGGTCAGTACAGAAGATACTGTAGCTGTTTTGTTTTTTAGTTTATCAGCTGCTTCTTTGATAAGCGAAGCATTATCGGTTGATTGTGCGGGCAGGTATGACCAGCTGCCCATCAATAGCAGGGGAAGTAAAATTCTTTTCATGACTGTAGTTTGTGCATACAGTAAGTTAGATTCATTTCCTGCAACCGCCACACAATTATATATGAATGGGGAAAGTTGGATTATGGTTGGTGAAAAGTACTGTTTTGGCTCTGTCAGCAGTTTTTCCATGCCGGGTCTTCGCAGGGCACGGTCCATGAAAATTCAATATATATCCTGAGGTCAGTATAACAAGCAAGGGGGTAATTATATAGAAGGTACATACTATGCCCGTTTGATCAACATCCTTAACAGGAACCCACAAGAAATTACAATTGAGAGCAGCTCCCGGGGCAATATGGAAATAAGGAATTAACCACCGATCATATCTTTTTGCAGATACAATGCTTCTGATTTTTCCATATTCGTTACCTTAATGCAAAATTGCGCTATGTACATCCACCCGCATACCATCGAAAATAAAATTGGAGAAAAACTTTGTTTCATCCGGTTGATAAAAGAAGACGGTGTTGACAAACTGGAAGTGGAGAACTGGGTGCAGCCTGGTGCCGGCCCGCTTATGCATGTGCATTGGAAGCAGGATGAAAGTCTTACTGTGATAACCGGAAAAATTGGTACGCAAATTCCTGGTGAAGAGCCAAAGTATTACGGTCCGGGAGAGACTATTACTTTTTACCGGGGCACCTGGCACCGGTTCTGGAATGCTGGCAATGAGGTATTGAATTGTAAAGGCTGGATAAAACCAGCAGATAATATAGAATATTATCTGACGGAAATTTACAAGGCGATAGATGCGGGTAAAAATCACCGGCCTGAACAAACAGCCGCAGCTTTTTTAATGACCCGCTATAAATCTGAATTTGATGTGGGCGGCATACCCGGGTTTGTAAAGAAAGTCATTATACCGCTGCAGTATTTTATTGATAAAATATCCGGCGCCCATAAACGATTTAAAGATGCTCCGCAACCGGTTAAATGAAATTTTTCTTACCTGCTGAATCTGTAAGGGCAGTTTTTTTGCATAAATAGTAAGCCCAAAAAGTTGGAGTTGATTATTACCAGCGGGCTACTCAACGATTCGCACAGGTAAGTACTCTTTATTGCTTTTACAAAAAAGAAATTTAATTCTTTATTACTATATTTAATCGTTGTGCAAAGGATAGAGTAAATTCAAAAATAGATTATTTAATCAACCGGTTTTGTCGTTCAATCTTAATTCAGTATGCAGCAAGTGATATTGAAAAATAAGCTATCAGAAGAGAGGTTTCATTTGTTTTTTGGAATAACCTGCCTGTTGTTGCTTATCCTCGCCTATTTGTCGCATCTTGATTTTGTGCCGTTAAATGCTGATCATGATGAAGCAAGGCGTGCCCTTGTTGCCGGCGAAATGATATTTTCAGGTGACTATCTTACGCCTACATTAAATGGGGAAATTTATCTTAATAAACCACCACTCTATAACTGGTTAATAATAGTCTATTTTAAGCTCTTTGGGAATTATTCCATGTTTGCATTCCGGTTGCCTGTTATCGTGGCCACTATTGGTATGGGTATCACTGTATATCATTTTACTAAAAAGTATTTATCTGCTTCTGTGGCTTTTTTTACAGCTTTTGCTTTTATGACTAACGGGAGGATCATGATTTATGATTCAATTGTAGGATTGATCGACACCACTTTTTCCTGGATTGTTTACATAAGTTTCTTTTTGATCTACCATTATGGAGAGAAGAAAAAATATTATCATTTATTTCTGCTTACCTACCTGATAGCTGCAGCAGGTTTCCTGATGAAGGGATTTCCTGCCCTGGTTTTTCAGGCACTAAGCCTGCTTGCTTACTTTATATGGAAAAGAAAATTCAATGTGTTGTTTCACCCGGCACATTTTGCTGGAATTTTATTATTGGTAGTGATAACAGGCTCATATTACCTTGCCTATTTATCGGTAAATGATATTGCCTTGCTGGATGTATTTGGAAACCTGATGCAGGAAAGTTCCAAGAGGACATTCATGGAACATAAAACAAGGATAGCTATTTTTCATCTATTTACATTTCCCCTTACTTTTTTATACCATTTTGCTCCCTGGACATTATTTGTTGTTGCTTTTTTTCAAAAAGGTTTGTGGCAGAAACTAAAGCAGAATGATTTCGTTTATTATTCTTTCGTTGTTTTAGTGGTAAACATCATAATCTACTGGATTTCACCAAAGATTCATCCCCGGTATCTTTTCATGTTTCTGCCACTTTTCTATTTGATTTGTTTTTATCTTTTCTTTGACACTTTAGATAACCATTCGTGGCAGCATAAAGTAGTAAGTGTAATATTATTTGTTGCTTGTTTTGCCTTGCTCCTTACTTTTCTTATTCTTCCTTTTTTAAAATTAAATATAGAAACAAGCCAGCCGGTTCTCAAATCACTGGTACTGGTTTTATTGTTTGCATTGGTTGTTTGGGCTATGTTCAGGATGAAGCAATACAGGTATTATTTTTTTATCCTGGCTATAATTTTTTTCCGATTTGGGTTTAACTGGTTTGTCATAGAATCAAGGGGAAAGAGATATACCGAATCTAAGTCCGTTACGGAGCAAATTGTATCGAAAACGAAGGGCCACGATCTTTTCATTCTACGAAATGCAGAGACAGGAAATTTTGATGGCAAAAGTTTCCAGATTATGATAGGCAGAAAGGAGATACTGAAATTTGCAGACTCAATCCGTTTTGATGCCTTTTACATCATCGATAAACACCAGGCTCAAGGGAAAAAAATTGAGAAGTTCATGAGCTTCAACAATTTTTATCCAGACACTCTAATGCTTGTAAAATTTCTTCCGGAATAGCATAATTGGCAAGATTCGTATAAAGACCTTGTCCTATTCAACAACTACCGGAGTAAAGAGAAAATAAACGTAGCTAGACCCTCACTTTGTCAGTGATGTTTTCTGCCGTAAGCAGCTTTTTTAACTTTCTGCGTTCTTATTGGTCATAGCTGTTCAACCGGCATTCATGCAGAAACTTATCCTGCTTCCCAAAGCAGTTGAGATGGTATCATGCACACCAGGCTTGCGGTTTTTATTCTCATTTCAGTTATTGACAACAGTCATAGAAACAGGTTGATTAGCTGTTATATATTTATGCTATACAAGTTTTATGCAAAAGAAACCAAAGGGGCTTAATGCCGAATGGCATCAGCAGCATCCTATGCCGAAGAATCCCACATTGCAACAACGTATTGACTGGCACCTGGCCCATCAGAAGAATTGCGGTTGCCATCCTGGGTTGCCAGAGAAACTGAAAGAACAAATGAGGAAATTGAAAATAAAAATACCAGCGGGCTTATAAATAGCAAGGCTGTAAAATTTATCTGACTTGCTTTAGAAACCTGTTCCGGCCATTTACTTTACTGTCACTTGTATCACATGATCAATCGTTTCCTGTGCGGGGTACTCATGATATATAAAAACCCCTTCTGTGACCTTAGTCCATTTTAGCTTTTTATTGCTCCCCATTATTTCAACGGACGAAATAGTTTCATTGAATCCCGGGAGCAGAATAAAATTGTTAGCCGGAGGGTGCAGCAAATGGAGAAATACCTGTTTATCGTTTCTGGTGGCTATCCCCCATGGTTGGGGCGGCATCAGTTTGCCACGGGTATTGTAAATAGCAGTACCATATTGTTGCAACCATACACCTGCCGCCTGTAATGTGTCGGTAAATTCTTTTTGTATTTCCCCATTAGGCATCGGCCCCACATTCAATAGTAAATTGGCATTGCGACCAGCAGTGTTTACCAGTAAATGGATCACCTGCTTCACTGTTTTATAATTTCTGTCGGTCACATTATAGCCCCAGGAATCATTCATGGTCTCGCAGGTTTCTAATGGCAGTGCATCGGAGGGTTGCTGAAAACTCAGCCCCGATTTATTTTCTCCCGGCAGATCTTTTTCAAACATCTGGAAATCTTCTCCTGCAACGGGGTCAAGATGATGGTTGTTGCCGATCATACAAGCTGGTTGCAACTGGTGAATGAGACTATAGAGTTCTTCATATTTCCAGTCAATTCGGGAAGTCCTGTCGGCATGCCCCTCGGGATTGGTTTGGTCCCAGTGACCATCGAACCAGATACTCATGACAGGGCCATAGTTAGTAAGCAATTCAGTTAATTGATTTTTCATGAACTGCAGGTAACTTGCATAGTTGCTTTTCCCTGTTCTTCCACTGTACTGACCGGTACGGCCGGTTTCGAAAGGATAATCATTGCGATACCAGTCAAGGGTAGAGTAGTAGAGGCCCAGTTTGATATTATGTTTCCTGCAGGCTTCAGCCAGTTGCTTCAGTGCATCTTTGCCATATGGAGTGTTTGTGATCTTCCAGTCTGAGTATTTAGTATCCCAGTTGGAAAAGCCATCATGGTGCCGGGTAATGAAGACGATATATTTCATGCCGGCTTTCTTTGCTGTGAGCACCCATTTTTCTGCATCGAAATCAACAGGATTAAAGACCCTGTTATAACGACGGTAATCTTCCACTTTGATCCGCCGGTTATTCATTACCCATTCTCCGTTGCCCAGTACACTGCTCAGTCCCCAGTGGATAAACAGCCCATATTTATCATCCTGGAATGTTTTACGGGCTGCTAAATTTTCTGTACTGGGTTTATAGGATTCCTGTGCCGGTGCAAACAAATGGAAGAATAACAGGAGAGCTGGTAGTGTCTTTTTCATATTCGTTGTTTAAACTGAAAAGTGTTGCTGTATAGTTTTTTAATTTTGTCAAACAGGCTGGTTTTGCTATACAAAATTTCCCTGATTTTTATTTGATTCCAATGCTTTCAGTTCGATATTTTCTAACGTATTTTTTTCAGCTCCTTTTTTGGCTATCAGCAGCAATGCTCTTGCCAATACATCAGACCAGATGATCTTATCAGGAGCCAGTAATTGTACCAACGGAAAAAAAGGGTAAGCCAGCTTATAGGCCAAAGGGGCTCTTTTATTTTTTTGCCTGGGTCTTACAGCATCCGGGCGGGCAATGAAGATGTGCTGCAGCCCGGATTGTAACAATAAATTCTCGGCTTTCCCTTTGATGCGTTTGAAGAGAGTGCGGCTTTTTTCAGTGCGGTCACTGCCATCACCGCTTACAAAAATAAATTTAACTCCCGGCTTAATTTGGGCACAATACCGGGCACAGGCTTCCAGGTATCCGCAGGTTATCTCCTCGTATTGTTTTTTACTTACCTGGGTTTGTGAAATACCAAGACACCAGATAACGGCATCAGCTTTGGCAAAATACCTGCCTGCGGAAGCATAATCCAGGAAATCTTTATGTATTACCGTGGTAATTTTAGGATGCGCTATCTCCGGCTGATTACGTATCAACAGGATCAGTTGATCAATTTCATTATCAATGAGGGCCTGTCTTACCACTTCGGCTCCTATAAGGCCGGTGGCGCCGGTAATAAGTATTTTCATGCGCCTACATTTATTTCTGCCTGATAAAGTTATAAACCTTTGAGGCTTGATAGGACAGGGAGGGTGTTTTATCCGAAACAGCCAGTTATTAACTGTATGAGCTTTCAGAAAAAAATTTTCCCACAATTATTCCTGCTCCATTCAAATAATTGTTAATAAGTTCATCTTTGCAGCAATCTATTTTCCGATAATTTTAAAATATGCAAGACCATTACAGCCTACTCCATACCATCTACGAAATCGTAAAAAATGATCCGCAGCCTGAACGCTACTCCTGCAGGCCCCGTGAGCTCATACTCAGAAGGATGCAGGAATGGTCAGACATTCAGCAGCAACTACAATTACTGGAGCTGGAACAATTGGTAGTGACTGAACAACAGGAGACACTGGTTATACGCATTACCACAGCCGGACTTGAGAAGGTAAAAGAGCATAACAGCCTTGTGAAGGACTGATATATCCTGATAAAACTCACTTATTTTGTTGATAAGGCTCAGCAGATCACATAAAGGGCAAGGATAGTTTTACAGGACTTTCTTTTGTCTTCTATGAAAAGTACATGCCACATTATATTACCGGTATTCTTATTCATCACAATTATCATAGCAGGATGTAAGAATCATTCTGCCAGCAGTCTCATTAGCCCTGTTACTCCTGCGCCAGCATCTTTGCAAAAGCTGATGGATGGAAACAGCAGGTTTGCTCATTGGCAACCAATACATCCGGATGAAAGCAGGCAACGGGTGATAGAGATATCAACAGCACAGCATCCCTTTGCAGTAGTGATTGCCTGTTCTGATTCAAGGGTGTCTCCAGAATTGATCTTTGACCAGGGACTTGGCGATCTTTTTGTTATTCGCACTGCTGGAAACCTGATTGGCGGACTGGAAATAGGCAGTGTGGAATATGCGGTTGAACACCTCGGTGTTGATCTGATTGTTGTGCTTGGTCACCAGCAATGCGGGGCTGTAAAAGCTTTTGTGGGAGGAGGGGAAGTGCATGGACATATCAAAGACATTATTGATAGCCTGAAAAACGAAAAAGAGATCAGTAATGTTTCAATAAGTGATAAAGATCGCCTTGATGATTGTATCAGGGCAAATATATTGCACGGCATACATCAACTTAAAGAACAGTCTTCTATTATTAAAGAAAAGCTTGACAGTAAACAGCTGCAGATAAAGGCCTGCTATTACGATCTCGAAAAAGGTATCGTAAGTATTGTAAAAGAATGATTCTTGCTACTATCTTACCGGGAAGCATTTACGGTTTCGGGAACTGCTGTCCCGGAAGAGTCTGCGTTTAAAGGTTCTTTGTATTTTGCCAGGTACGCTGATACAGCATTGATATGAGCTTTTGTTTCAGCTTTTGTCATCGTAACAAGACTACCATGCCCCTCAAAATGGTAATGAACACTGATGAATTTCTTAACATGTTTCCTCGTTTCGGCAGGAAGGTATTGTTGTAATACCCAGAAATCACGGCTCCTCGATTTTTTAATTGCAGAAAGTACCCTGGCCGGGCCACTATTGTAAGCGGCCAGCGTTAATAACCAGTCATCAAATATGCCATGCAGGTAAATAAGACATTTTGCAGCAGCCACCGTGCTTTTATAATTATTTTTTCGTTCATCATTCTTCCCGGATACTTTCAGCCCAAAACTTTTTGCTGCTACCGGCATCAATTGCCATAGTCCGGCAGCACCTGCTGAAGATACAATCCGGTTATCCAGTTTTGATTCTACAACAGCCAGGTATTTTAATTCAACAGGTATTTCGTATTGCTGGAAAATATTTTCTATCAGCTCAAATGATGATGCACTTTTGGTTTTTATTTTATCATAATAAAAACCATTTTCTTTCAGGTGGCTGGTTACAAAATCAGAGGCTTGTTCATTCAATTGTATCCTGGGTGCACTGGTCAAATCTTTTTCATCCAGTTCATCAAGACAGATACAAAGGCCCTTTTCATCAAAAATATGTTTACCTGAAAATACAGAGTCCTGAATAGCTTGTTTGCATATTATTGCAGTATCACCTGACACAGCAATGTATTTATTGCCGGAAGCAGCTGCCATCAGCATGAAGCTGGTAATAATAAATCCTGCCTTATGTAATTTTGTTTTTAACATGATACATGTTTTAATGAGCAAATATGCAGGTATTGGATTTTCAGAAAGAATTCAATTGTTTCATTGAATCCGCATGTGATAATGTTCTGTATTTAGGTATTACCTGTTTTTCATGTATACAGAACCGGTTGCTGTATTAATTCGAAAGCTGCGCAAAGGTAACCCTGAAATACAGCAGTATCGGGCATTTCAGGCTGTAGTTATCCACTGACAGAGATAAACAGGTGAGAGTCAGTAAAGAATTTTGTTAAAACTGAAAATTCGTCAGTAGAAGAGAAAAAATACGATGATTGAGTATCAATGGGAATGTATATTAAAAAAAGATGCGGTTCAGCTGAACCGCATCTTTTAGTGTTGTAAATGGAAATTGTGATTATAACTGATTCACTTTTACTTCTTCAACATTACGGGTGCTGCTATTGATAGCATACACGACTGATTTTTTAGTTTTCCTGCTGGTAACCTGGAACTGGATACTGTAATCGCCCAATTCCTCTATAGCCAGCATGAATCTTTTTGTGAAACTTTCGGCTTTGATGTTTTCCATGTGCAGTGAATTACCAAATTCATCTTTAATGTTGATGGTAAAGTCATCCTGCGTACCATTGCCAGCTACAAAAAGCTGGAACACGGGGTTGTTCTGCACTTTCCCCACATACTTGATCTCAATTGGTAATACTGGATTTTTTTCATTTGCCATTGCAGGTGCCATAGCTGTTGAAAATACAGTCATAAATGCAATAGCGATAAGTCGGTTGTTCATGAAGATCTTTTTCATAATTATAATTTTTAGGTTAATAAACGTTGTTAAATACAAACTTGATGGGTCGCAATCTGTTTAGCAAGCAGTAAGTCAGGGGCAAACGATAGGGCAAGTAGAAGTTAGTATATCCGGATTCTTTATCTGTCAGCAATATGATATTGCTTTGATGATGTAAAAGTATAGGGGTGTTTCTAAGCCTGCAAACCAAGTTCCTGTTAATTTGCGCATAGCCAAGATAATATGCTATGGCATAATCATTTTATAATCAGCGGCTTAGTTTTCAGTTTTTAAAAGATACCCAAGGACTTTTTAGGATATGGCTTTAAGCTGGTACACCAAATTTGACAAAATAGCACTCGCCAATTTCCAGCAATGATTAATTTGATAAGCATATTTTTTGTTGTAATTAATTGTTTATCAATACTCTATACAACTGTTAGCAAATTAATGTTAGGTGGATTTGGCAGGGTACAAAAAAATATTATCTTCAACCGATTCAGCATAATGACTGATTGGCGTAAGTGCCTTTCTTTCAACCAAATGGCGGGAAATTTGTTAATATAGTTCAGGTCAATAAAACCTGATTAAGAAAAAGGAGATAATAATGGCATTTAAAAAAGATGATGTAATAATTATTGAACCACGGGAAATTTTTGTAGGTAAAAAAGATGCCCCGGTAACTTTAATGGAGTTTGGAGAATATGAAAGTGAAGAGTGTGCTAAAGTAAATGAGGTCGTTAAGCAGTTACTTGAAGAGTATGAGGGAAAGATAAGATTTCAGTTTCGTCATTTCCCGCTTACACTTATTCACCAGCGTAGTTTGAAGGCCAGTGAATCGGCTGTAGCAGCTGCCCAGGAAGGCAAGTTCTGGGAGATGCACAATGTGTTATTCAGCAACAGAAGAAATCTTGGTACCACCAGTTTAAAGCTGCATAGCAAAGAAGCTGGTATTAAGAATAAAAAATTTCTGGATGACCTGGTGAATGGAGTTTATGGCTGGCAGGTGCAGGATGACCTGAAGGAAGGTATTAACAGGGGAGTAAAAGAATTGCCTGCTTTTTTTATTAATGATGTTCCCTTTGCCGGTAAGCCAACTTTTGCGAACCTGAGTGCAGCTATTGATTCAGCCCTTAAAAAGAGCAAAAGCAAAACACCAGTGAAAAAAGCAGCTGTTAAGCAAAAACAAAGAGCATAATACTTATTAATAATAGTTTAAAGTCCCGATTTGCACTACTGAAAAACGGGACTTTTTGTTGTAACTGCCTGTAAATAAAAAAGCCTTCCGGAAAATCCGGAAGGCTTTACAATTTTGTGTTGTTATTACCAACGATTGTTGGAGTATGCAGGTTTAGAAGACCTGGCAGGTCTTTCTTCCCTTGGCTTAGCCACACTTACTTTGATAGAACGACCATCAACAGTAGCACCGTCCAGTTCAGCAATTGCTTTCTGGGCAGCAGCATCATCACTCATTTCCACAAAACCAAAGCCTTTGCTGCGGTTTGTGTACTTGTCCATAATAACTTTTGCAGAAGTAACTTCTCCGTACTCAGCAAAATAACTTCTTAAGTCTTCATCCACAACGGCGAAGCTTAAATTTGAAACATAAATGTTCATGAAAAAAAATTAACTTTTAAAAATACTTGAGAATAACGCAAGGGTAAAGAAGACTAACTATTAGCAGATCCTTCGATAAACTCAGGATTAGGGCGTAGCAGAAAAAATCGTTCACTTACAAACTGTCGTCTCACTCAAATTAACGGTGTAAAGATAAGCTTAAATGGCCAGACTGCAGTATTTATTTTGTGAAGCAATTATTAATTAGTTCTTTCCGGTGATTCAACATTAAATAGGCCATTATTATCTTCTTTCTTACGTATACCGAAATTATAGCGGACATTAATTCCGAATCGCCTGGTATCTGCCTGGCGGAAACCACTTGCATCTACAGAACCTTGTTTTATACTGAAGTTGTTTTTATTGCTGAAAAATATATCATTCATGCTTGCAGTTACAATAAGCTTGTCTTTGAAGAATTTCCTGTTTACACTTGTATTTAGTGCCCCAAAAGTGCTGAGCTCATAGAACTGTTGTTGTCCTTTTAGTCTTATAAAACCATTCAGGGTGATAACTGAACGTTTATCAATCCTGAAAGTCTGGTAAGTGAAAAAAGTCCAGGAACCTCTTTTGAAAGAAAGTGGTTTGTTTTCATACAAGCCATTGTAAAAATTATGATTATACTGTGCTCCCAGCACAAAGAAATACCTGCCACCGGGAGGTAATGCACCCAATCCCCTGAAATACCATTCTTTGTTTTTGCCCAGGTTATCATAGGTTCTGTAAGCCTGGCTCTGGCTTGTATCAGACTGATAAACAACATTGGTAAAAATGTCTTTTGTATCATTTACACCGATGGCAAGGATTGGCCTTTCATCCACACTGATATTAGCCTCAAAGTTTTGGGTGAATTGTGGCCGTAAGGATGGGTTACCTGTTTCACTTAGATATTCATCAACATACCTTGAAAAAGGATTTAGCTGGTCGTAATAGGGCCGGCGGATGGTACGTCGATAAACAAGATAGGCCCTCAGGTCATACCCGGCAATCTTCATTACGCCTTTGCTAAGATAGATGTATGGAAAAAGATCAGTGCGCTGAATAGAGAAAGATGTGTCACCAGGTACGATTTGTCTTCCTTTCATATTGGTATTTTCCAGCCTTGAGCCAAATTTCACTACGAAATCTCTACCGATCGTTTTTGAACCCTGCAAGTACAGTGCATTAATATTCTCATTATAGCGGAATGTATTGGTGCGGCTGCTGTCTGTTTTCCTGACACCATTCGATTCACGGAAATAATTTGTTTCATTCCGATAATTATTAATAGAAACCTGTAAACCTGTTTCTAACGTAAATTTTTTCGCCATCTTCAGTTTCAGGTCTGATTTTAGATTGATGTAATCCCTGGTATTATCAGCCTTGCCATCTCCGCCTGATAAAATAGCTACAGGGGTGGTATACCTTGTAAAAAAGTACTGATCAGATTTATTAATACTGTGACTATACCAGGTATCATTCGTCCATTCAGATCCTAATGAATCAATTTTAAATTTTGTTTCAACACCGGTACCAAGTGTAAGTGAACTGCCATCATTGGTAACCCCATTCAGGCTCGAAGAAAGGACCTGTGAACTGCTGATCTTCCTGATAATGTTATTATTTTCAGAACGATTTTTAAACTGGTTGTAGCTTAAGCTGGCATCATAAGTGATATCCCATTTTTTGGTCAATTCATATGTGAGTCCGTAAGCAGCATAATAGTTATTACCCGGGTACTTCGTAAATGCATCCTGGCTCAGTACTGAATCAGATGCAAATAGCCTGTCCGTTATTATTTGTTCGTAGCTGTTGCGGCGGCTGTAGTTTACATTCAGGTAAGAACTTTTTTTGCCATCATTGTTACTCAGGTTGAAACCGATGAACTGGTTACCATATCTTCCCTGTTGCAAACCGGCATTAACGCTGCCTGTCATACCAATCTTTACTCCTTTTTTTAATACTACATTTACCACACCACCACTGCTGGATGCATCGTATTTGGCAGAAGGTGTTCTGACGATCTCAATTTTAGATATAGAATTTGGAGGCAGGCTTTTTAGCATGGTGGCAATATCGGAAGCACTCATTTTCATATCACGGCCGTTGATTTGCACTGCGGCCGGGCTAAGGCTGCTTATATAAATATTTCCATCCTGGTCCACAAATAAACCAGGGGTCTTCTCGATCACTTCATATCCACTGGTCGAAGAAGCGACTAAATTCTCAGGGTCTACAATTGTTTTATCGTCTTCCTGTTTCATTAATGGTCTTTGTGAAGTGATAACAACTGCATCAAGAGTTTTGCCAACTGGCTCCAGGTAGAAAGTGAAGGTAGTTTGATTGCCGGTAAGTGTTATTTTCTTTTCAACTGCCTGATAGCTGATAGAAGTAACGAGGACTGTATACTGGCTGCCTTTAATAAGATTGAATTTTGCTAGACCACTGCTGTCCGATGATTTTTTAATAACCTCGTTACTATCCGCACGGTTGATAATAGTAATAGTGGCAAATGTTACGGGTTCTTTTTTCTGATTGATGATTTTGAATGTAACAGGTATATCTTGTGCGGCTACTGAAGCAGAAAAGATAAGAAATGAAAATAACAAAACCGGACTCCTATGAATAAAGGATAAAAATTTGGTCATGGCTATCGTGGTTAATGCGAAGAAACAAAAATAGCCAAATAAATATCAGCTGAAAACGTTATAAGCATTAAACACATTTTTTTGATTTCTTTTAACCTTTACCAGCATGACCGGTATATCATTTAGTGTCAAAGTTTTTGCTTTGGTGCTTTGATGCTGCCTCATCGATGGAGTGAGTAGTATGAATATCTTTTTCCTCTTTTGCAAGAGCAGATAGTTTTATATAAAATTTTTTCAATGTTTCCAGCTCTTCCGCCGAAAGATCTTCCACGTCTACTAGCCTGTTACTGGCAGTTGAAGTGGCTGCAATCAATTCGTTCAATTTTAATTGCAGTGCCACACTATCTTTATTTTGCGCATGCTGGATTACAAATACCATCAAAAATGTGATGATAGTGGTACCGGTATTAATCACTAATTGCCAGGTATCGGAAAAATGAAAAACAGGGCCAGTAATAATCCAGCCAAGTATAATGAAACAGGCCAGTATAAATGCAAAAGGTTTACCTGTTGCTTTGGTGACTTTTGATGCAAATCTTTCAAAAAAGGGGAGGGCATTTGTTTTCATACAACTGATTTTTGAGGAATGAATTATTTTAGTACCATATACCCACCGAAATTTAGCTATTAATTTTCATCTATGGTTCAATTTACTGCTACCATTCACAAGTATGAAGCAAAAGGGGAGAAGACCGGCTGGACTTATTTTGAATTACCTGCCAGTATTATACAGGAGTTGAAACCGGGAAATAAGAAAGAGTTTAAGGTAAAGGGTAAACTGGACAACCTTTCGATAAAACGGGTATCGGTGCTGCCCATTGGCGGAGGTACATTCATTATGCCACTAAATGCTGCTATGCGAAAATCGCTGGGCAAAAAGCATGGAGCCATGTTAAAAGTGCAATTGACAGAAGATAAAAGTGATTTTGTATTTAACAGTGACTTTATGGATTGCCTTGATGATGATCCTGCAGCGAAGATTTTTTTCCAAACCCTTTCCGGATCACATCAGCGTAACTTCAGCAAATGGATTGACAGTGCCAAAACAGAGCCTACTAAAACCAAAAGGATCGCTATGGCCATAAATGCATTGGCCAGGAAATGGGGCTACCCGGAAATGATCAGGGCTTCGCAGGGAAAGTTGTAATTATTTAAATGGATCAGAATACTTCACATCAGTGATCACATTTGTATCAGTCAGTGTTTTCAGGAAAGCCACCAGGGCTGCTTTGTCTTGTGCGGTAAGGTTCAATAGTCTTGGCTGACCATTGGGCAATCTTAATTGTGGTGATAGATTAGGGTGGTTTCTCACACCAGAATTATAATGTTCTACCACTTGTTCCAGTGTGGCAAAACGCCCATCATGCATATAGGGTGCAGTGAGTTCTACATTTCTAAGGCTGGTTATTTTAAATGTAGCATCCAATGCTGTATTATTTGCTACTGCACCAAATCCCCGGTCAATAGTTGCCATATCCAGGCCATTATTTTTTTCCTGTGGAGCTGTAAAGGTTTCAGAGCCATGACAGGCAGCACAGGCATTTTGTGGCAACAAGAATAATTCCTTGCCACGATTTTCCTGGGCTGTAAAGTTGGGAAACATGGCATTAGGCGGAGGTGCTGGGGCAGCAGGAAAGGTTGAGCGGCCTGCATCATATTTTGATTGAAAAGAAACAATGGAGCGAACAAACTGTGAAAGTGCAGCAGCAATACGGGTGCTGCTGATGCTGTTGTCACCAAATGCTTTTGTAAATAATGGGGGATAATATGCCAGGTTACGGAGTTTGGTCTCCAGTTGTGATAATGTCATGCCCATTTCCACCATATCCTGTACCGGTATTAGTACCTGTTCTTCCAATGTAGCTGCCCGCTGGTCCCAGAAGAATGTTCCGTTTGGATAATATTTAGCATTGATCAGGGACATAGAGTTTCTGCCGGTGAGTCCTCCGTTGAAGCCGGCACTTTTGGTTACCGGATCAGAGAATCCGTTGGCCTGTTTATGGCATGAAGCACAGGAAATGGTATTATTGATAGAAAGGTTTTTATCATAAAACAGTACCCTGCCGAGTGTGGCTCCATTATCAGTAATGGGATTATTGGCAGGAGTATTGATCTGTCCAATGATATTCGGACCGGTCAGGTAAGCAGGTTGCACAATATTGGCATAATTAAAAGGGGTAGCGGGCAGATTAAGTGCCGCAGCAACAGGATCAACCGGTGTAGAATCATTAACTTCAGAATTGTCTTTTTTGCAGGCAATAAAAATAAACAGGGCTGATAAGCCTGTTATGAAAAGCATCTTTGGTCGGTTGGTAAACATGAGTGGCTTTTTGGTGGTGCTTTGAGACCCGGGTTCCAAATTAAAGTTTAAGATACTACGAATTTTTTCTTACAGCAAGTTATCTGGATGTATTTCCAGTACTTGTTGCCCTGATTTATTTCTTTTATTTGCAGTATGATATCCTCCATCAACGAATTCCGCAACCCTTTTTTTGTAGGTGTGGCAGGTACAGGAATGAGTGCCCTGGCTCAATACTTAAAAGGTATTGGTAAGAATGTATCCGGCAGTGACCGCTTCTTTGCAACCGGTGCGTATAATGAAGTGCAGGAAAAACTGGAAGCTGAAGGAATACGTTGTTTCGTACAAAATGGTGAAGGTATTACAGCAGAAACGGATTTAATTGTAGTGTCAACTGCTATAGAAGATACAGTGGTGGAAGTGCAGAAAGCAAAGCAGCTGAAAATACCTATCATCAGGAGGTCCGAATTGTTGTCCTTGATCGCAGCCAGTAAAAAAACCATTGCTGTTGGCGGCACCAGTGGTAAAAGCACCACCAGTGCCATGTTGTTTGATATTTTGCAGGAAGCCGGTTTGCAACCTAGCATTATAAGCGGCGCCGGGCTGATAAGCATTATAAAAGAGGGAAAGATAGGGAACGCCAAAGTGGGGTCAGGTGATTGGCTGGTAATAGAAGCAGATGAAAGCGATGGTTCTATTGTACAATATAAACCGGAAATCGGACTACTGCTGAATGTAGATAAAGATCACCAGGAGATTAACGAACTCATGAACTTGTTTACTGTATTTAAGAATAACAGTAAAAAATTCGTTGTTAATCAGTCACATTTGCTATCAAGAAAATTATCGCAACATATTCAACAGGATTTTTCTGCAGATAGACAATTGCCTGCCGGGTATATGGCTTCGGACTTCAATCAAAAGGGATTAGTAATATCATTTAAAATTAATGATGCAGCTTTTAGCCTGAACCTCGTTGGAAAGCATAATATGGAAAATGCTGTGGCGGCTGCTGCGGTAGCCAACCAGGTGGGTGTTGACCTGAAAATATGTGCAGAAGCGTTACATAATTACGAGGGTATTTATCGCCGCCACCAGGTATTAGGTAACAAGAAGGGTGTATGGCTGATCGATGACTATGCTCATAACCCGGTGAAATGTGCTGCGGCTATTGCGGCATGTCAACCGGTAGCACCTAAAGTAATTGCCTGGTTTCAGCCACACGGATATAAGCCAACAAAATTTTTGCGGGAAGATTTTGTAAATGAGATAGCTCATACGTTAAGGCCGGATGATGAGATATGGATGAGTGAAATATACTATGCCGGTGGCACAGCAGTAAAAGATATTTCAGCCAATGATCTGATCAATGATCTGAAAGTACTCGGTAAGTCTGCTTTTTTTGTAGAGAACAGGAATGATTTCCTTTCTGCTGTCCGTTCACATCTTACTAATGATTGCGTGCTGCTGCTTATGGCAGCAAGAGACCCTTCATTAGAGCAGTTTGCCAAACAAACATGGCAGGCCCTGTGATTCAGGCAGCAAACTCCGGAACGTTTTCTTTTGCAACAGGAAGGAACATATACCAGCACAATGCCATTAACAGGCTGGGATACGAAGTAGTTGAAATCTCTTTATTCTTTTTGAAATGTACATCAGTACTTCCATTTTCTGTATTAAGTCCGCAAACCACAAAGGGCTGCTCCTTTGATTCTTTATAAATGACAAGTTCTGCCAGTGGATTATTATGAATAGCGTAAAAGAACCTTTCATTATTCAAATCAATAAAGTGCTCTGTATTCTCATGACCGATTTCACCTATCCTGATACCATATTCATTACGCAGCACTGTTTTATTTCGTAGAAAGCCTTCTTTTCGAATAAGGAAAACCCTTTTTTCAGTTTCGCTTTCTATCCTTGCAGAATTTGAGAAGGAGTGTAAAGTAAGTGTCAGTATTTTTTTATCATTCTTGTATAAATGATAAACTTCATTATCGGAACTGGAAGCAACTGTTTCCCATCTCATAGCAAATGATTTTATTGTATCGGGTAAGGTAGACAGCTTTCTTGAGGGAAAGAGGCAGTTAACTTAAAATTAATATTAACTTCATATTCGGGATGATTCAGTGAATAAACTGTGGAAAATCCGTAATTAATTCACAGTTTTGTGGTGGTATTGAAGCAACTGGGCTGGGTTTTATCACCTAAAAATCAAGTATGTACAGCGAAATTGATAGTAAATTCCTGGAAAGAGCCATAGAATTATCGAAGCAGGGAATGAGTGGCGGAAAAGGCGGGCCATTTGGGTGTGTGATTGTATTGAATGGGGAAATAATAGGTGAGGGATGTAACCAGGTAACCTCTTCCAATGACCCTACAGCCCATGCAGAGGTGGTGGCCATTCGCCAGGCCTGTGGCAAACTGGGCACTTATCAATTGACCGGCTGTGATATTTACACCAGTTGTGAACCTTGCCCCATGTGTTTAGGCGCCATCTACTGGGC
Organism: Bacteroidota bacterium; assembly: GCA_029558715.1. Classification (GTDB taxonomy): domain Bacteria; phylum Bacteroidota; class Bacteroidia; order Chitinophagales; family Chitinophagaceae; genus JJ008. The sequence goes on along the minus strand of JAKQEA010000101.1, from coordinate 13,295 downwards.
AAGACCCCGAAGAGTGATCTATGCTAATACCCGGGAAGAAGCGGCTGCTATTGAATTTGATGATGACTTTATTTATGGCGAGATCAATGCTACGATGAAAGACCGAAAGATCCCTTTTATACATCATCCTCATCCGGTAGCTAAAGAAGTATTTGTGGCATGGAAGAACTGGGAAGGGAAGGTCAGATACTGATCAATTTTTTAACAGTCTTGTTACTACAACATATGACAATACAATCAGCAATAAAAGGATAAGTATTGAAATGTAGATCCAGGGTTGATCTGGTATCCTCATTTTCTCTCTGCGTTTCTTTTTCTTTTCTGTTCTTTTCTTCAGGTCACGGTTCAGCATTTCCACCATGTACTGCAATTGCTCCTTATCCCTGAATTCCTGCAGGCCTTCCACTGCATCATCTTCAAAATCGCTTTGTAATAACTGTTTTTCTACTTCATGTTTCTTTTCTTCAGATAGTTTTCCCTGCAGGTACAACAGCAATGTTTCCTGGTCAACATCTTTGGAAAGATTAGATAATATGTCTTTATAGTTGTCCGGCATTTTTTATCGCTTCGCTTTGTCTTGTAGTTTTTTTTCGATCAATAGTTTCAGGTTTCGTTTGCCATTCTGTATATAGCTTTTCACCTGCAGCATATTGTATCCTGTTTCATCACTAACTTCCTGGTAGCTTTTCTTATGCAGGTAAAACAAAGTTACACATTGCTGTTGCTCCGGGTTCAGTTCTTTGAGTGATAATTCCATTAGTTCTAAAGTGTGATCATTTTGCAGCATAGCGTTCCGGTCTGTTTCTTCTTCCGGCTTAGCAGCAAGTTTGTCGTTGATTTCTGCTGTTAGTTTACCTTGTTTTTCCCTCAGCTTCATCAGGCAATGGTTCTTGGCTACCATATACAGCCAGGATTTGAAATATTCCACCTTATATTTTTGCAGTTCCTGTATTACTTTTAAAAAGATCTGTTGTACGCTGTCTTTTGCTTCTTCCTCATTTTTTAAATACTTCATGGAAACACCCAGTAACAGGAGAGTATAACGCTGTAATAATATACCCAGCCACTCATTATTATGGTCGGCATAAAACTGTTCAAGCAGTTCCTGGTCGGTTATATGCGGGTGTTTATCAGCCTTCACAAGCGGGAGTTACTATTTGTTAATGTAAGATGCAGGATTTGACAATTTCAACAAAATTTTATGCTGATACATTTCATATTTTCGGCCAAAAATTCAGTTATGAACTATGCTGTTGTTTCGGTATCAGCGGCGCCTGTAAGAAGAAAACCCCGTCATAATAAAGAGATGGTGAACCAATTACTCTTTGGAGAATCCGTACAGATTCTAAAAACAAAAGGTGATCTGTGGGTGAAGATCCGCAGCCTTCATGATGGGTATGAAGGCTGGATGACCCATACAATGCTGGAAGAAATTGATGAAAAAAGTGCCGGGCAAAAAAGTAACTATATAACAGCAGATATGATGAGTGCCGTTTCTGTTGGTGAAAAAAGAGTATTTGTTCCGGCTGGTTCATCACTCCCATTGTTTGATGACGGCAAGGGGAAATTGGGTAAACTTGACTATGGCTTTGACGGAAATATTGTTGATCTGGCTACCCAGAAGCCAGGTGCAGAAAAGGTAAGACAATTGGCGCTGGCATGGCTACATGTGCCTTATATGTGGGGAGGCCGCACCCCTTTGGGTATCGACTGCAGCGGATTAATCCAGGTAGTATTTAAATTAATGGGAATTGACCTGCCCCGTGATGCATGGCAGCAGGCGCAGGAAGGAAAAGTGGTTAAAAAGTTAAGTGAGGCACAGGCAGGCGACCTGGCATTTTTCAATGACAGGGAAACTATAATACACACAGGTATTTTGCTTAGCGAACAGCAGATCATCCATGCCTCAGGTAAAGTGAGAATTGATTCGATTGATAAGAAGGGTATCGTTAATTCGGAAACCGGCAAGCGAACATATAAGCTGGAAGCAATAAGACGGCTGTGGTAGAGTTTAAAGTAATCCTTTCACCCATTTTATGATCATTGCATCCCAGCTCAGCATTTTGAGGGCTGTATAAAAAAGAATGATCGCAAATATCTTTTTCAGCATATCCTGGTTAATGGTCAAAGCTATCTTACCGCCAAAAAAACCCCCAATAATAAACCCGATAGCAAGCAAGCCAACAACTTTAAGATCGATTGGCGTTCCCAGTTTTTGGCACTGATGATAATAATATACAGAGGCGAGGATGACTACGGGTAAAGTAAGCACTGCCAGTGATGTTCCTTGTGCCTGGTGCTGGGTATAATGCATAAAGAAAACAAGAGCTGGCACCATTATTATACCTCCTCCCACACCCACAAGCCCGCTAAGTATGCCGGCCGACAACCCGATCAGCAGGGCTGTTATTATTATTTGTGTAGCCATAGTATTTTTTTGGTTGGTATCCACCGCTTATTTTTTGAATGTTTCGTTGTACAGGTTAATAGAATCTTTGATGATCCTATAAGCTATTAACTGGTCCTGGAAAGTATCGATCTCCACTTTTTTATTTTCCAACACTTTATACTGTTCGAAAAAATTTCTTAGTTCCAGGAGAAAATGTTGTGGCAGCTCTTCCATCCTTGTGATATGATTGACAGAAGGATCTTTTGCAGCGACGGCGATTATTTTATCATCCTCCTGGCCGCTGTCGATCATTTGCATATTACCAATCACATTAGCCTCTACCAGGCAAAGAGAATGGATCGATTGAGAGCAGATAACCAATATATCAAGGGGATCATTATCTAATCCAAGGGTTTGAGGAATGAAACCATAGTTGATCGGGTACTGAAAGGAGGAATAAATAACCCTGTCCAGTTTTAATAACCCGGTGGTCTTATCCACTTCATATTTAGAACGGGAACCCTGGGGTATCTCTATCATTGCGTTTACAGTAGCCGGAGCTTTTTCTCCATAAGTGGCGCCATGCCAGGGGTGTAATACATGTAACATACTTGTATTTTTATCTCGTTAATTTCATTCCTGTATAGGTGGCTGCTAAACCAAGCAATACACTGGCGGCGATATAGGAGAAGAACAATGCCAGTTTTTCTTCTTTAATGAGCCCGATACCTTCCAGGGTAAAAGCAGAAAAGGTAGTAAAGCCTCCGCAAATACCCGTCATTAAAAACAATTTCCAGTGTTCGTTGCTGTCAAAAGACCGAAAACTTAAGCCCCAGAAAACACCAATTAAAAAACAACCGGTAATGTTCACTGCAAATGTTCCCCAGGGAAATGAATGAGAATATACTTCTGCAAACCAACGCTGGCATAAATACCGGGCAATACTGCCGAGCCCGCCCCCCAATCCCACCAAAAGGATGTTTTTGATCATTGCAAAGTGTCGTTGGTTGTTACTTTAATATAATTGGTATCAACATCATGCTGGTACAGGTATTTAAGATCAACCAGCCACTTATCGTTTGCTCTTATAACCCTGAGTGTGTCATGATCATTCTTAAATGAATTGGAATAGATCAGCACAGAGACAGAATCATTAATATCGCTCAGGTTGTGGATTATTATTGTTGAAGCCCTGTAGTTATCCTTTACTGCCTGGTCAGAGTTTTTATAAGATCGTTCTGCCACATCCAGGTAATTATTGTTAAGCGAATCCTGCAACATATATTTCCTGGCTTCATTGAATTTGCCATCCAGTGCTGAACGGATAAAATTTCTGGCCGCATCAAGATTATTTTCTGAAAGTGAGGATTTCTCTTCGTTTTTACAGGAAATAATAATACACAAGAAGCCAAAGCAGGTAAGAATGACTCGGATATTCATAGTTGCAAAATACTAAAGTTTAACGGTTGTAAATACAAACACCCCTTTGGAAAGGGGTGTTTGTAAAAATATCATAAGGCTGCTCTTACTGGTTCATTTTTTCCAGCTCTTTCATGGCATCTTTCATTTTGTCCATATTTTCAGGACTAAGAGCTTTTTTAACAGTATCAAGTGCAGAATTTATTTGATTTTGAAGGGAGTCCATATTGAAGTTTTTCATTTTATCAATATCCTCCTGATTTATTTCTTTACCATCTTGCTTGGCTTTGTCCATACCCATTTTCATTAAGGTACCCATGCTGAAGTCAACTTTCCAGCTACCACCTTCTTTTTTTAATGGGAAATCAACGGTTTCATTTTTCTTTTTATTGGTAACGGATACGGTAGCATTATCACCATCGATCTTTGCATCGCCAACTTCCATATTCTTGAAATCTTCAGCGGGATCATCGTCTTCTTTTTGTGTACCCTTCATTTTCTCGGCCATATCCATCGCTTTTTTCATCATATCCATGGTGCCTTTACTGTCTTTGGTTGCCAGTTTTGCAGCGCCTTCCAGATCTTTTTTGGACATTCTTTCAAAGAAGGCGATCAGAACGGCTTTAGGGTTATCGGCCACACCGTCCTTGCCTTTACATCCTGCTATTGCGAGGGCTATTACCGCAACGGCAAGAATTGAGTTCATTACTTTTTTCATGTGTTAAATGGTTTAAGGGCCAAAAGTAGCAATTAAGAATAAATAAGAGATCAAAGTTTAAAACTTTCCTTCTTTATCATTTTGCACCGGGGGTGCAGAAAAATATCGTCTGTGGTAACTCCAAATGGGATCGTATCAAGCCTGATATACCCGGATAAGGCCCCTCCATAAGACTTGTTCAGGGATTTAAAAACAAATTCAGAGCAATACATTTTATCATCGCTGAAATAATTGAAGTACATATCAAATTTTAGTCCTTGTTTGTAGTAATTGAGTACTGTTTGCTGCATTAAATGAAGCTGATCGCCTGAAAGGGAATAACGGTAAATGCCGAACGCATTATTGTCTTTGGGATTGCAAAAGCTGTCAATTGGTTCCCGCAGCAGTTTTTGGCCGGGATTATAACTGCCACCCAGGGCATGGTATACGACCACACTATCGTTCTCTATGAAAAGTACACCACAATGGGAGTAGGAAGTGTCTTTCCGGTTCATCCTTCTGGCTGCCTGGCTTACTTCATCGATTCCGTTACGGAAAATAATATCACCGCTTTTAATCAGCGGTTTCACATTATTGATCAGTTGGAAATTAACTGCCAGTGTTACCTGGTCAATAGATTTCTCCTTCTTTACATTACAAGAGAAACATAAAAAAAGCAGGAATAAAAAGACAATCACACTTCTTTTCATTCCTGCAAAATAATTATAAGTTTTGATGCTATTCCGGTTTCTCCTTTTTAATGATTGGCGGTGTTTGCCGGTTTGCATATTCTTCGGCCTCTTTTTCATGTTCCTTATTATATGCTTTGATGATAGCTTTCACTAACCGGTGGCGTACTACATCTTCTTCATCCAGTTCAATATGTGCAATTCCATCGATATGCCTGAGTATACGGGTAGCCATTTGCAAGCCACTACGCTGGTTTCTTGGCAGGTCAACCTGGGTCATATCTCCGGTAATGATAGCTTTTGCATTGGCGCCAATCCTGGTTAAGAACATTTTCAATTGAAGTTCGGTGGCATTCTGGGCCTCATCAAGTATGATATATGCATTATCCAATGTACGGCCACGCATATAAGCAAGCGGTGCTATCTCAATGGTACGGGTGGTCATATAATAACCCAGCTTATCAGCTGGTATCATATCATCCAGCGCATCATACAGCGGCCGCAGGTAAGGGTCGATCTTTTCTTTCAAATCGCCGGGAAGAAAACCGAGGCTTTCACCAGCTTCTACCGCAGGTCTTGTAAGTATGATTTTCTTTACCTGTTTATTTTTTAATGCCCGTACTGCCAGTGCAACAGCGGTATACGTTTTACCGGTACCTGCAGGACCGATAGCAAAAACAATATCATTCTTTTCGGATTCCTGCACCAATTTTTTCTGGTTGGCGGTTCTTGCCCTCACCGATTTTCCGTTGGGCCCAAACACCAATACTTCGTTGGGGTTCTTCTCCTTAAAGTGATCGATTGTTTCTGCGTCATCACCCCCCAGTACCTGTTCAAAGTAGTTCTGGCTCATATGGCCATTCCGCTCCAGGTAGGATACAATGAGTGAAATTTTTTCCCTTGCATTTTCAATTTGCTCAGGGGCACCACTCAGCTTTAACTGCGTGCCACGGGAGAGGATCTTCAGCAGGGGGAATTTCTTTTTCAGGATGTCGAGCTTACCGTTGTTTACACCAAAAAATTCAATAGGGTTTACGGTTTCAAGGTTGATGATAGTGTCTGTCAATGCACTTCGGTTTATGTTTCACAAAGCCGGCGAAGAGTAGTACCGGATTAATTTAGCGTCTTCTGCCCGATTACAGAAGCCTTACCCTTCTGCATCAATATTACTTAGCAATATTGTGACTTCCTAAAGTTACTTATTCACAGGTTGTGAATAGAGTTTTTGAGTAAGAAAATTTAGTTAATGATTTTTTTTGTAAAGCAACGATTTGCCTATAGTAATCATACGAGATAGGTGATTAAGATTTGCTTTCCCGTCAATAATGTTTTGTTATTGCACTATCCGGAAAGTATTTTAAAAATAGTGAACAGGGTTGTGTGGATATCATTCCTGTTCTTAATAGTTGTATAATAATAAACTGAAGGAGGTCCTGTTGGCGGAAGCTATTGGCCTTCTTTAGATAATTTAATCAATTGATTTACAAAACAAGGGTACTGTCCTAAATCAGTTACAAGATTGTTCTGAGTCAGTCCGGGGGCAACAAATATGAAATATCTTCGTTGCATGGCACAAGAAATACAACCAATTAAAAGAAGTAAGCAACTGGCTCCGCTCAGCCGTGAGCACCATGATGGATTGTTGTTTGCATGGAAGATAAAACAGGGATTGGAAAATAAAACACCGTTAGAAAAGCTTCGCCGGTATTCGTTATGGTACTGGCAGCAGCATATCAAACCTCACTTTTGCCAGGAGGAAAAAATATTGATGCCATATATGCCTGCTGATCATCCGATGGCAAAGCAACTGAAGGAAGAGCATGAGCATATCCGGGAACTGGTACTTAGCCTCGACGCAGAAGCAGATAAAAGAGATTTTGTCATCCTTGCAGACCTGGTAAATAAGCATATCCGTTTTGAAGAAAGAGAGCTATTTGTTTATCTTGAGGAATTACTTACTACAGAGCAATTAAATAAGGTATACCAGGAACTGGAACAGCATCCATTAACTTGTAATGATCCGAAAAGTCCTGTTTGGGATGAAGAATTCTGGATAAAAAAATAATATCACTCTTTTAGTGTTTACGTAAGAAAAATGGCTGTGGGGGTATTAAAATGATTATCAATTTATGCTCTTGTTAAAGAATTGGAAAAGATGAGGTTTTCTTCTTATTACTGCCAAAGAATTACAAATTTTGCAGTCTACTAATGCAGGTCCTGAAGATGAACTTTAAATATGCTCTCTTACCACTTTTTCTCCTGCTCACTTTATTCTCCAGTGCCCAGTTATTCAGGATTTCCGGTGTGGTAATGGATAACAGGAAAGAGCCCTTGCCACTGGCCAGTGTGGAAATCAAAGAATTGAGAAAGGGGTCTGTTACAAAGGATAACGGCAGCTACGAATTTTTCCTTGAAAGAGGTAAATATGACCTTGTTGTAAGTATGGTTGGGTTTAAGACCCGGGTTGTCACTTTTTACATTAATAATGAAGATATCACAGAGAATGTGGTTTTGGAGATGGATGAGTCTGCCAGTTTATCAGAAGTGGTGATAAGGGCCAAACCCAGAGACAGGGCGGAGGAACTGGTCCGGAATGTAATTAAGCGAAAAGGCATCATATTGGATGCAATCGGTTCCTACTCCTGTAATGTGTATATAAAAGCTTTTCAACTCGATTCAGGAGTTACTAAAAAGAAGAAGATCGTTGAAGCAGATAGCTTATCCAATGAAGACTATAGCGGGATGTCGCTGACAGAAGTTTCGCTGCGGCTTGATAAAAATGCAGGCGGGCAGGTGAAGGAAGAAAGGGTGGGAGTAAACAAAAGAGGAAGTACAGCGAGTTTATTTTACCTATCCACTACCGAGGGGGATTTTTTTATATTCAATAATATGATACAGGCGCCGCCCTTATCTAAGATACCATTTGTATCACCTCTCAGTTACAGTGGATTGCTGGCCTACCGTTTCAAAACCATAAAGATCGATCGTACTATAAAACCTAAAGTGTATACTATTGCTATACGGCCAAGGCAACTGAGCAATGCCACTATTGAGGGAGAGATCACTATACAAGACAGTACCTGGGAAGTGTTCAGTACTGAATTCAGGATACCAACCGCTCATATGCCTGAGTTTGATTATATGGAAGTGAAGCAGCAGTATGAAAAGGTCGGTGACAGTGCCCGTATGATAACCCGTCAGCAATTTAACTATTACACTAAAGTAAAGGGGGGCCGGCGATATGGTGAAACAGTGGTGGTATATTCAGACTATGCACTGCAAAAAAAATTCCGGAAAGGGCATTTTGGAAATGAAGTCAGTTCTACTTCGCAGGAAGCATATGAAAAGGATTCAGTTTTTTGGAAACAAGTAAGAGGGGAACCTTTATCTGTGCAGCAGGCAAGGTATGCCAGATACCAGGATAGTATTTACCGGTATATGCGCAGTGAAGCTTACCTGGATTCAATGGACAGGGTACTGAATAAGATCACCTGGCCCAAGATGCTGATCTTCGGACAGGTATTTAATGACCATAAAAAAGAAAGGATGTGGATAGTACCACCTGTCACATCTATTATACAACCAGTGGCATTCGGCGGAGCCCGGCTTAAGTTGGCCGGCGCATACAGGAAAACATTTTCCTCCCGGCGTAATTTATCCCTGGAAGCAGATATCAGCTTTGGGTTCCGGAATAAGGATATAAACGGAACTGTGAGCCTTCGGCGGATGTACAATCCATTTAACCGGGGCGTTTTTATAATAACCGCAGGTCGCAATTTTGAGTTCATTTATGCTGGTGATGCATGGGTAAATGTGCTGAAGCGTAGCAATATCTACCTCAACAATTCAATAGAATTAGAGCATCAGTTGGAGTTATTCAATGGCCTGCATCTGTCGAATAAGTTTGAAATAGCCTTGAGACGTTCGGTCAGTGATTATAAAGTGGGTAATAATGCTGACAGTATTTTTGGTATTCCCAATGAACCACCGGTGCAATTTGATCCCTACAATGCTACATACAACGAGGTAAAATTATACTATACTCCTGCCTTGAAGTATATCAGGGAACCGAAGGAAAAAATATTTCTTGGTTCCCGGTGGCCTACTTTTTATATAATGTGGAGGAAAGGAGTTCCCGGTCTGTTTAAAAGCAAGATCGATTTTGATTACCTGGAATTTGGTATGGATCAAAAAGTAAACCTTGGTGTAGTTGGGAATACTTCTTACAGTATCAGGTCGGGAGATTTTACGAACACCAAAGACCTGCGGATCATTGACTATAAGTTCATGCGACAAGGCGATCCATTGTTTTTTCAGAATCCGCATAAGGCATTCCAGGCACTGGACTCCACCTTCCCGGTATTTGACCGCTTTTACCAGGGAAATATTGTGCATGAATTTAACGGGGCTTTGATTAATAAGATACCTTTTCTTAAAAAGATAAAACTGCAGGAAGTAGCCGGGGGAGGATTTTTAATTACGAAAGACAGAAACCTGAAATATTTTGAATTCTTTTCAGGTATTGAAAGAGTGTTTAAATGGCCTTTCAATCCATTAGCAAGAGTTAAGCTTGGTGTCTATGTGGTAGGTTCTGTAGCAAATAAATTTAATAACCCGGTACAATTTAAGATCGGGTTGACAACCTGGGACAGGTTTAGGAACAGGTGGCGGTAAGAATTGCATTTACACTGCTTCCAGTCTCGTCATTTCAACACCGTTAAATATCCGGGCAAGATTGATATCTTTTGATTTTTTGTACTCCGGTATACTGCCTCCGCTTACAATGCGCCAGAGGTTCTTGGATCTTAATTCATCATAATCTGCTGTTTTGATAAATATCCCTGTAATAGACTGCCGGGTTTTGAAATTGATTTGTACCGTTGTTTTTTCAGGCTCATTCTTCTGTACAAATTTTTCTATCTGATCGTTTGTCATATGTATTCTTTTATGGATAATGCTAATGAAGTCCTCTCAGCCAGTTGAACACTGACATCTCACTTCTTATATCAGTGGGTAAATGATTATGAATCATTTCTTCTATTTCCCGGCCTTCTCTGATGCTGACTCTCCCTGACAGGGAGGCGAGAAAGTTGATGATAAACAGCACCTGGTTACCGTTTGTCTTGTCAAACAGGCGGCGGCTTGGCGACCCGGTAAAAGAAAAACCACTCGTCCATGTGTAATGGTTACCAGTAAGATCTTCTTTGACGAAAGGCATAGTATAATTTTTTGTGGCCGGATGCAGTTGAAAAATAATAGAAGTAAAATGGAGGGAGGAGAATATTACTTTCTGAAAGCCTTCAACCGAATTTCGGTTAAAGGTAATCTATTTAAAACATACCTCTTCAACCAATAACTTAATGTGCCTGCTGCAGTGATCTTTGTTTTGGTAATTCACAATCTTTATAAAGGGCGGCTTCGGTACCTGTTCTTGATTGAAGTTGTTCCAATATAAGAGGTGCATTGGCTTCTGTGGTAAAGAGTTCAAGAATATAACCATAGGTACAATTCTCGTAGTAAGCCTGGTATATGTTCAGGTGTGTGATGAGTGGTGCCTGCCGGTAAAAATCTATATCATATTCATTATGGCTGATAAGTACCATAAGCTTAACCTGTCCTTTTACAGGTTGCTTGCTATATTCAATCTGCAAAGGAATATAACCGCCGGCCTGAATTACTTTCACCCGTTGCTCAGGAAAGTGCTCGGAATTCCTTCCCTTCATAAAGTTGAAACGGAAGCCGGTATCGGGCAGTTCATGTTGTGATATATACTTAAAGCTGTTTTTTGTTTCCATTTGCCTTTGTACCAGCCTGGTGCCTGATAATTTCATAAACTGGCTCACATATTCTTTCCATTGAGGTAAAAACTCTTCAAAATCAAGTTTAGTGGCAAAGCCAACGAATTGTATAACGGTATCCTTTTTCATGTGTAATTTTTGTTATTGTAATTTGTCACATGCTACCTGCCTGCCGTCAGGCAGATGCACATAAATTTTTCAAAGCTGGTTGATATGGTAGCCTGAAAGTTTTATAGTTCATTTCATACTCACTACTTTACAGGGAAATAATTGCAACAGGCGGGTCTGCAAAGAGCGAAAGGTAGCTCTTATTATCCGGATGGCCTGTTTATTTATGAGGGCTGTTTCAAATTAATTAGCCAGTTGTTAAAATAAAAGTCCACCTTCGGTTGGATTGTGCTGGCTTTGAACTCATTCTTCACCAAATTCTGGAAATGTATACTTATACCTGGAAAAAATACCTGCCTGTTATCAGGTTGTTACTTAAGAAATCGGCCAGTGGCGAACAGTCGCTGACCCTCAACCGTACTGACTTCGAAAAAAGTACCAAGCTTCGTAAGCCGGTATGCAGCTTTGCGGTTGAAATTGCACGGGGCCGCTTTACAACTTTTAATCCCATAGCGCCGGCAAAGGATCTGCTGGAAGTATTAACGCTGGATAGCATTGCAATGACCTTGCTTCGCAAATACCAGTATGCAATAAGTCTTAGTTCCGATTTTCAGCTAACTATAAAAGATATTACACCACCGACAAGTGAACCCGATGCGCTGCCTGAAGCTGAGGATACGGTATCCACTGTAAAAAGTTAGTGATGCAGCCAGCGAGGTAAGCATATAATTATAAACCGGATAAAGGGGTTGTTTACAAAAAGAGCTCTGCCACCGGCAGAGCTCTTTTAAATTACAGTAAATGCTTTTAGTATCTTCTGTTATCAGAACGGGGAGCTTTTTCTCTCGCCTCACTTACAGACATTGACCTTCCTTCCAGGTCTTTGCCATTCAGTCCTTTGATCGCCTTATTGGCATCATCGTTTGAATCCATTTCCACAAATCCGAAACCACGGCTACGTCCCGTTTCACGGTCGGTTATAACTTTTGCAGAAGAAACAGCTCCGAATTCTTCAAATAATTTTTTCAGGTCAGCATCTGTAGTGTGAAAACTCAGATTTGAAACATACATGTTCATACAACTAAAATTTAAATAAAATAATACGATACCTGTGATAAAGGACTGATACAAATAGTAAAGAGGAGAATTAACTTATTACCGGGACGAGGAGTAAAAATTGATACTGATCGAGACTGAATGTTGGAAGAACTTTAAATCACTTGTTGAAGATTCAGTTTAATTTGGTAAGCGGCCTGTAAATCTTTACCGTGCTGAATATCCCTGAAACTTAAAAGCCGGATTTGGGTAAATTAAAGTGGTAAATCTGCGCTAACAGGCCTGACTTGTACCAGTCAGTATTCAGCAAAAATGATATGTAGAAATGTTAGTAACGCCTTTTTTTACTATCTGCCAACGGCAACACCGTTTCATTCATCATGTTGTGATTTGCTTTCAAACCTGACTGCCGTCAGGCAGGTTATCGTGTAGCTTAGCTCTTTAACAACTGATTATGAAGGCAACTGCATTTCGTATGAGTTGTGATTTGCTTTCAAATTATCGTGTAGCTTAGCTCTTTAACAACCTACATCTCTTTGCTGCGCTGCTGTCAGATGTTGTGATTTGCTTTCAAATTATCGTGTAGCTTAGCTCTTTAACAACCCCGTTGCCAACTATTACGAAAGCCCGTATGTTGTGATTTGCTTTCAAATTATCGTGTAGCTTAGCTCTTTAACAACAGAATTTTTTATATCTGTTTCCAGGCGAAGGTTGTGATTTGCTTTCAAATTATCGTGTAGCTTAGCTCTTTAACAACAAAAGTATTGAGAAAAACAATTTCCTCATAGTTGTGATTTGCTTTCAAATTATCGTGTAGCTTAGCTCTTTAACAACGTAATCATGCTCATTACCACTGTCACTTATGTTGTGATTTGCTTTCAAATTATCGTGTAGCTTAGCTCTTTAACAACCAAGGAAAGGGAAAGAGTACAGCATGCTATGTTGTGATTTGCTTTCAAATTATCGTGTAGCTTAGCTCTTTAACAACAAACGATGTATTGGATACCCTGGAAATGCAGTTGTGATTTGCTTTCAAATTATCGTGTAGCTTAGCTCTTTAACAACAAGGAGCAGGAGTTACGAACAACGGCTGAGTTGTGATTTGCTTTCAAATTATCGTGTAGCTTAGCTCTTTAACA
>JAKQEA010000001.1 GCA_029558715.1 Bacteroidota bacterium | reverse complement strand
CCGTTGAACTTCGTCAATAATTTCTCAGAAGTTAATACCGAGTTGATAGAAGAAATGAAAGAAGAGCTAAAAGCAGGTAAAACAGCAGATGCCATCAGCCTGGCAGATGATATTAAAGCAAACAATGAAAAAATTGCTTTTCATGGCAAACGGGCCGACTCTATTGTAAAGGGAATGCTGCAACACAGCCGCAATAACAGCGGTCAAAAGGAATTGACTGATATTAATAACCTTGTGGATGAATGTCTCCGCCTCAGTTTTCATGGTATGCGGGCAAAGGATAAAAGTTTTAATGCCAAAACAGAAACATCGCTTGACAACAGCCTGTCCCCTGTTACAGTGGTATCACAGGAGATCGGAAGGGTACTGCTGAATCTTTTTACCAACGCATTTTATTCTGTTATGCAGAAAAAAAAGACCAATGGGGAAAATTACAGTCCGGTTGTAACAGCATCCACTTTTAAAGTAGGTAATACAGTAAAAATTATTGTACGGGATAACGGGAATGGCATTTCGCAAAAAGTGATTGATAAGATATTCCAGCCTTTCTTTACCACCAAACCCACCGGGGAAGGAACCGGCCTCGGCCTTAGTATGAGTTATGATATTATTACCAAAGGACATGGCGGAGACCTGAATGTGGAAACTAAGGAGGGAGAATTTGCCCAATTCACTATTATTTTACCATATAAACCTTAAATTCAGCAGATGAAATGAGACCAATTTCTAAAACAAAAATAAACTCATGAAAATCTTAGTAGTTGACGACGAGAAAGATGTACAGGTTCTTTTTGAGCAACGTTTCAGAAAAGAAATGAAAAATGGCGAAATGCAGTTTGCCTTCGCCTTCTCGGGGGAGGAGGCGTTGCAATACCTCAGTACTCATGAGCAGGAGGCCGTATTGATTTTATCTGACATCAATATGCCGGGTATGAGCGGCCTGGAGTTGCTGCGTAAGATTAAGCAGGATTATCATGAGCCGCCACCAGTAGTGATGATGATAACAGCCTATGGCGATGCGGAGAACTACAACCAGGCCACACAACTGGGAGCCGATGATTTTTTGACCAAGCCGGTTGATTTTAACGTATTAAAAGAAAAATTAAAAGCGATACATTGATGGCAAAGATCCTTGTTGTAGATGATGAAGCAGATCTCGAAACGCTGATCCGTCAAAAGTTCAGGCAGAAGATTAGGGAGCAGCAATACGAGTTTGTGTTTGCTATCAACGGTGTAAAAGCATTGGA
>JAKQEA010000214.1 GCA_029558715.1 Bacteroidota bacterium | reverse complement strand
TTGTGTGTGAAATTTAAATTACCGGCACTGCCAAGTTCTTTTTTCAATATTTTTATTTCAGGCCTGCCACTAATTTCAACTGAGGCAATAACTATGTCATAAACACCAGGGGGAATTTTCAATTTTGCAGGGTTATGTGTTGAAAGATTGTAAGAACGGGTGGTTGCTGTGGCCCTGTTGGTCCCGGTAGGAAATATTTGAATGGTGGCATCTGACAAAGCGCCATTGCGGGTTACTAATATTTCCACCACTCCCTGTTCAAATTCCACGTCTTTATGCAGTGTATCCTTTGCTTTTATTTCCACATCGGAGAATTTAATACCCGGATGACCTTCTATTGTAACCGGTCTTACTTCTATTTCATAAACTCCTGCGGGCAATTGCAGTACACGGGGGTTGGTTTCCTTAGATTCGTATGTTCTTCCGATTGCAATATCTTTTGTTTCCCCTTTCTTGTACACCCTTATGGTAGCATCTTTCAGTTTTCCTTCCAAGGAGGTTTTTACAGAGAAAAATGCATCCCCAACCGGAACCTCTTTTACCGTTTGTTCCATTGCATTGGCTAGCTCTTCTGCATTATTCGCTGGTATATACTGGCCACCGCCTGCCTGTGCAATACACTCCAGCGGGGCAAGATCTTTTTCGGCAATACCAAAGCCCACCACATGCATGGTGATCTTTACGCCTGCTGCCCTTGCATTTTTTACTGTTTCGCAGGCATTGCCTTCGCAGGTCTCAAGACCATCAGTTATTAAAATAACGGTGACATGTTCATTCATTCCCCTGAGCAGCGCCAGCGCCTGGTTAATGGATTTGGCAATCGGAGTTTTTCCTTTCGGGTTCAATGCTTTTATTTTAGCAGTAAAACCGGCCTTATCTATTTTTTTTATTGGAAGCATGGTTTCAATATCATTGCAGTCGGATGCATTGCGATGCCCATATACAATCAGGCCTACATTATCATCAGCATCAATTTTTTCAACCAGTTTACCTATGGTTTCTTTGGCCACCTGAATCCGTGTGCTTTTGTCAAGTTTTGCCCACATGGAGCCGGAAGCATCGAAGATGAAAAGAATGTTTTGGTTTGAATTTGTCTGGGCAGAAACCTGCTGAAAAAGTAATAAAGTAATAATAGCTGATACAAGCAGGTAAGTTATTTTTTTCATATAGATAAATGTTATGTTTTGATGGATGAGTATATTATTGTCCCGGTACAGCTTCGTCAGCCAGAAGTATTTTAGGTTCAATGAGGATCAGGCAGGCAATTTTAACCCGTTCTGATTTCCCCCTGTTAAATGTAAGTGGTACCGGCACCTGTGGCCCATTCTGGCTGCAGCGGTACAGAAGCTGATGCAATCCCTCAATCAGTTTCTTTGTTTTTGGATCAGTCACTTTCACTGCTTCAAAAAAGACCTCACCATTCTGTTCAATAATCTTATACCCATTTGCCCGGGCATCTTTTAAAAGTAATACTGTGATGGGTTTATTAGTTCCTGTTCTTTGTGCTTTTGCACTGTTAACAGAAGAAAAAGTAAACAACAAAATCAGTAAACCCGGGAGTGCATTGAAAAAGATGCAGTGCTGTTTTTTGGTATGCATGACTTTATTTTTATAGTGAGCAGAGGAAGATTTTTGATTCCAAAGAATATTCACAGTGCTGATAAACAATAAAATACTTTTGTTGCTATTATTAAAAGGGCAAGATCAGCTAAGAGGGGATTAAGCGGGGGGATTATACGGAAAGGTATAAACTTTGGAGAACTCCTCAAAATCAGAAAAAGATACCCGGTTCAACTATTGAATTGCTATAATTAAACGTTTAACGCCTCTCTCACCTTCGGAGCAATCTTCGTTCCGTAGATCTCTATTGATTTCATCAAAGAAGCATGTGATGGTCCACCCACATCCATATGTGCAGAAAAACGGGTGAGACCAAAAAGTTCCTGCATATATAAAATTTTATCAATCGCTTCGCTGGCATCACCAATTATTAAATGTCCGTTCTTTCCTTTCCCCAAATCATATTGTTGTTGCTGGTAAGGCGGCCAGCCGCGGCTGCTGCCTACCCTGTTCATTTGTGATGAATAGACAGGATAATATTCATCAGCCGTTTTTTGACTATCATCACCAAAGAAAGCATGCATGTGAACACCCACCTGGAATTTGATTTTATCATGACCATAATGAACATACACTTTCCGGTAATATTCAAACAGGGGTTTAAATTGTGCCGGGTTGCCGCCGATAATAGCAAAGATCACCGGCAAGCCATACCGGCCTGCCCGCAATACACTTTCTGGTGTGCCGCCGACCGCTATCCATATATTCAGATGATCATTAGCAGCACGGGGCAATACTTGCTGAGCTTTTAATGCAGGTCTGAATTTTCCTTTCCAGGTTACAGGATTCTCTTTATTTATTTTTAATAAGAGCTCCAGCTTTTCTTCAAACAGTTCATCATAGTCATCCAGGTTGTAACCAAACAGCGGATATGATTCAATAAAACTACCCCGGCCTGCCATCAGTTCGGCCCGGCCATTACTCAGCTGGTCTACCGTAGCAAAACTCTGGTAGAGTTTTACCGGGTCAGATGAACTTAAAACAGACACCGCACTGCCGAGTCTTATATTTTTTGTAACGGTGGCTGCGGCAGCTAAAATAATCTCGGGTGCCGATACGGCATAGTCGGGGCGATGATGCTCACCTATGCCAAAGAAATCGAGCCCTACCTCATCCATAAGTTTTATTTCTTCTATGAGTTCCCTTAAACGCTGACCTGCCGATTGCGGTTTGCCGTTTTTATCATAATGATTATCACCAAACATACCGATGCCAAGTTCCATTGCTAAATTTTCAGCAAAGATAAGTGGTGGCTGATCCGGATTATTTTCAGCAGGCTGCCACCATTTCACTGCCGTGAGTAATCTCACAGCTTATAGTGACGGTTATCAATGGAATCGCTTTGCTGCTGAAATAACTTCAGGTTCTTAACAGAAAGGCTATGAAAAGTATTATTATAAAAAGATTGCAATGCTCTGCTTTCCTCCTGCTGCTTCCTGCTGCTTTTATTTTTGCACAGCCAAAAGGCTGGTGGGTGAAACATAGTGTGAAAGATGAAATGACAAACGAAACTGAATTAAAAAAAAGGAACTCTACTTACAGCTTCCTTGGAAAGGCCGGCAGTAACGGGCAATCATTTGAATTGAAGTATTATTCAAACGTTGACCGGAAAACTCATACCTACCGGGGACATGTTAAGTGGGAATGGACGGTAAAAAGACACCAGGACTCTTTGTTAGCCGGTGAGCAGGTTACAATTAAAGGACTGGTGAGTAATCTTTCAGCAGAACCGACAGGCAATGTTACAGCATGGGCAGATTTTGGAACCTGGGGATTTATGAAACCTGCTTCTGGTAAAAGTGCTGACCTTAATGCCGGACCTAATGGCACTGCCACTATGATCGGTAGTTTTACCGTACCAAAAGGTCCGGGACTGAAGAGGGATGGAACATTGAACCCTTATTTCTCTCTGACCTTTCATTTGTCCGGAGGCAACGAATCCCGGTTCATACGCCGTATCATCACTTACAAATGGGTCGAGTTTGGAGTACAGCCAGAAGTAAAAGCGCAGGTTCCGGTAAGCGAGCCGGTAGTAACGCCTCCACCGCCTCCGGCTGAAGTAAATACGCCACAACTGTATACCGGGAAAAATGTTTACAAAGTTGGCGAACCCATAGTAGTAGTATTTAAAAATCTTCCGGGTTTTAATGCAGACTGGATAGGCATTTATGGTGCCAAAGCTTACCATGCCAATGAATACATTGAATGGAAATACACCAAAGGCCTGAAAGAGGGAACCATGACCTTCACCAGTCCCAGGTATGGCGCCGGTGATTACATGTTCAGAGTGTATGAGAATAACGGCTATAAATTACTGGCTCAAAGTGTTGCCTTTAAAGTGGTGAATTAGCCGCATCGGGAATTGATGAAAACAAAAAGCTGCCATCAGGCGGCTTTTTGTTTATCACTTCAAACGGTCTTTAATATCCAACCCATTTTCTCTCAGAGTTTCTTTCGCAATTTCGTACCCCGCATCTGCATGCCTGATCACACCCATACCAGGATCGTTTCTTAAAACTCTTTTCAATCTTGCTTCAGCATCATCCGTACCATCAGCAACGATAACCATGCCCGCATGTATACTGTACCCCATCCCTACTCCACCGCCATGGTGCAGAGAAACCCAACTGGCACCACCTGCTGTATTTACCAGTGCATTTAAGATAGGCCAGTCGGCCACGGCATCACTGCCATCCAGCATAGATTCGGTTTCACGATTAGGTGATGCAACAGAACCGGTATCGAGATGGTCACGGCCGATTACTATCGGTGCTTTTACTTTTCCGGTGCGTACGAGTTCATTAAAAGCTAGTCCTGCTTTTTCTCTTTCCCCCTGCCCCAGCCAGCAGATTCTTGCGGGCAATCCCTGGAAAGCAATTTTTTCTTTGGCCATCTGCATCCAGCGTATCATTCCTTTATTCTCCGGGAACATATTCATGATTACTTCATCCGTCACTGCAATATCGGCCGGGTCGCCACTCAAAGCCGCCCAACGAAATGGGCCTTTGCCCTCGCAGAATAATGGCCGTATGTAAGCAGGAACAAAGCCTGGGAAATCAAAGCAACGGCCTTTTGTTTTCAGGTCTTCCAAACTGGCTTCGGGATGCTGGTTCTCGAACTCCTGTGCCCTTGCACGGATATTATTACCATAGTCAAAAGTGATAGCACCTTTATCCATCAGTTGCAGCATCAGTTGCACATGCAGGTGCATGCTCTCGTAGCTGCGGCGGATGTATTCATCGGGATTTTCTGTTCGTAATATACTGGCCTGTTCATTAGTGAGTGTATGCGGAATGTAACCAATCAGCGGGTCGTGGGCACTGGTTTGGTCGGTAAGTGTATCGGGAATGATATCTCTTTGTATCAGGCGGTCAAGCAGGTCAACTGCATTGCACAATACTCCAATACTTTTCGCTTCGCCTTCACGGCGGTAATGTATAGCAGCATTAATGGCTTCATCGATGCTGGTATGTTTTTCATCCAGGTATCTTGTTTCAATGCGTTTGTCGATGCGCCATTCTTCCACTTCGGCAATCAACACCACCCCTTCGTTCATGGTAATAGCCAATGGTTGTGCGCCGCCCATGCCACCGAGGCCGGCGGTTACATTGAGTGTTCCTTTCAATGTGCCGTGGAAATGTTTATCAGCAAGAGCAGCATAAGTTTCATAAGTGCCCTGCACAATTCCCTGGCTGCCGATATAGATCCATGAACCGGCCGTCATCTGGCCGTACATCATCAGGCCTTTCTTTTCAAGTTCGTCGAAATGTTTCCAGTTGGCCCAGTTGGGAACGAGTTGTGAGTTGCTGATTAAAACCCGTGGTGCATCTTTATGTGTTTTTAGAATACCAACCGGTTTGCCGGACTGAATGAGCAATGATTCATCATTCTCCAATATTTTAAGTGAGGCAATGATATTATCCAGTGCTTCAAAGTTACGGGCAGCTTTTCCTCTTCCTCCATACACAATAAGGTCATCAGTACGTTCGGCCACTTCAGGGTCCAGATTATTCAATAACATGCGCAAAGCAGCTTCCTGTATCCAGCCTTTGCAATTGAGTTTACTGCCGGTGGGTGTTTTGTATTTAATGGGGTCGTATTGCCTGGTGAGTGTGCTCATGCTGTATTATGTTGAATGTTGAATTCTAAATGTTGAATCAAAGTGTATTAAATAATCATTAAAATACAACATTCAACATTTAGCATAATCTCTGCAAAAGTCGTTATTCTCTTTCAAATTAAATATCTTCACAACTCAGAAACTGAAACCAAACCAATGAGTATTCACATTAGTGCCCAAAAAGGCGATATCGCCAGGACTGTCCTTATGCCGGGTGATCCGCTCCGGGCCAGGTTTATTGCCGAAAATTTTTTACAGCAGGTAAAACTGGTCAGCCAGACCCGTAATGCTTTTTATTTCACCGGTACATATAAAGGAAAAGAAATTACCATCGGTGCCAGTGGTATGGGTTGTCCTTCTATCGGTATTTATTCTTACGAGTTGTTTACAGAATATGAAGTGGATAATATTATCCGCATTGGTACCTGCGGAGCTTATACAAACAAACTGAAACTATTTGATCTCATCAATGTGGATTATGCAGCCAGCGAATCTACTTTTGCCCGCTATGCATGGGGCATAAAGGATCAATGCATCCGCCACCAGGGAAAAGCATTTAAAACAATTAAGAAAGCGGCGAAAGAATTAAGCATACCATTGAAGAATTGTAATATTCATTCCAGCGATATTTTTTATCGCAAAAACAGCGATATCCCTAAAGTAGCTGCTGCAAATAAATGCCTGGCCGTAGAAATGGAAGCTTTTGCTTTGTTTGCCAATGCAAAGCATTTGGGAAAAACAGCCGCTACCCTGCTCACCGTTTCTGATATTATACCCACTCATGAAAAGATCTCAGCAGATGAAAGAGAAAAAGCATTAAAGCCAATGATGGAGCTGGCATTGGAAGCGGCGATGAAGATGTGAGTTTCGCTGTCGGGAAATAGGAACACTAAATTCACGCAGCGTATCTCTGCGAAATCTCTTTATTCTCCTGTACCCTGCGGTTAAATAGTAAAGGAATCATACCCTTCATTTAACCCTGCTTTTAATGAACTGGCAAATTTGTTCACCTTTTCCACGAAAGAAAAATCTTTGATAAGGCCCGATACTTTATTGATATCATCAGCGAAGATGCGGTCCTCTTCTGCAAAGCCAACAAACTCACGAACATAATCATGAGCAAATTCCAGCAAGGCTGAACTTTTTAAGGGCCTGCGGAATTCAATAGCCTGGCAGGCAGAAAGTAATTCAATTGCAAGAATAAATTCCAGGTTATCCAATACCCTGTTGAGTTTTCTTCCGCTGATGCTGCCCATACTCACATGATCTTCCTGTCCCAATGATGTAGGTATACTATCTGCACTGGCCGGGAAGCAGAGAGTTTTATTTTCTGTAACTAATGCGGCCGTAGTGTACTGGGGAATCATAAAGCCGCTGTTCAATCCCACATCTTTCATCAGCAGCATAGGCAGGCCCCATTTACCTTCGAGTAATAAGTAACAGCGACGGTCGGATATATTGCCGATCTCTGCTGCCGCAAAGCAACAATAGTCCAATGGCAGGGCCATTGGTTGTCCGTGAAAGTTACCACCACTGATCGTATCATCGGCGCCAAGAATGATGGGATTATCTGTAACAGCATTCAGTTCAATCTCTGTGAGTTCTTTTAAATGAAGCCAGGCATTACGGCTTGCTCCATGCACCTGCGGCATGCAGCGAAGTGAATAAGGATCTTGCACTCTTCCGCAATCCACATGGCTTTGCATGATGTCTGAATCATTCAGTAACAACCGTAAGCGTTGCGCCACTAATTTATTTCCATTGTAAGGTCGCAGTTCATGCAATCTTGCATCGAAGGGAGCTTTGGTACCTGTCAGTGCTTCCAGGCTCATCGCCCCGATAATATCAGCCGCCTCTAAACAATTATGCATTCTTTGCACCGCTTTTACAGCAAAGGATAAAATGAATTGAGTACCATTGATAAGAGCCAGTCCTTCTTTTGGCCCCAGTTGTACTGGCGATAAGCCAAACTGCTGCAGTATATCTTGTGCCTTGCACCTTGCGCCTTTATAAAATACTTCTCCCAATCCAATCAGGGGTAAAAACAAATGGGCCAAAGGTGCAAGGTCACCGCTTGCTCCCACACTACCTTTCTCCGGCACTACCGGTATCACATCATTTTCAATATGCCAGGTGATTCGTTCCAATGTAGACAGCTGTACTCCCGAAAAACCCTGTGCCAGTGCATGCACTTTGGTAATAAGCATGATCTTCGCCACTTCTGTGGATATAGGATCACCCACACCAACACTATGGCTTTGTAAAATTTTGTATTGCAGTGTAGCCGTATCTTCTGCCGAGATGGGGGTATTGGCCAGTATGCCAAAGCCGGTATTTACGCCATACACTGTTTTGTTAGCCTCCACGATCTGCTTTACTGAAGCCTGGCTGGCATTTACTTTCCGTATGGCATCCTGCCCCAGTACTGCTTTCAGTTTTCCCGAAGCAATAGCAATTGTTTTTTCCACTGTCAACCGATCGGTTCCATAATGAAAGACACTACTCATAGCAGGCAATTAGGGTTGCAATTTAATCGATTTGTCCTGACCATTTTATAATAAATAACAACGGGGCTGCAACCTTTGCCCAATGGCATTTATCTTTATGCAAATTATGCTTCCCTATGCGCCGACTGTTGTCAGTATCTGCCTCCCTGCTGATTGTTTTAACAACCAGTGCCCAAAGCCTGAAAAAATATCCTGTCAGTAATTCAGGTTGTTTTGTGTATGGCTATTGCGAGATAAAATATGAATTGAGTAAAAGCGCCGATTCTTCTTCGATCTACTCAGGTGAATGCAACAAAGATGAAGTGACATATGGTGTGATCTGTGTTAAATTATTAAACCCGATCACTGAATTAGCACTGGCAGAAGACATGATGATATCTTATGCTGATTACCTGAAAACAAGTTTTGAGATCACTAAAAGCATGGGCTATGGCCGTGGCCACCTGCTGAATAATAAGGAAAACACCCGGGGCATAATTGATTACTGGAGTGACCTGGAAAAGAATAACTGGAAGATAAAAGCATGGACAGATGGCAAGTTCATCGGCTTCTTATATGCATTCAGTAAAAAAGAATTGCCGGAGCAAAAAGTAAATGTCTTTTTGGATAGTTTCCGGCTGCCGGGAATGTGAGTCTGACAATGAATAGTACTAAGAATAAATAAAAAAGCGTCATGTTTATAACGTGACGCTTTTTGTGATCCGGATTGGATTCAAACCAATGACCTACTGCTTAGAAGGCAAAATTCCATAGTTCAAACTCAATGAGTTAGCATTTGGGAGGTAAACATCTTGAAGCTCAAAAACGGGCTTCTTACCGAAATGTTTACCCCAATGTTTACCCCAAATGTTAACTCAATGACAAGCGTAACAATTGTTTATCGAAAAGATAAAATAAATGCCAAGAATGAAGCTCCCATACACTTCCGTATAATCAAGAACAGGAAAGCCAGCTATATAGCTTCCGGCATTATGATACCACTCCACCAGTGGGATGAAAAGAAGAATAAAGTGAAATCTACCTACCGGAATAGTGCAAGGCTTAATAGTTACCTGCTAAATAAGTTCACCGAAGTACAGGATACGGTATTACAGCACGAAACCATATCAAAATCCTTTACCAGCAAGAACCTGAAAGAAAAAGTGTTTGGCAAAAAGCCGTATGACTTCTTTGCATTTGCAGACGATGTAGTGGCTCAATACAGGAAGGAAGGACGGATAGGAACCTATGACAAGAACAGGTCAGTAGTTGAAAAACTGAAGGAATATAAGCCCTCCCTTACATTCTATGATATTACCCCGGAGTTCCTGATAAAGTATGAGCAATATCTCCGGGAAGAACACGGCAACATAACCAATACAGTAGGCAAGGACATGAAGTTTATCCGTAAGGTCTTCAATGATGCCATAAAGTCCGATATTATCGGGTATGAAACCAGTCCATTCAGGAAGTATAAGATAAAGCAAGAAAGAACACACAGGGATTACCTGACGGAAGAAGAATTAACCCGGATAGAAGAATGCAGTATTAAACCCGGAACCCGTCTGGAATTAAGCAGGGATATGTTTGTGTTTGCTTCCTACACAGGAGGAATACGGGTGTCCGATATGTTGCAATTGAAATGGGAGAACTTTGATGGCACATACCTGCACATTGTGATTAGAAAGACAGGCGCACAGTTAAGTATAAAGGTTCCGAATAAAGGGTTGCAGATAATAGGCAGGTACAGGAAAGACGATGGCAGTAGTAAGGACTTCATTTTCCCCATGCTCAGGCCAATCCTGAATATAAATGACCCGGTAGAACTGGATGCAGCCATAACGAGTGCAACCACCATTATCAACAAGAACCTGAAAGTACTTGCTAAGAAGGCTAAGATTGAAAAACGGTTGAGCTTTCACATATCCCGGCATTCATTTGCTGTTATGGCATTGAGAAAGGGTATCAGCATTGATAAAGTTTCAAAACTTATGGCTCATGCTGCAATCAGGGAGACACAGGTATATGCCAAGATTGTAAGCGAGGAACTGGACAGGGCAATGGAAGTGTTTAACGAGTGAGGGTGCAACACCTACCTTATGTGCAGATGGTAGTCAATTCATGGCTACCATTTTTGCTATTATACCTCATCTCGTATAAAGGAACGACAATGGATGCAACACGTACTATCAATTCCTACCTATAGGAAGTGGTCAATTCATTGACCTACTGACATAGGTTGGGTAAGCTGAATATTTGTTAGCTATTCAGTGATAAATCTGCCATTGTTTTTCAGCTTACTTCCTTAGTGGACACACCAAGGTTAAACCAATTTTTTGCAAAATTGGTTATCTGAGTCTTAACCTACTCCCGGTGAGCATTACCCCTGCTCAAGTATCATGTGATAGTTGCCAATGTATGTTGGGGTAGAAGTTTAAGGTCAACCATGACTACTGCTTTAGGTTTTCCTGACATCCAAGGCCACTCTCGACTTTCCGACTTTGGGGGTGGCATCTACTCGTATTTTACATCCTCTTGTTTTACGGAGTTGAACCGTTTTCTGACCAGTCCTGTAACCTGACCCTTTCGGGTTTCCAAATTAGGGGGTAAAGAGATGTGACAACGCCCTCACTTGGGCTACTTTACTAATACAAAGGTACGTCAAAGAGATTCTTTTTCAATGGATTGTGCATTAATTTTCCAGATTAATCCACAATATATACTAAAATTTTGTGCTAAATATATTAGTAGGTATTTTTGGAGAGGCTTCAGTTTGCCATGAATTTTTTGAATAGTTAGTTAATCATTTGAAAGATGCTTAGAGTTTATTGTGACAGTAACATATACAGATACCTAAACACAAACCACCCAAGCCATAACCCGGAACTACTGGATGTTTTTGAATTGCTAACGGGCAAAATGCTTTTTACCTTTTCCGATGCTCATTTAGATGATTTGAAAGATAGCCCTCTTGTACTTGCAGAGGCTGATTTAAGACTAATGGGAGAATACACTAAGGACAATTATTTTCTACATGACTTTGTACGTGATAAAACTACTGGCCCTTATCTGGCAACTCCTCTTGAAGCTTTTAAATCTAAGGATTATGATGCTTATAGGAAAACACTTGAAAGCCCATTTGACCTTGATAGCCTCTTAAGCGACCTTGACGATTTCCCCGAGGGAAAGCTAATGAAGCAATTGCTGAAGACTATGTATGACATTCCAATTGGTGCTTTTGCAAGTGAGACTGATATTGGAAAAATGGATGAAAAAGGCAAGGTTCTATTTGATAAAATGCTTCCGGGATATAATCCACTAATGAGCCTAAATGAATTCATGAATAGTATGTGGCCTTACAGTAAATCATTATTGGAGGATAAAAAAGAATTCACTGAATTGAGAAGATATATTGCCTCTTATATTAACCGGGATGATTACAGTTTTG
>JAKQEA010000208.1 GCA_029558715.1 Bacteroidota bacterium | reverse complement strand
CGGCCGCCTTAGTCAGGAGAAAGAAGGCGGATCCGCCTTCTTTCTCCTGACTAAAACAAACAATAATCTATTTAATTACTTTTGTAGTGAGTTATACTTCTTAACTGAAATGGTGGTATATAATTGAACTGAAATTTACACCAGGCTGGTGACGATGTACCGGATGTTGGTTCCCATTGTGCTTACCTCAACTTTTACAATAACACGTTGGTAGTTCTCCCAACTCCCGGCTTTATACATAAACGAGTGGTAGCGTTTAACCGGCTTTTGGTATTGATTAAACTCTCTCTGAGCACTTTCGATTGTCACCCGTGCCAGTTCATGGAGCTTTACATTGCCCGCCAACCCGGTGATGAAGCCAACATTAGGTTGGATGCCTGCCCAATTCATAAAATCCTGTGATGCAAAATGGCTGTCGCCGCGAACGATTATCTTTGTTTTTGGCCACCGGGCACGAAGGTAAAATACCAGTTTTTGTAATAGTTTGGCAATTTTGGCTTGCTTGTTCCGGCGACCAGGTTTTAAAATTGTGGTTATCAGCTTTCCTGATAATCCTTCATAAATATGTAAGGGCATGTAGCAATACTCGTTGTAATAGTTGTTGAACAGTGCCAGCTCCTGCTGCCCGTGGGTGTTATTGTTGGTGTCATCGCAATCTAAAATAATGACCGGGGGAGGCTCTGAGTATGAACCCATGAAATGATCTACCAGACATTTACCCAGTCGGAAAAGATCGCTCTTTGTTACAGAGTTCTCCAGCCGGCTCATTGTCGGCTGTGAGGCTAAATCATTGTCAGTCTGAGGCAACCTGCCGGCACACATTTTAAGTATCATGTCTTCCCGCAGATCATTACAGTCATTGCAATCCTCATAACCTGCAGCTATCTGAAAAACCCGTTGTAACAATAGTTCCTTGACAGTATGATCAATATAACGCTGATCTCTTACATCTTGTATGCAGCTACTGGCTGAAGATAAAAGGTTTAACTGACTTTCAAGCTCTCTGAGCAGTAATAATCCACCATCGCTGCTTATGCGGTCCCCACTAAAACTAAGTTCAATATTTTTACCTTTTACTGGAAAAAGTTTAAGTTCTTGTGTGAAATTTTCTGTATTTTTATTTATCATAATAGAAGGGTGTGTTTTTGTTGTAAGCACTTCAAATATAACTAATTAAGTTGTAAATGAAGAACAAAAACCCCCTTTTTATGAAT